>JALORP010000059.1 GCA_025458865.1 Steroidobacteraceae bacterium | reverse complement strand
CCCCACAGCCGAGCGTCAAGCGGTGCGAGGCTCGGCGAGCACCGCAGCGAGGCGAGGAGTGCCCCCCGCCGGATCCCGGTCGCGGCGCAGGCACAAGTCGCGGATCCCGCCCGCGCGCGAGGCACCTTCCGGAGCCTGCCTGCAGCCTAGCCACTGACTTTCGATTCGTGCCCGCAATGCGCCGTCAGGGCGCGTGCGCTCAGCCCAGCGGCTCGCCGTCCTCGCGGCGCAGCGCGATCAGCGACGGGCGCGGCACGTGGCCCGGCCCATCCGGCCAGCTCGAGCGCGGCGTCTCCAGCGTGCCACCCTCGCCAGGATGCTGGATCGCGAGGAACAGCGTCGTGAAGTCGGGCGTGAAACTGCAGCCGCACACCTCGGCGCCGGCGGGCGCGCTCATGACCTGCCGGGGCCGGCCGCGCTCCGGGCCGTGGGTCGGCACCACGAAACAGCCGTTGTGGTGGCCGCCGGGCTGCTTGCCGTCGGTGACGATCCACAGGTTGCCCTCGCCGTCGAGCGCGAGGTTGTCCGGGCTTCCGAGCGGGCTCGGACCGCCGTCCGGCCCCGCCTCGAGCAGCAGGCTCCAGCGGAACGCGAGCGCGCCGCAGTCGCCGCCCCCCTCCTCGATCTCGATCACGTGGCCGAAGGGATTCGGGCCCCGCGGGTTGGCGGCGTCCGGACCGAGGTCCAGCTCCCGGCCGTTCCAGGTTCCCCGCGTCGAGACCGGCTGTCGGTTCACGTTGTTGGTGAGCGACACGTAGACGCGCCCCGTCGCCGCGTCGGGCGCGACGTCCTCGGGCCGGTCCATCGGCGTCGCGCCGACGAGGTCGGCCGCGGCCCGCAGCCTGAGGACCACGTCGCCCTGGCTGGCGAAGCCGTTGCCGGGTGTCAGCGGCCCGTTACCGTGGACGAGCGGCAGCCAGCGCCCGCTGCCGTCGGCGTCGAAGCGCGCCACGTACAGCGTGCCGCGGTCGAGCAGGTCGCGGTTGGCCTCGCGCTTCGTCGGGTGCACCGGATCGGCGGTGACGAACTTGTACAGGTACTCGAAGCGGTCGTCGTCGCCGCTGTAGACGGCGAGCCGGCCGTTCTTCGTCAGCGCCGTGGCGGCGCACTCGTGCTTGCAGCGGCCGAGCGCCGTGCGCTTCTTCGGCACGGCCGACGGATCGAGGGGATCGATTTCGACGACCCAGCCGAAGCGCAGCATCTCGGCGGGCTCGCGCGCGAGGTCGAAGCGCGCCTCGACGTGCTCCCAGCCGTGCTCGCTTGCGGGCTTCGGCGGCATGCGGCGGTGGGCCTCGCGCAGCGCAGGGTCGGCGCGTTCGAGCGCGCCGGCGCCGCCGAAGTACTTGTCCACGTTCTCCTCGGCCGTCAGGTACGTGCCCCAGGGGGTCTGGCCACCGGCGCAGTTGTTGAGCGTGCCCAGAACCATGACGCCAGCCGGATCCGCGCCGGTGCGCAGCAGCGGGTGGCCGCGCGCCGGCCCGGTGATCTCGCAGGGCGACGCGCCGGTGATGCGCCGTGCCCAGCGGCTGCCGGGCACGTGCCGCCAGCGGCCACGCAGGTCGCGCTCGACGAGCAGCACGCTGACGCCGTGCATGGCGAGGCTCAGCGACACGACCTGCGGATGGCGCCGCACGTAGGCCTCGATGCGCGCCGGCTCCAGCGTCTCGAGGCCCTCGAGGCCGGGGAGGAACAGCTCCTCGTTGGTGTACTCGTGGTTGACGCACAGCAGCCCGCGTACGCGGCCGCCATCGAGCGGGAAGAAGTGCACGGCGTCGTTGTTGTAGCCGTACTGGCGCGCAGCCACACCCGGCCGGGCCTCGAGCAGGGCGCCACGGGCCGCAGCCCGCGCATCGAGGCCCGGCGCGTCGAGGAACAGCGGGTCTCCCCAGCGGATGACGAGGTCGCTCACGAGGCCGCGGGCCAGCGCCACGCGGTCGGCGTTCGAGCCCGGCAGGCGCTGCAGCCCGGTCGCGCCCGCGGTGGCGCCACCGGGAAAGGCGAGCGCCGCCGTCACCGCCGCCGCGCCCTTGACCAGGCCTCGGCGGCTGACGGTCGCCCCCATGAGTCGCGAAAGCGGCTCCGCGCCGGGGCCCTGACTGTCACTCATGCGCGCCTTCCTGCCGGGGCGCCCGCCGGCGCCGGAACCCCTGATTCTGGCCCACGAACGCTGCAGCCAGGTTACGGCCCGAGGAACAGCCGGTAGGCGGGGTTGGTCGTCTCCTCGGTGTAGGCGTAATGCAGCTCGTCGAGGTGGCGCAGGAACTCCCCGCGCTCGGAGGGTGGCACCTGGATGCCCGCGAGCACGCGGCCGTAGTCGGAGCCATGGTTGCGGTAGTGGAACAGGCTGATGTTCCAGCGCGAGCCGATGGCCTGCAGGAACCGCAGCAGCGCGCCGGGGCGCTCCGGGAACTCGAAGCGGTACAGCAGCTCGTGCTCGAGGCCCGGCGCGTGGCCGCCGACCATGTAGCGCACGTGCAGCTTGGCCATCTCGTTGCCGGTCATGTCCATGACCGGGAAGCCGGCCGCCTCGATGGAGGCGCGCAGCGACTCGCGCTCCTCGCGGCCCTGCGCCAGGGCGAGGCCGACGAAGATGCGCGCCGCGGCCGGGTCGCCGTAGCGGTAGTTGAACTCGGTGACGCTGCGCCGGCCCACCAGCTCGCAGAAGGCGTGGAAGCTGCCGGGCCGCTCGGGGATCTCCACGGCGAACAGCGCCTCGCGCTCGCCGCCGAGGTCGGCGCGCTCGGCCACGTGGCGCAGCCGGTCGAAGTTCATGTTCGCGCCGCAGTTGATCGCGACCAGCGTCCGGTCGCGGCAGCCCTCGCGCGCGACCCATTTCTTCATGCCGGCGACGGCAAGGCCTCCGGCCGGCTCGACGATGGCGCGCGTGTCCTCGAAGATGTCCTGGATGGCGGCGCAGGTCTCGTCGGTCGTGACCAGCACGATCTCGTCCACGTACTGCCGGGCGAGGCGGAAGGTCTCCTCGCCGACGCGGCGGACGGCCACGCCGTCGTGGAAGATGCCGACGCGGTCGAGGGTCACGCGCCGGCCGGCCGCGAGCGAGGCGTGCATGCTGGCCGCGTCCTCCGGCTCCACGCCGACGATCCTGATCTCCGGGTACAGTGACTTGATGTAGACGGCGATGCCGCCGATCAGGCCGCCGCCGCCCACCGGCACGAAGATGGCGTCCATGCCCTCGGGCTTCTGGCGCAGCAGCTCCATCGCGATGGTGCCCTGGCCGGCGATGACCTCGGGGTCGTCGAACGGGTGGATGAAGGTCAGCCCCTGCGCCTCGCCGAGGCCCATCGCGTGCTCGAACGCGGCGTCGTAGTCGTCGCCCTCGAGCACGATCTCGCCGCCGAGATCGGCGACCGCCTGCACCTTGATGCTGGGCGTGGTCCTCGGCATCACGATCACCGCCCGCACCCCGCGCCTCCTCGCGCCGAGCGCGACGCCCTGGGCGTGGTTCCCCGCCGAGGCGCAGATAACCCCGCGCGCCGCCTGCTCCGGCGTCAGGTGCGCGATGCGGTTGTAGGCGCCGCGCAGCTTGAACGAGAAGACCGGCTGGAGGTCCTCGCGCTTGAACAGCACGCGGTTGCCGAGCCTGCGCGAGAGCCGCCGCGCAGGCTCCAGGGGAGACTCGATGGCGACGTCGTAGACTCGCGCCTTGAGGATGCGCTCGATGTAGCGGTAATCCATGCCTGGTCGCCCCGTGGTGCCGCGCGACATTAGCAGGATCCGGCCCGGCTTGGCTTGCCCGCGGGGTGGCCCCGCTGCAAGATGCGGTGCTTGACCCCCGCCAACGCCCCACCCGACCGACGTGACCTCGGCCGGCGGCTGATCGTCGCCTCGGCGGCGATCGGCGCCCTGGGGCCCTTCGGCATGCACGTGCTGCTGCCGGCGCTTCCGTCCATCACGGCGGCCTTCTCGGTGCGCGCCTCCGCGTCGCAGCTGCTGGTCAGCCTCGCGCTCGTCGCCATCGCGCTCGGCAACCTCGTCGTCGCGCCGCTGTCGGACCGCTACGGCCGGCGGCCCGTCATCATGGCGGGGCTGTGGCTGTTCCTGGCCGGCAGCGCCGCCGCGGCGTTCGCGCCGACGCTGCCGATGGTCGTCGCCGCGCGCATCATGCAGGCCTTCGGCGCCGGCGCCGCCATGGCGGTCGCGCGCGCCGCGATCATGGACTTCTTCGGCCCCGAGCGCGCGGCCAGCGCGCTCGCCACGACGGCGACCGCGGTGCTCGTGGTGCCCATGGTGGCGCCCACCCTCGGCGGCCTGGCCGTGGAAACCTGGCACTGGCGTGCCCCGTTCGCCCTCGCGGTGATCGTGGGCCTGGCGGCGCTGTGGTTCACGTGGGCGCGGACGGCCGAGACGCACCCGGCCACGCGCTCGGCCGGGCCGTCGCCCCGGACGCTTTCGAGCTACCGGCGCCTGCTCGGCAATCCTGGCTACCTGGCCTATGTCGGCTTCGGCGGCTGCATGATGGGCACGGTGACCGTCTTCATCACCTCGGCTCCCTACGTGGGCATCGAGGTGCTCGGGGTCTCGCCGTCGGCCTACGGCCTGCTCTTCATCCTGCCGGCCGCGGCGTCCTTCGCCGGTTTCTTCTTCACTTCGCGCATGGCGACCCGTCTCGGCGGCATGCGCATGATGCGCATGGGCGCCGGGCTGTCGCTCGCGGGGGCGGCGGCGCTGCTCGCCGCCATGCTCGCCGGGGCGACGCATCCGCTCGCGCTGTTCGTGCCTGGCATGATGATCTGCGCCGCGAACGCGCTGTCGGCGCCCAACTCGACGACCGGCGCCATCGCCTCGGCGCGCGATGTCGCGGGCGCGGCCTCGGGCCTCCTCGGCTTTTTCCAGCTGCTGGTGGGCGCCGCCGCCACGCAGGTCGTCGCGACGCTGGCCGCGGGCAGCGGGCTGCCGCTCGCTGCGGCGGTGATGACGCTCAATCTCCTGGCGCTCGCGCTGCTGGTGCACATTGGCCGGCGCGGGACGCTGGAAGCCGTCGTCCGTCCGGGCGAGCCGGAGCCCGGGCTCTAGGGAAGCTCTGCACAGGTGGCGCGGGCGCCCCTGAAGAGGGCAAGCTGCCGGTCGGGCTCGACGGTGCTGATGGCCGGCCCGTCGATGGATAAGACTCTTGCCATCGAGGCGCCTCCCGCCGGACGCGGAAGGATAGCCCGGCCCGGCCGCTGCCGCGGCGATTCCGGCATCGGGAGGGCCCGGGTCAATCCCGCAGGCCGCCCGGGCGGTGGACCTGGAAGCGGAAGCGCGCCTTGCCGAAGGCGACCTCGTCGCCGTCGCGCAGGAGTTCCCGGCGCACGCGCCTCCCGTTGACGAAGACACCGTTGGTGCTGCCTGCATCCTCGACCACGGTGGCGTTGGCGCCGAGCCGCAGGACGGCGTGATGCCGGCTCATCCAGACCTCGTCCAGCTGCAGCTCGTTGTCGGGCGTTCGCCCCACGGAGATGCGCTCCCCGGCCAGCACGCGCGGCGGCGCTGACGGGTCGTCGAGCCGGACGAGATAACGCCTGGCCGGCCCCGGGCGTGCCGCGGCCGTGGCGGGTGGTGCCGGCGCGAGGCCCGGCGCCTCGGCCTCGACCGTGGCGGGCGCAACGGCCACCTCGGCTTCGGGCAGCGCGCCTGACGGCCGGTCGCGGGTTTCGGCCATCGCGGCCCGCCCGGCCCGGAAGTCGGCGTCATACCGGCGTCTTGCCTCGAGTGCGCGCAACTGCTCGAGCAGCCGCGCCACATGCAGCCGCGCTTCGCCGAGTTCCTCGCGCAGGAGCCGCAGCTCCGCGGCGCGCTCCGCCTCGCGCGCCCGCCACTCGTCCCGGTCCCGGACCGCGAACGCGGCGGCGGCCAGCTCGGCATCCACTCCGGCGATCCGCGACTCGAGCAACTCGATCGCGGCACGCTGCGCGGCGATCGTCTCCCCCGCGGCGGTCAGCGCGGCGCGGCGCTCGTCGTGCTGTGCCGCGAGCGCGAGCCGCTCCAGTTCCACGTCGGCAAGCCGCCGCTCGATGGACGCGAACTCCGCGGACTGGGCGCCCTGCAGGCGCTGCAGGTCCGCGCGGGTCGCCGCCAGTTCGCGCTCGAGTCGCGCGACGTCGAAGGACTTCTCGCGCAGCGCGATCGTGAACGCGGCGGTTGCCTCGTCACCCGGCGACGGACCGGCATCCCCGTCGGATTCCAGGAGGGCCGCCGGGACCGGCCAGTCGCCGGTCTTCGCAAGGGGATCCTCGTCCTGCGCGAGCGCGAGGACCGGGAGCTCGTCCGTGGAGTCCAGGTCGAAGTCCCCGCGACCGTCCCGCTGGCGATGTGTCATGGCCTCGCGATCACTGCGTTCCTCGCAGCGTGGCCTCGTCGGCGGCGGGGCCAAGGCGGAACAGGTAGCCCACGTTGCCGAATGTGACGGTGTCGAAGTCGTCGAGAACGGCCGAGCGCACCTTGATCCCGTTGACGAACACGCCGTTCCTGCTCGCCAGGTCCTCGACGGTCACGCGCTCGCCGTCGAGGCGCAGCACTGCGTGCACGCGGCTGACCGTGGTGTCCGGGATGCGGACGCCAGCCTCCCGGGCGCGGCCGACATACACCCTGGCGCCCGCCAGTTCGTGGGCGTCGCCGCTGCCCGGCTCCATGGACAGCAGGAAGCGCCGCGGCGTGGCGCGCTGCGGATCGGCAGGAGGAGACGAGGCCACCTCGGGCTCGGGCCCGGGAACCAGCGGCGGCGGATCGAGCACGACGGTATCGGTCGCCGCGGCGCCCAGGTCGTGGTCGTCGTCCGCGCGCGCCGGCGCCCGCTCATCGCTTTCGCCGCGCCGCCTCGCGGCGCCGATCAGGCGTTGCAGGGCGCCGCGGAAATCTCCGTCGAAGCGGCGGCGCGTTTCGCGACGATTGATTTCGTCGAGCAGCCGGGACACCTGCGCCTCGCGCTCGGCCAGCATCCCGGCGAGCCGGCTCTGCTCGGCCCGGAGGCACTCGAGTTCCTCGCGCGCCGCGGCGAGAGCGCGGTCCCGCTCGTCGGGCCGCGGAGCGAGGCCCGCCGCCACCCGGCGCTCCTGGCGGGCCGGCCCGTCGCCGGCACGCGACGGCGCTGAGCCATGACCGTCGAGCCTCGCACGCAGTCCGTCCCGCTCGCTGGCGAGCGCGGCGATCTGCTCCGACTGGTCCGCGATCTCATGCTCGCACTTGTCGAGGCGCGCCGTGAGCTCCACGATCCGTGCCTCCAGCGCGCGCTCGCGCTCCGCCGCCGCTGCGCGCAGCGTCGCAAGCTCGGCGGCCAGCTCCAGGCTCTCTCGCTCCAGGCGAAGCTCATGCGGGGACGCCCCCACGCTGGCCGCGGCCGCGTCGAGGTTGAGCTCGAATTCCGGATCGGGCAGCAGGTCGATCGAGTCGCCGCCCGCCTGCACGGTTTCCCAGCCGAGGTTCGCCTCGGGGCCGCGGACGCGGCCGGCGAGCTCGATGCGCTCGACGTCGAGCGCCTCCTCGACGTGGAGGCCGGATGTCGAAAGCTCCTGGGACAGCGGCCCCAGGAACATTTCCCGCGGCGGGATCATCTCTTCGTTCATCGCACTTCCCCTGCGCGGCGCCCGGTCGTACCGGAGACGCTCGCTTTGTGGCTGCGATTATGCGCCGGAAGGTCCTGCCAGACGGACGGTATTGACATATGGCCGGGAACGCCCTTCCCCGGGGCTCCGGGGTGGCGCTTGCAGCGGCGGGCCGGACGGGGCTCGACCCCGGGCCAGCCTGCCGCTTCCCGCGGCCACGCTGGCCGGCCTCGCGCTCAAGCGAGGAAAGCGCGCGCCTCCCGCGCGATGACCTCCGGCGCGACGTCGAAGACGCCGAAGCCGTATTCCCCGAGGTCCGTGAACTGGGCCTGCCGCAGCAGGCCACGGGCGCGCAGCGTCGGCTCCCAGAGGTCGTCGCGCGGCCGCAGCACCAGCACCGGCTGGGTCAGCCGCGGCAACCGCTCTGCAGCGGGCCACTGGACCGCGGCATGCGCGCCCCACCAGGCCTGCGGCCCGTTGTGCAGCTTCTCGGCGAAGCCTGCCGCGAGCTGCTCGAGGGTGACGCCGGGGCCGCGCCAGCGCAGGCTGCGCTGCCACTCCTCGGCGAGGTGAGCGCCGTCCTCTCGGATCGGCGCCGGCCGGGGACTGGCGTCGAAGGCCGCGCGGTCCTCCGCGGTGAGTGCCGGCACGGCGACCATCACGATGCGGCGGATGCGCTCAGGCCGGGCGAGGGCCATCTCCGCCGCGATGGCCGAGCCGGTGTGATAGCCGAGCAGGTCCACCTGCCTGAGGCGCATCTGGTCGATGAAGTCGAGCATCGCGCCGGCGTAGTCGGCGATCGCCGGCTGGGACGGCGGCGCGTCCGACTCGCCGAAGCCGGGCATGTCCGGCGCGAACACCGAGCGGTCGGTCGCCATCGGGGCGAGGAACGGCTGGAACGTCCGGCTCGACATCGGGCTCTGGTGGAGGCAGACGAGCGGCGTGAGCTCGTCGAAGCCGCCGCTCGAGGGAAAGGCGCTGCGGACGTGCAGCTGGCCGAAGCGGCAGTCCACGTACAGCCGGCGGAGGTTGACGACCGGCTTCGCCGGCGGAGTACGGGTGCGTGCGTTCATCAGGCCTGCTTCAGGTACCAAGCGTGGTCGAGCGCGGTCGGCTCGGCGTTGAAACGGTCGCACTCCGCGCGCTTCACCGCCATGAACGTGTTCATGAAATCGGCGCCCAGCGCCTCATTAAGGAAAGTCGACTGCGCCGCCGCGGCCAGCGCGGCGTGCCAGTCGAGCGGCACGCGCGGATCGGGCGGCAGCTCGTAGCCGTTGCCCGTGACCGGCGCGCCCGGGTCGAGGCACTCGCGAATGCCGTGGTGCAGCCCGGCCAGCACCGTGGCGATCGCGAGGTAGGGGTTGGCGTCGGCGCCGCAGATCCGGTGCTCGACGTGCCGCGAGGCCGGCGGGCCGGCAGGGATGCGAAACCCCACCGAGCGGTTGTTGACGCCCCAGGTCGGCGCCACCGGCGCGTAGGAGAGGCGGCGGAAGCGCCGGTAGGAATTCGCGTTCGGCGCGAACACCGACATGCACTCGGGCATCGTGGCGACCAGCCCGCCGATGCCGTGCCGCAGCAGTGCGGTTCCCGCGGGATCCTCGGCCTCGAACAGGTTGCGCCCGGCGGCGTCGGCGAGGCTGACGTGCACGTGCAGGCCGCAGCCGGCCAGCTCGCCGAAGGGCTTGGCCATGAACGTGGCGGTGAGGCCGTGGCGCGCCGCCACGCCGCGCACGAGACGTTTCCACATGACGGCGTCGTCGGCTGCGGCGAGCGCGTCGGCGCGGTGCGCGAGGCTCACCTCGAACTGCGCCGGCGCGTACTCCGACATCAGCGTGCGCGCCGGCAGGCCCTGCTGGGCGGCGGCGTGGTACATCTCGTCGAACAGCGGCGACATCTCCTCGAGCTTGCCGAGGCCGTAGGTGTCGTGGCGCGGGGAGGGCTGGCCGCCGACGAGGCCGCGCGCAGGGCGGACGCGCTCGCCGTCCTGCTCGACGAGGTAGAACTCGAGCTCGGCGGCCACGACCGGCGTGAAGCCATCCTGGGCGAGGCGCTCCACCACGCGCGCGAGCGCATGGCGCGGATCCGCGGCGCAGGGCGAGCCATCCGCCTCGTGCATCGTCATCAGGAGCCCGGCCGTCGGGCGGCGCAGCCAGGGCGCGACGAACAGCCTCGCCGGCACCGGCCAGCAGGCCTTGTCGGCGTCGCCGCTCGACCAGACGAGGCCCGTCTCCTCGACGTCCTCGCCGCGGCTGTCGAGCGACAGGATCGATCCTGCCACGTTGCGGCCGTGGCGATACATCGGCAGCAGCTCCTCGCGGGAAATGCTCTTGCCGCGCGCAACGCCGTTCACGTCGGTGATGACGAGCTGCACCGACTCGATGCCGGGATGCTGGTCGAGGAAGGCCTGGGCCTCGGCGGGATCTGCGCGCATGGGCAACCTCAGGAGCGGGCGGCGATCGTCAGGTCCGCGACGCACTGCGACCAGCCGACCGCCAGCCGGTCCACCGCGGCCGCCGGCGTCGCCGGCGACAGCAGCATCATGTTGTGGAAGGGCGTGATCACGAGGCCGCGGTTCAGCAGGTAGAGCCGGATGACGTCCGGCAGGAGCGGCGGCAGCGCGCCGACCGACTGCCGGCCGGTGCGCGGCGGCGTGCGCGTGAAGCCGACCTCGAGCCGTGCGCCGACGCGCTGCACGTGCCAGGGCAGCGACTCCTGCTCGATCAGGCGCTCGAGGCCGTCTTCGAGCCGCTCGGCCATGGCGAGCATGTGCTCGTAGGCGCGCGGCGTCATCACCTGCTCGAGGCAGGCGCGCAGCGCCGCCACGGCGAGCGCATTGCCCGCGAGCGTCGTGCCGATGCCGGAGTGACCCGCCGGCTTCGCGGCGAGCATGCCGCGGATGCGTTCTTCCAGCTCCGCGGTGAAGCCGTAGACGGCGCAGGGAAAGCCGCCGGCGATCGCCTTGCCGGCGACGAAGAAGTCCGGCTCGAGGCGCGCCACGCCGGTGTAGCCCCCCGGGCCGGTCGAGAGCGTATGCGTCTCGTCGATCGCCAGCAGCGTCCGGTGGCGCCGGGTCAGCTCGCGCAGGGCCTCGAGGAAACCTGGCTCCGGCAGCACCATGCCCGCGTTCGTCATCACGGGCTCTGCGAGCACGCAGGCGACCTCGCGCGTGCGCAGCGCGGCCTCGAGCGCCGCGAGGTCGTTGAACTCGACGCAGCGCGTGTGCAGTCCAAGGTCGGCCGCCTGGCCGACGAGGCCCGGGCGGTTGACCGTGCGGCCTTCCTCGAGGCGCACGAAGGCGTCGTCCACCGCGCCGTGGTAGCAGTGCTCGAACACGAGCAGCGACTTGCGCCCGGTGATCGCGCGCGCCCAGCGCAACACGGCGCGGTTGGCGTCGGAAGCCGTCTGCGCCATCTGCCAGAAGGGCAGTCCGAAGCGCGCGGCGAGCAGCTCGCCGGCGACCGCCGCGTCCTCGGTGGGGAGCATCGCGGTGAAGCCGCGCCGCCCCTGCGCCTCGAGCGCGCGCGCCACCGGCTCGGGCGAGTGGCCGAACATGGCGCCGGTGTCGCCGAGGCAGAAGTCGGCGTAGGTGTTGCCGTCGACATCGGCGAGCTCCGCGCCGCGGGCCGCCTGCAGGAACAGGGTCACCGGCGTGCCCCAGTCGCCCATCCAGTGCATCGGCACGCCGTGCAGCCAGTGGGCCGCGGTGCGGGCGGCGAGCGCCCGGGAACGCGGATGGGCGGCGTCGAAACGCGCACGTTCGTCGGCGAGGAGGCGCTCGAGCGCGGTCCTCGGGATGCCTGCGATGCGGTCGGTCATGGTCCTGGACGGGCCGGCGAATGGCGCGGCCTCGCGCCAAGCTTACGGGGATCCGGATGGGCTAGCCACGCCACGGGCCGCGTTGACCGGAAGGTCTTGCCGCCGCATAGTTCCCGGCCGCCACCACGGAGGTCCCCTTGCTCGACGTCAAGCGTCCGGCGCGGCGCCGGCTGATCGCCCGGCTGCCCTGCCTGTGGATCGCGGGCGAGGTCGACGCCATCCCGTTCGAGGGCCGCTGAACGCAGCGGCCCGCCCACAAACACTCCCGGAGTCACGCATGAAGCTCTATGGCGCCCTGGCTTCTCCCTATGTCGCCCGCGTGGTGCTGCTCGCCCGCGTCAAGGGCCTCGACCTGAAGACCGAGATGCCCGCCGGCGGCCTCAGGTCGCCCGGATACCTCGCGCTCAACCCCTTCGGCAAGATGCCGACGCTCGAGCACGGCGGCGAGGCGCTGATCGAGTCCCAGGTCATCTGCGAGTACCTCGAGGATCTCCACCCGGCGCCGGCGCTGCTGCCGGCCGACGCGCTCGGGCGCGCCCGCGTGCGCACGCTGTGCCGCGTGCTCGACCTCTACGTGGCGCCCGACTCGGGCGCGCTCTTCCGGCAGATGAACCCGGCCACGCGCGATGCGGCCGTCGTCGAAGCCGCCAAGGGCAAGCTCGCCGCCAACCTGCCGATCCTCGACGCGCTCGTGGGCAAGGCGCCGCATACGGGGCCGGCGGGCATCTCGCTCGCCGACTGCGCGCTGCTCCCCTACCTTCGCCTGATGCGGAAGACGGTGGTGCCCGCCTTCGGCGTGGCCGATCCGCTGTCGCTGCCGAACCTTGCGAAGTGGTCGGAGTGCATGGCCGCCCACCCGGTGGCGGGCCCGTTCTTCGCCGAGTACGACGCGGCGGTGGACGCGTTCCTGAAGATGCTGCGCGGCGGCTGAGGCGCACCGCGACCGCTCGAGGCGGCGCGCCGGCGGCTCAGGCAATCACGCCGCGCGCAGCCATGCGCGCGATCGTGTCGGCCTGGCGCTCGCGGAAATAGCTGCGGTCGGGCACGACGACCTTGCCGCCCTCGAGCAGCCCGTTGCGGCGTCGCAGGTCCGCGGCGGCGAAGCTGCCGGCGAAGAGGTCGAGCGCCTGGCGCGAGAGCAGGTTGCCCATGCCCGGCCGGCGGCGGTAGCTGCGCAGGCCATCCACCAGCAGGCGAGCATTCGCGTTATCGTGTTCCTGCGCGAGCGCGGCGAGCGCCTCGTACTCGGACAACACCACGAGCTTCAGGTCGCGGCCGATCCAGCGCCTGGTGCCCGACAGCTGGGCGTCGATGCGCGCGAGGGTCCGGCGCATGCGCTCGCGGGCGGCGGCGCGCGTCGGGTCCGGGTGCACCGCGTCGTTGAAGGTCTGCAGCGCGCAGGCGTAGTAGCCGCCGCGGATCCAGTCATCGGCCGCGACAGGCGCTGCGGGAGCCGGCGCAGGTGCCGGTACGACCCGTGCCGGGAACCGGCGCAGGGCGCCGGGATCATACGAACTCCGCTTCCTGTATAGTCGCTGCCTGCCGTCCGGAGTCCACCCATGCGCCGTCTCGCCGTCGCCGCCAGCCTGCTGCTGCTCGCCGCCTGCGGCTCGAAGGAGCCGGATGCGGAAAAGGCGCCGCGCCAGGCACGCAACGAGGTGACGGTCGCCGGCTTCTCGCTGCCGGGGTCGGTCGACGAACGCAACTGGCGCCGCTTCGAGCAGAACGTCACCACCTGGGCGCCCGAGTTCCGGCTGAAGATGCTGGTCCGCGGCGAAGGCGGCCCGGAGGAGACGCAGTTCTCGAACCTTCGCCGCGGCCGCGTGCAGATCGTCGGCGGGTCGCTCGCCGGCGCCGCCACGATCGTCCCCGAGCTCGCGGTGCTGCAGGCGCCCTACCTGTTCGAGTCGCAGGCCGAGGCCGACTACGTCATGGACCAGGTGCTGCTCGAGCCCTTCCGGCGGATCTTCGCCGAGCAGGGCCTGAGGCTGATCCAGTGGCTGGACATCGGCTGGGTGAACCTCTACGCGCGCAAGCCCATCCTGACCCCCGCGGACGCGCAGGGCGCGAGGCTGCGGGCGTCGTCCTCGCTGGCTTCGCAGGAATTCGTGGCCGCGATCGGGGGCGACCTCATCACGCTGCCCTTCCCGGACATCCTGCCCTCGCTCCAGACCGGGCTCATCGACGGCGGCGTCACCACCGTCACCATGTATTCCCTCAGCGGCCTGCCCGCCGAGGCGCCGCACTACGTGCTCACCGAGCACAGCTATGACGTGGGCTTGCTGCTCGCCAACCGCCCGTGGTTCGACCGGCTCACGCCGCACGACCGCGACGTGTTCCTGCAGGCCTTCGGCAGCGCCGGGCAGGCCCGGATCGACGCGCGCGCCTCGGTCGAAGAACTGTTCGCCCGGCTCGAGTCGGAGGGCGGGGTCACCGTGCACCGCCCGGATGCGGCCCAGCGCCGCGCCTGGGTGGAGGCGGCCCGCCCGGCCCAGGAGGCGATCGTCCGCAAGGCGGGCGGCCGGTCACAGGAGATCTACGACCTCATCCTGAAGGGCAAGGCCGACTTCGCGGCCCGGCAGGCGGCAGGGTCCTGAGCCACGCGTCCAGTACGCCCTGCGGACTTCACGTAGCCGTTGCGCTACGCAAATCGGTATCATTTCGGACGGTTTGCCCACCGTTGTGGGCTTAAGGAGACAAGAAAATGACCCTGAGGAAGCGGACCCTCGTGCCCCTGTCGGCACTGGCGCTCGCCATGAGCGCCGGCCCGGCCTTCGCGGCACAAGGCGACTGGTTCATGCACCTGCGCGCCATCTCGATTAGCCCGGACGAGAGCCCGGAAGCGTTCGACATCAGCAACAAGATCGCCCCCGACCTGTCGTTCGGGATTTTCCTGACCGATCACTTCGCGCTCGACCTGCTGCTGACCGTGCCGCAGAAGCATGACCTGTTCGTCGAAGGCCTCGGCGACCTCGGCGACTTCAAGCAGCTGCCGCCGACGCTGTTCGCGCAGTGGCATTTCATCCCGGACGGAAAGTACCGGCCCTATATCGGCGTCGGCGTGAACTACACGCAGACGAGCGACGAGAACCTGGGCGGCATCAAGCTGAAGAACAGCGCCGGCCCGGCGGCCCAGCTCGGCATCGACGTGATGCTGAACGACCAGTGGTCGGTCAACTTCGACGTCAAGAAGATCTGGATGGAAGTGGACGCCACGCTGGACGGCTCGACGATCGCGACCGTGGACGTGGATCCGTGGCTGTTCGGTCTCGGCGTAGGCTACAAGTTCGGCAAGCCGGCGCCGCAGCCGGTAGCGGCTCCGCCGCCGCCCCCGCCGCCCCCGCCGCCCCCGCCCCCGCCGCCGCCCCCGGCGCCGAAGGATACCGACGGTGACGGCGTGACCGACGACAAGGATCGCTGCCCGAACACCGCCCGCGGCGTGAAGGTCGACGAGATCGGCTGCTTCGTCGAGGTGACCCTCAACCTCGGCTTCGAGTTCGACTCCGCCGAGCTC
>JALORP010000020.1 GCA_025458865.1 Steroidobacteraceae bacterium | reverse complement strand
CACCCGGTGGAATTCGACATGTACTACAGCCTCTGAGCCGTCTCCGGGGATGGCGGCGGGGACGGCGGTCACAGATCGCCGTCCCCGTTTTGTCAGGGGATCGGGGCGGGGCTATGCTGTTGCCATGCGCATCCCCGCCATCCTCCTCCTCGCCTGCCTGCTGTCCCCGCTGGCCGTGTCGCAGGAGATCTACAGGTGGGTAGACAAGAACGGGGTCGTGCACTACTCGGACCAGCCGGGACCCGGCGCCGAGCGGGTGACGATCACCGGGACGGCTGCCCGCCCGCCGGCGGCGCAAGAGACGCCTGCGCTGTACCAGTCGGACCCGCAGCCGCAGCCCGTCGGGGCGCCGACGGTTCGCGCGATTTCCATCTCAAGCCCGGCCATGGACGAAGCCTTCTTCGGCACGGATGCGACCGTGCCGGTGGCGATGGCGCTCGACGGCGAGCTGCAGACCGGCCACGAGGTGGTGCTGTTCCTCGATGGGCGGCGGGTGGCGACGGACGGCCTGTCCGCGACGCTCACGGGCGTCAGCCGGGGCACGCATTTCCTGCGCGCCGCGGTGCTGGACCCGTCCGGCAACCCGGTCGTCACGAGCCCGCAGATCATGTTCCACGTCCAGCAGGCCTCGGTCGCCTCACCGCCGGTCGGGCCGGCCCTGCGGCCGCCGCCGCCTCGCCCGACGCCGCGGCCCTCGCCGTCGCCGAGAGCGAACTAGCCCGCCTCGCCGCCTGGCCGGAGGCCGCCCATGGCGGCTGACCCGGTGCACGGCGCCCCCGCGATCGATACCGCTCCCCTGCTCGAGGCCCTGTCCACGGCCGTCGTGGTCGTGGACGAAAACGTCCGCGTGACCTACCTCAACGCCGCCGCGGAAGACCTGCTGTCCACCAGCGCGAGCGCGGCGCGGGGGCGGCGCCTGCGCGAGTTCGTCGCCGCCGGCGAGCGCTTCGATGCGCTGGTCGTCCGGGCGCGCGTCAGCGGCGACGCGCTGGCGCAGCGGGAATGCGAGCTCGTGCCGATCGGGCGCTCCGACGTGCGGCTCCTCGTGGACTGCATCTTCACGCCGCTCGCGTCCACCGGCCACTCCGGCTGGGTACTGATCGAGATCGCCGACACGACGCGCCAGACGCGCATCAACCGCGACAACGCGCTGCTCGCGCAGCTCGGCGGCAGCCGGCTGATGGCGCGGCAGCTCGCCCACGAGATCAAGAATCCGCTGGGCGGCCTGCGCGGCGCCGCCCAGCTGCTGGAGCGCGAGCTGCCGAGCGAGGAGCTTCGGGAGTACACGCGCGTGATCATCGGCGAGGCCGACCGGCTCCGCGCCCTGGTGGACAGCCTGCTCGGGCCGTCCCGGGCGCCGCATCTCGAGCCGGTCAACATCCACGAGCTGCTCGACCGCGTGTACCAGCTCGTGCGCGCCGAGGCGCCGCAGACGCTGGCGATCCTGCGCGACTACGACCCGAGCCTGCCCAACCTGCGCCTCGACCGCGACCAGGTGATCCAGGTCATGCTCAACCTCGCGCGCAACGCCGTGCAGGCGCTTGGCACGCACGGCCAGCTATCGCTTCGCACGCGCGCGCTGATGAACGTCAGCATCGGCGAGACGCGCCATCGCGTCGTCGCCGCCATCCAGTTCGAGGACAACGGCCCTGGCGTGCCCGCCGAGCTGGGCGAGACGATCTTCTACCCACTGGTGACCGCGCGTCCCGGCGGCACCGGGCTCGGCCTCGCCGTCGCCCAGGACATCGCAACCCGCCATGGCGGCATCGTCGAGTTCGACAGCCGCCCGGGCAGGACCGTGTTTTCACTGCTGCTCCCCATAGAGACGACCGAATGAACAAGCCACTCGACGTCTGGCTCGTCGACGACGATGCCTCCATCCGCTGGGTCCTGGAGAAGGCGCTGCGCCAGGGCGGCATGCAGCCGCGCGCGTTCGAGCAGGCCGAGAGCGCGCTGGCCGCCCTCGGCCGCGCGGAGCCCGACGTGCTGATCACGGACGTGCGCATGCCGGGCCAGAGCGGCCTGAAGCTGCTCGAGACCGTGCGCAGCGAGCACCCGCGGCTGCCGGTGATCGTCATGACGGCCCATTCGGACCTCGAGAGCGCGGTCGCGGCGTACCAGGGTGGCGCCTTCGAGTACCTGCCCAAGCCCTTCGATATCGACCAGGCGGTGGCGCTGGTGCGCCGCGCCGCCGCACAGGTCGGGGCGAGCGCGACCATCGAGCCGGCGTCCCGCGGCATCCCGGAGATCCTCGGGCAGGCGCCCGCGATGCAGGAGGTCTTCCGGGCGATCGGCCGCCTGTCGCGCTCGAGCATGACGGTGCTGATCACCGGCGAGTCGGGCACGGGCAAGGAGCTGGTCGCGCGCGCCCTGCACCGCCATAGCCCGCGCGCTGCGAGGCCCTTCATCGCGCTCAACACCTCCGCCTTCACCGCCGAGCTGCTCGAGTCGGAGCTCTTCGGCCACGAGAAGGGCGCATTCACGGGCGCCGAGGCCCTGCGCCGCGGCCGCTTCGAGCAGGCCGACGGCGGCACGCTGTTCCTGGACGAGATCGGCGACATGTCCATCGCGCTGCAGACGCGCCTGCTGCGCGTGCTCGCCGAGGGCGAGTTCTATCGCGTCGGCGGCAACACACCCATCCGGGTGGATGTGCGCGTGATAGCGGCAACGCACCAGGACCTCGAGGCGCGCGTGGCGCAGGGTCTGTTCCGCGAAGACCTGCTGCACAGGCTCAACGTCATCCGCATCGGCATCCCGCCGCTGCGCGCGCGCCGTGAGGACATCCCGGAGCTGCTTCGCCACTACCTCGCGGAGGCCGCCGAGGAGCTCGGCGTCGAGCGCAAGACGCTGGCGCCGGCGGCCGAGGCCACGCTCGCGGGATTCAACTGGCCGGGCAACGTGCGCCAGCTGGTGAACGCTGCGCGCCGGCTGACGGTGACCGCACCCGGGCGCGAGATCCGCATCGAGGACATCCCTCCGGACCTCGGCGGCGCGGGCGCGCGGCCCGCGGCGCTCTCGGACTGGAGCCGCGAGCTCGAGGCCTGGGCGCGGCGGCACCTCGAAGGGCACACCGCGTCGCCGCTGCTCGACGTCGCGATGCCCGAGTTCGAGCGCACGCTGATCCTCGTCGCGCTGGCCAAGTGCGAAGGCCGGCGGCAGGAGGCCGCGAAGCTGCTCGGCTGGGGGCGCAACACGCTCACGCGCAAGATGCGTGAGTTGGGGATGGACGACTGACCGGCCAGGCATGGGCTGACCGGGACCCCCATCGCCAATCGCATCCGGGAGAAGACGATCCGGGGGCGAGCTCCGCAAGCCTCGGCGCTGCCGATCCGTCGCCGGCGTGTGGCCGGCCATGCCGGGAGTGGTGCGGCCTGCACGATCCGGACTGCGTCGCTACAATGAAGGGCAACATCGCGCCGCCCGCCAGAACCGCGGCGCGTATCCTGTACGCAAGCCCGGATTACCGATGAACGAACTCGAAGAGCTCGGCCGGCACGTCATCTTCGGCAACGACGTCGCGGCCTGGACAAAGGCGCTGCTGCAGTTCGCGCTGTGGTTCACGGTGCTGCCGATCGTCAAGCGTTTCGTCACGCGCCGCCTGCAGAAGCTCGCACCGGAGCAGTCGAGCGCCCCGCTCGAGCTGGTGCTGGATCTCCTCAGGCGGACGACGCGCCTGTTCCTCGTGGTCGTCGCCGTCTACCTGGCCGCCCAGTGGCTCGAGATCCCGCCCACGTTCGGCAAGTGGATCACGGGCACGGTGCTGCTCATCGTGTGGCTGCAGGTCGCGCTGTGGGGCAGCGCCGCGGTGCGCTTCTTCGTGGACCGGCGCTTGACGCGCGACCCGGAGGCGGCGAAGGAGAGCGCGGCCTCGATGAACATCCTGAAGTTCGTGGGCATCGCGGCGGTCTGGGTGCTCGCGGGCCTGCTGCTGCTCGCGAACCTCGGCATCGACGTGACGGCGCTGATCGCCGGCCTCGGCGTCGGCGGCATCGCGATCGCGCTTGCCGTCCAGAAGGTGCTCGGCGACCTGCTGGCGTCGCTCTCGATCGCCCTCGACAAGCCCTTCAAGGTGGGCGACTTCCTGGTGATCGGAGAGGAGAAGGGAACCGTCGAGCACATCGGCATCAAGAGCACCCGGCTGCGTTCCATCAGCGGCGAACAGGTAGTCGTGTCGAACGCCGACCTGCTGTCGAGCCGTGTGCACAACTTCGGCCTGCTGTACGAGAGGCGCGCCGTGTTCCGCGTCGGCGTCACCTACGAGACTCCGCAGGACAAGGTCGCCGAGGTCCCGGGGATCCTCGAGGAGGCTATCCGCGCGCAGCCCAAGACGCGCTTCGATCGCGCGCATTTCGCGTCCTTCGGCGCGTACTCGCTGGATTTCGAGGCGGTCTACTTCGTGCTCGACCCTGGCTACGGCACGTTCATGGACATCCAGCAGGCGATCAACCTGCGGCTGCTGGACGTGTTCCGTGAGCGCGGCATCGACTTCGCCTACCCGACGGCCGTCGAGTACCAGAAGGAGCTGCCGGGCCGGCCCGCAACCTAGGTCCCGCTGCCGTGGCACGCCTGCGGAGGCGCCTCAACCGGCTGCGCGCGCCGCGGCGAGCTCGGCAATGGCCTGGTCTGCGGACCTGACCCGCGGATGATCCGGCCCGAACGCCGTCACGAGGTCGCGGCGCGCCTGCTCGAGGGCGGCTTCGGCTTCGTCGAAACGCTTGAGGTTCGTGAGGACGGTCCCGAGGTAGCGGCGTACGTTGGCGGTGCGCCAGTGGCTCGCGCCGATGCTCGCCTCGAGTGAGGCGATGGCCTCGACCAGCAGCTGCCGCGCCTCCTCGTACCGCCCGAGCTTGTTGATCGCGAGCGCAAGGCCATGCTTGTTGGTGGCGACGTCCGGGTGGTCCGGTCCGAGCACGCGGATGCGAATGGCGAGCGACTCGCGGAAGGCTGCCTCCGCCCGGGCCCACTGCTGCGTCTTGAGCAACAGGGCGCCGAGGTTCTGCACCTGGGTCGCGGTCTCCGGCGACATGCGTCCGAGCCGCGTGCGTAGGATGTCGGCGGCCTCGATGTAGGCCTCTTCGGCCTCGGCGAAGTCCTCCGGGCGGTCGGACAGGACGTTGGCGAGATTGCCGAGGACGATGCCGGTCTCCTGGTGGCCCTCGCCGAAGATGACCCGCACGGCGCTCAGCACCTCCCGCATCAGCGCCTCGGCGCGGTCGAGGTCGTTGCGGATGACGAGCGCGTCGGCGAGGCCGTTCTTCGCGTCGAGAGTTGGCATCCCGTAATCGCCGTGGAGCGTGCGCGACTGCTCGACGGCGCGTTCGAGCAGCGCGATGCCGGCGTCCACATCGCTCGCCGCCACCCGGGCCCGGCCGGCCACGTAGAGAGCCAGGGCGTAGTCCTCGCCTGCGGACCGCCCCTGCTGCTCGAGGGTGCGCATCGCCTCGTCCGCGAGCGCCGCGGCGGCGGCAGGCTCGCCGCCACGGCGCAGCGACTCGGCCAGCTCGAGCTGCGCGAGGACGCGCTCGCGCGGGTGTGCCGCCGCCTCGGCGTCGAGCAGTGCGAGCGCCTCGCGCGCCGCCTGCTGTGCAGCCGTGAACTCGCCGCGGCCGCGCTCTAGGCGCGTGCGGCTCAGCAGCGCCATCGCGAGCGCCGCGGTGTCGGGCGGCCTCGCTCCGCGACGCAGCAGGATCGCCTCTTCGAGGAGCGGCGCCGCCTCGCGGAAGAGGCCGAGGCCTGTATAGGCGCTGCCCACCGACTCGAGCAGGGCGGCGCGGACCTCCGGCGGTTCGCCGGCATCCTCGCGCCGCAGCTGCCGGGTCGCGGCGTCGAGAAGCTCGCGTGCGGTCACCGCCCCGCCGCCACTCTGGCTCGGCGAGGCGCGCTCGAACAGCCCCGCCGTGAACTGCGTGACCCGCCGCGCGACTGCCGCCTCCTGGTTCGCGCGGTCGCGCTCGATTCTGAGGTCGCGGGCGTGCTGCGACACCAGCGCCGCGAAGGCGACCACGGCGCCAAGCACCGTGGCGCTCACCGCCGTGAGCACGCGGTGGCGGTGTACCCACTTGCGCGTCCGGTAGGCCACCGCCGGCGGGTGGGCGACGACCGCCTCGCCGGCGAGGTGGCGCGACACGTCCGTGGCGAGGCCGTCGGGCGAGTCGTAGCGCTCGGCGCGAGGCGTCGCGAGCGCCTTCAGGCAGATCCAGTCGAGCTCGTCCTCGAGCGCCGCGGCGAGCGCGCGGGCGTCATCGAACCCGCAGGCGCCCGCGTGCTCGTCGCCCCCGGCTTCCTGCAGCACGCGCCTGCTCGGCCGGGCGAGCTCCGCGTCGGGGCGGCCGGCGGCGCGCCCCGCGCGCGGCGCCACGCCGGTCAGCAGTTCGTACAGCACCGCCCCGAGCGACCACACGTCGGTGCGCGTGTCGACTTCGTCCTGCAGGCCGGCCGCCTGCTCCGGGCTCATGTAGTCCGGCGTGCCCATGACCATGCCGGCACGCGTGTGCTGCGGGTCGGGCGCATCCGGCGACTCGAGGATCTTGGCGATGCCGAAGTCGATGACCCGCACCGTGGGCTCGCCGTCGACATCGGCGACGAGGATGTTGGAGGGCTTGAGGTCGCGGTGGATGACGCCCTTGTAGTGCGCGTGCTGGACCGCGGCGCACACTTCGCGCAGCAGGCCGAGCCGGGCGCCCAGCCCCAGGCGGTGCTCGCGGCAGAACTGGGTGACAGGCTTGCCCGCGACGTACTCCATGACAAAGTAAGGCCGCCCGTCCTCGCTGCGGCCCGCGTCGAGGATGCGCGCGATGCCGGGGTGCGACATGAGGGCGAGCGCCTGCCGCTCCGCCTCGAAGCGCGCGGCGATGCCCGAGCCGGCGAGCCAGGGCTTCAGCAGCTTGATCGCGACGACACGGCGGACGGGCTCGCTCTGCGCGGCGAGATAGACCTCGCCCATCCCCCCCTCGCCGAGCGCCTCGAGTATGCGGTACGGGCCGATGCACGCCGGCACCTCCACCGGCGGCGGTGCCGCGACGGCCGCGCCGAGGGTCACGCCGCGGTCCGCCGCGGCATCGTGGGCCTCGAGCAGTCGCCGCACGCGGCGCGCGACGGCGGGGTCGGCGGCGGCCAGGCGCGCCTCGCGTGCCTCGCCCGCCAGCTCCAGGCAGTCGAGGAAGAGTTCCTGCTCGAGGGCGGCGTCCGTCGACATCGCCGTAAGCCCTGGCCGGCCCTAGCCCGAGAGTCGCTCGAGCAGCCAGGCCCGGGCATAGGCCCAGTCGCGCTTGACGGTGGCCGGGGCGACGCCCAGCACCTCGGCGGTGGCTTCGATGTCGAGGCCGCCGAAGTAGCGCAGCTCGATGGTCCGCACCAGGCGCGGGTTGATGGCCTCGAGCTCGGCCATCAGCGCGTCCAGCGCGAGCACGTCCACCTGGGCGTCCTCGGAGGCGACGTCCACCTGCGTGAGCGACACGCGCTCGAGACCGCCTCCGCGCTTGCCGGCGTCGCGGCGCCGCGCCTGGTCCACGAGCACGCGACGCATCGCCTGCGCGGCGGCGCCGAAGAAGTGGCGCCGGTTCTCCCAGCGCGCCTCGGGCCCGAACAGGCGCAGGTAGGCTTCGTTGACCAGCGCGGTCGGCTGAAGGGTGTGGCCGGGTGATTCGCGGCGCATGCTGGAGCGCGCCAGCTTCTTGAGCTCTTCGTAGGCCTGCACGAGCAGGGCGTCGCGCGCCGCCGAGTCGCCTCCGGCCGCGAGGTCGAGCAGCTGCGTCAGGTCTCCTCGCTCCACGGTGGCGATCCCCCGGGCGGCGAAAGGAGCCTCAGCATACCCCGCGGTGGGGCTCCTGGCTCGTATTGAGGCTGCCGGTCAGGGCCTGGACCGAGTCGAAACCGTGCTCGCGCAGGTAGGCGGAGAGGCCCTCGTTGATGCGCTTGCAGGCGAACGGGTCGTAGAAGAGCGCCGTGCCGACCCCGACCGCGGTGGCGCCGGCGATGATGAATTCGAGCGCGTCGGTCGCCGAGCAGATGCCGCCCTGGCCGATGATCGGCACGCCGTGCGGCTTGGCTACCTCGGCCACCTGGAAGACCTTCAGCAGGGCGATCGGCTTGATGGCCGGGCCTGAGAGGCCGCCCTGTACGTTGCCGATCACCGGGCGGCGCGTCTTCACGTCCACCGCCATCCCGGAGATGGTGTTGATGACCGACAGCGCGCTGCTGCCGGCCTCGATGCAGCGGCGGGCGTTCTCGCGGATGTCGGTCTGGTTCGGCGAGAGCTTGGTGATCAGCGGCTTCTTCGTGGCCTTGCGGCAGGCCTCGACGACGCGCGCCGACATCTCCGGATAGTTGCCGAACTGGACCCCGCCCTCCTTCACGTTCGGGCAGGAGATGTTGATCTCCATCGCGTCGATCGGCGAGTCGTCGAAGCGGCGGGTCACCTCGACGTACTCGTCGATGGTCGAGCCGCAGACGTTGGCGAAGAAGCGCGTCTCGGCGAAGTCGAGCGTCGGCAGGATGTGGCGCACGACGTGGTCCACGCCCGGGTTCTGCAGCCCGATGGCGTTGATCATGCCCATCGCCGTCTCGGTGACGCGGTGCGGCGGATTGCCGAGCCGGGGCTGGCCGGTCGTGCCCTTGAGCACGATCGCGCCGACGTCCGTGTTCGAGAAGCCCTCGACGCGTGTGTACTCCTCGCCGAAGCCCACGCAGCCGGAGAGCAGCACGATCGGCGAGGCGAGCCTGAGCCCGCAGAAATCGATCGAGATATCCGGGGACATCCCCTTCTCTTCCCTGCTGTGCACCGGCGCGTCCTCGAATCAGCCTCGACAAGAAGAGGGGAGCGTCCCCTGGTCCGTCACTGCAGGTGCGGGGCGACGAGTTCCGCCACCCGGCCGACGTTGTCCTCCGACAGGCCCGCGATGTTCACGCGGCTGTCGAGGCCCATGTAGACGTGGTGGCGCTCCCGAAGCTCGCGCACAGCTTCGGCCGGCAGGCCGAGCAGCGAGAACATTCCGCGCTGGCGCGCGAGCCAGCCGATGTCAACGTCCGGTCTGGCCGCGTGCACCGCCGCGACGAAGGCCTCGCGCAGCGACCGCAGGCGCGCCGCCATGCCGGCGAGCTCCTTTCGCCATGTCGCGGCGAGCGTCGCGTCGCCCAGGATCCGCTCCGCGATCAGCGCACCGTGGCCCGGCGGCATGGAATACATCGCGCGCGCGGCCTTGTTCGCCTGGCTCTCGATCGCGCGCGCGTGCGCGGCGTCGTCTCCGACGACGAGGAGCGCGCCCGTGCGCTCGCGATAGAGGCCGAAGCTCTTGGAGCAGGAGACGGCGACGATCACCTCGGGTACGTGGCGCGTGGCCTCGCGGATCGCGAAGGCGTCCCGGTCGAGGTCGTCGCCGAGGCCCTGGTAGGCGATGTCGAAGAACGGCACGAGGCTACGGCGCGCGACCACCTCGAGGATGGCCCGCCACTGCGCTTCGTCCGGATCGGCGCCCGTCGGGTTGTGGCAGGAAGCCTGCAGCAGCACGAGCGTGCCCGCCGGCGTGCGCTCGAGCGCGTCGAGCATCGGCTGCAGGTCCACCGTGTGGCGGCTCGCGTCGTAGTACGGATGGCGCGCGAGGGTGAGCCCGCCGCCGGTCAGCAGTGGGCCGTGGTTCGGCCAGGTCGGGTCGCCGAGCAGCACCGTGGCGCCCGGCGAGGCCCGGTGCACCAGCTCCGCGCCGAGGCGCAGCGCGCCGCAGCCGCCCGGCGCCTGGATCACGGCGGAACGCGCCCGAAGGCCGGCGGCCGCGTCGCCCAGCACCAGGCGGAAGATCTCCTCGCGAAAAGCGGGCGCTCCGGCCGGCGGCAGGTAGGACTTGGTGGACTGCTGCGCGATCAGGTCCCGCTCGGCCGAGAGCACCGCCTCCATCAAGGGAGTCAGGCCGGAGCGATTGCGGTACACACCGACGCTGAGGTCGACCTTGGCGGGTGAAGGGTCTTCGCGGAAGGCCGTCGCCAGGCCCAGGATCGGATCGGGCGGCAGCGTCTCGAGCTTCTCGAACATGCGGTCCTCGGGGGCGGGCGCGCCGCAGGCCCGCGGCGCGACGTGTATCTTACCGCGCCGAGGCTCGCGACATGTTCCACGTCATCCTGCACCAGCCCGAGATCCCGCCCAACACGGGCAACGTCATCCGCATGTGCGCCAACACCGGCTGCACCCTGCACCTCGTGCATCCGCTCGGTTTCACCGTGGACGATGCCCAGGTACGCCGGGCCGGACTCGATTACCACGAGATGGCGCGCGTCCGGCAGCACCCGGACCTCCAGGCCGCGCTCGCGGCCGTCGGCGGGCGCGTGTTCGCCATCGAGACCGCCGGCGGGAGGCTCTATACCGAGGAGCGGTTCGAGGCCGGCGACGCCTTCCTGTTCGGCCGGGAGACGGTGGGTCTTCCGCCGGAGGTGCTGGCCCGCTTTGCGCCGGAGCGCGTGCTGCGCCTGCCCATGCGGCCCGGGAACCGCAGCGTGAACCTCTCGAACTCGGTGGCGGTGGTCGCCTTCGAGGCCTGGCGCCAGCTGGGATTCCCGGGGTCCTGCTGAGCCGCCGCCGCCGATCCGGCGGCTTTCTCGCGCCTTGATGCGAAAACGCGCGTGCTCCCGCGGCGGCGCCCCCGGCCCGCCCTAGAGTCTGCCCACGACCCGGCCACGGCCGGCCGGGCGCCGGCGACAGGGAGGTCGCATGAACACACGGACGCACCGCGCACTGCCGTTCCTCGGAACGCTCCTGCTCTTCTTCCCGCTGTTGGCTGCATCCGCGGTCGGCCGCACGCCCGGCACGGCCTGGGTCACGCCCGCCGGGGCGGCGGCCTACTCGATCGCGCTGGCGCTGCCACCCGGGACGGCCGGGCTCACTCCTGCGCTGTCGCTGGAGTACCGCCACAACCAGCACGGCGGGCTGCTCGGCGTCGGCTGGTCGCTGGGCGGGTTGTCGCAGATCAGCCGCTGCCCGCGGACCGACGCGCAGGACGGCGCCGCGGCGCCCATACAGTACTCGCTGCAGGATCGCTTCTGCCTCGACGGACAGCGCCTCGTGGTGGTCAACGGCGTGGCCTACGGCGCGGCCGGCAGCGAATACCGGACCGAGATCGAGTCCTACGCGCGGATCCGCGCCCATGGCACCGCGGGTGCTGGTCCGCAGCACTTCGTCGTGGAGTCCGCGGACGGCCGCATCCTCGAGTATGGCGCGACCGCCGACTCGCGCATCGACGCCGGCGGCCGGATCGTCTCGGGCGTGGCGACGCCGCGCACCTGGGCGCTGAGCCGCATCCGCGACCGGGCCGGCAACGTCATCGACTTCCAGTATCTGGAGGACGCGACGCAGCGCAGTCACCGCATCTCGTCGGTGAAGTACAACGGCAACCCCGCGCTCGGCATCGCGCCCTCGCACGCGGTGCAGTTCGCCTGGGAGTCGCGGCCCTCCAGCGAGGTGGATCTCAGCTACGTGGCGGGTACCCCGATCCGGCAGATCGTCCGGCTGGACCGCATCGACGTGCTGCACGAGGGACAGGTCGTGCGCCGTTACGACTTGACCTATGAACCTGCACTGTCCTCCGCCGGCCGCAGCCGGCTGGCGTCGGTCCAGGAATGCGGCGCCGGCGGCAGCGATTGCCTCGCGTCGACCACGTTCCGCTGGCAGGACGGCGTTCCCGGCCTCGGCGCGGAGCTGCCCGTGCCGCTGGCATTGTCGACCGGGTCCTCGAGTGGCCCTCACTCCCCATGGATCACCGCGGACGTCAACGGCGACGGCCACGACGACCTGCTTTGGACCGCTGGCATCGCCGGCGCCTCGACGCTGCGCTACCGGCTGGGTGGAGCGAACGGGTTCGGACCGGAGGTCGACACCGGCATCGTCGCGGCGAAGCCGGGCTGGCCCTTCGATTACAACGGGGACGGCCGGGCCGACCTGCTGAACATCGCTCCGACGAACCATTGGCGCGTGATCCCCGGGGCCGCGGGAGGCCTGGGCGCACCGGTTGTCACCTCCTTCGCGGCCCATGGCCACATCGATTTCCGCGGCGCCGACGTCAACGGCGACGGGTTGGGCGACATCGTCTGGTCGGAGGTCATCGGCAACTCGTGGATGGACCTGGTCGTTCGAGTGCGACATGCGCAGGCGGGCGGAGGCTTCGCTGCAACGCCGGTGACGCTCTACGAGCAGGGCATGCACACCGGCTACGACTGGCCCGAAGGTGGCCAGTTCCTCGGACAGCCGGGCCAGCGCATCGACCTCGACGGCGATGGCCGCGAGGACCTGATGATGGACGAGCGTTACTCCGTCGCCCGGATCACAGCGGCAGGCGTGACGAGCGACTGGTTCGATGGCGCATTCGCTGGCGCGGTGCCGCTGGATCTCAATGCAGACGGCTGCACCGACCTGGCCTACCTGCACTACACCGGTCGCTGGCGTGCCCGCTACAGCGGCTGCGGGAGCCCGTACTGGGCCGCCCCCGAGGTCGATGGTCCGGCGTGGTCCGGCAGCCCCTATCCCCAGGTATTCGACTGGAACGGCGATGGCCAGCAGGACCTGCTGCTGCGCGGCTCGACCGCCTGGCAGGTCATGCTGTCCGGCGGGGACCGCCTGCTGCCCATCCAGAACACGGGGCTTGCGCACGCCACTCCGGACGGCCTGGCCACCGCCGACGTGAACGGCGATGGTCTCGACGATCTGCTGGCACGTTCCCCGGGGCAGCTGCGCCTTCGTTTGCACGGCGGGCCGCGGCCGGACCTTCTGGCTTCGGCCACCGACGGCTTCGACGTGTCGGCGTCCTTTGCCTACGCACCGCTGACGCGGCCCGAAGCCTACACGCGCCACTCCGGCGCAACTTTCCCGCAGCGCGATGTTCAGGATGCGCGCCCCGTCGTGGTCGGGCTCGCGCGCGGCGACGGCGCCGGATCCAGCCGCTCGACGCGCTATGCCTACGAGGGGCTGCGCCTCGACCTGCAGGGCCGCGGCAGTCTGGGATTCGCCCGGCGCATCGCCACCGAGACGAGCGCGGGCACCACGTTGCGCACGGAGGAGTCCTGGCGCCAGGACTTCCCCTTCACCGGCCTGCCGCAGGCGCGCGTGCTGCGCCAGGCGTCGGGCCGGGCCGTCGTCGAGACCAGCTGGCAGTACGCGCAGCTGACCCTCGGCAGCGGCGCCGCGCAGCGCCGCCGTCCCTACCTGTCCGAGTCGAGCGAGCGCGTGTACGAGGCGGGCGGCGCCTACGACGGCCTGCATCACACGACGCGCTCGTACTCGACCGCCCACGTCGACGCCACCTCCGGCCTCGTGCTCGACGCAAGCTGGACCACGACGGAGCACGGGACCGGCCTCAATGCGGGAGCATCGCGCACGCAACGGCTGTGGCACACGGGCGTGCTCAACGACACCGCCAACTGGTGCCTCGGCCGGCCACTCGGCGCGCAGCTGACCGAGAGCCATACGCTGGCGGGCGGCAGCGCGCTCACGCGCAACGTGGCCCTGTCCTGGGACGGCCTGCGTTGCCGGCCGACGCAGCAACAGGTCGAACCGGGCAGCAGCCAGTGGCAGGTGACCACCGCGCTCGGCTACGACGCCTTCGGCAACGTGTCATCGGTCGCCGTGACTGGCGCCGGCATGGCCACGCGCACGACGCGCGTGGCCTGGGGACCCCGGGGCCAGGCACCCGCGTCGGTCACCGATCCGCTGTCGCAGATGCGCGCGATCGCCTGGGATGCCGCGCGCGGGCTGCCGCTTTCGGTCACGGACGAGAACGGGCTGGTCACGCGCTGGACCTATGACGCCCTGGGCCGGCTCGACTCGGAGCTGCGTCCCGACGGCACGCGCCGCGTGGTCGCCCGGTCCGCCTGCAGTGCCGCGACGGACTGCGGCGATCCAGCCGCGCGCTACCGTGTCCGGTCATCCGAGCAGTCGCCCTGGGCAGTCACCCACCGGTACGAGGAGTGGTCCTTCGACTCGCTCGACCGCTGGGTCGTGCACCGTGAGCAGCAGGCCAACGGCGCGCTATCGGTGCGATCGCGCCGCTTCGACGGGCTCGGACGGCTCTGGCGCGAGAACCTGCCGCACTGGCCCGGCGCCGCCGCTGGCTACCTCCAGCACGCCTACGACCTGCTCGACCGGCCGACCGGCGTGGGTCTCCACGCCGCTTCCGGCGCGCTCGTGCGGTCCGCGGGGGTCGAGTATCGCGGGCTCGCGCTGACGGAGCGCAACGCGCTCGGCCGGCCGAGCACGCGCACGGTCACGGCCTGGGGCGACCTCGTGAGCGTGACCGATGCCGCCGGTGGCGAGTCGCGGTATCGCCACGATGCCGCGGGGCGCCTGCTGCAGGTAGCCGATGCCTACGGGAGCATCGTCACGTCTCTTGAGTGGAACCTGCGCGGCATGAAGGTCGCGCAGACGGACATGGACCTCGGGCAGTGGACCTTCACGCCGAACGCGCTCGGGGAACTCGTGGCGCTGCGCGATGCCAGGGGCCAGCAGGCGACATTCGCCTACGACGCCCTGTCCCGGCTGGTGCGCCGCACCGAGCCGGAGGGAACGACGGCGTGGACCTGGGGCCGGCCCGTGGACAACACCGCCGGCGCCAGGGTCGCCGGGCGTCTCACGCAGGTCGCCGGGCCCGGCTATGCGGAGCAGTACGGCTACGACGCCCTGTCGAGGCCGGTCCGGCGCGCCATCGTCGCCGACGCCACCTACGAGTATGCGTACGGCTACAACACGCTGGGCCAGCTCGACTCGCTGACCTACCCGGCCAGCACGTCGGGCTACCGCCTGAAGCTCGGCTACGACTATGCCCATGGGCAGCTCACCCGCATCCGCGACTTCAATGCGCCGGCGACGACGTTCTGGAAGCTCGAGGCCGTGGACGCCGCCGGCCGGCTGCTCGACGAAATGCGCGGCGCGGGGCTCAGGATCATCACCGGGCGCGACCCGCTCACGGGCCAGGTCGATTACCGCCAGTCGGGCATCGGTGGAGGCGCCGCCGTCCAGAACCTGGCCTGGCGCTGGGATGCAAATGGCAACATGGTCGAGCGCAGCGATCTCAACCGCGGCGTGACGGAAAGGTTCAACTACGACGCGCTCGACCGGCTCGACAACGTTCGCCGCAACGGTGCGCTCACGCTCGATCTGGCCTACGACTTCGCCGGCAACATCACGTCTCGCTCGGACGTCGGCAGCTATGCGTACCACCCCACGCGCAAGCACGCGGTGGTGACCGCGGGCTCGCGCAGCTACGCCTACGACGCGAACGGCAACATGACTTCCCGCGCCGGCGCCGCCATCGCCTGGACCAGCTTCAATCTCCCCGTCTCGATCAGCGGCGCCGGAGGCGCGAGCAGTGCGTTCTGGTACGGGCCCGACCGCCAGCGCTGGAAGCAGGTGGCATCGTCCGGCGGCGCCAGCGAAACCACGGTCTACGCCGGCAGCCTGCTGGAGAAGGTCGTCCGCGGCACGGCGACGGAGTGGAAGCACTACGTCGCCACACCCGGGGGCCTGGCGGCGATCCACGTCCGCGCGACCGACGGCTCCGCGCCGCGCACGTTGCTCCTGACGCAGGACGCGCTTGGCAGCACCGACCGGATCGTGGATGGCGCTGGCACGACCCAGCTCGCGACCAGCTTCGAGCCCTTCGGCGCGCGTCGCGGCGCCTCATGGAGCGGCGGGCCGACGGCCACCGAGCTCGCCGCCGCCGGACGCACGACGCGCGATGGCTTCACGGGGCACGAGCAGCTCGACCATCTCGGCCTCGTGCACATGGGCGGGCGCGTCTATGACCCGGTCATCGGCCGCTTCCTCAGCCCCGATCCCATCGTCCAGGCGCCATTCTGGAGCCAGGATCTCAACCGCTACTCGTATGCCTGGAACAACCCGCTCTCGATCGTCGATCCCACGGGTTACACGGAGGAGGTTCCGTGCCGTTCGTTCGACGACGCATGCGCGCAGGTGGTCGTCACCGGCCGGCGCGAGTTCCCGGACAGCTTCGACGGACTGAGCAGCCTCCAGCTCGCCTGGCTGCGCGCCGGCTACAACGGCCAGGCCGCGAGCGCCTGGGAGCGCGATCCGTGCGGCCAGGATGGCTCGGCGAACGCCTGCCGGCTGTCCGGCCGCGATGCCGGACCGCCGGCGCCGGTCAGTCCGGTCGCCAACGTGGGCGCCCCGCTACCCGTCGACATGTCGCAGCGGGGGGCCGCTTACTACCTGGGAAAAGGCGTCGAGTGGATCGGCTACACGTTGATCGCGTTCGACCTTGCGAATGCCGCCACGGGTGTCCTGGTCGGTCCGGACACCAGCCTGATCGGTGGCCCGCTGGTGGCTGCCGGCATCCAGCTTCGGCATGCGTCGGCGCGGCCAGAGGCGGTTGTAATCGGCGAAAGCATGCGGCGGGTACGGGCGTACGCGGACGAGCTGGCGGCACGGGGAATCCAGGCCCGGACCTACCAGGCACCCAACATGACCCGGTCCTTGAACAGCAATTCCTATGGAAGCACCGAGTCTATGGACGCCAATTGGCACTGGATCGATTATTGGGCGCGCAGGCGGGGTGCGCAGGTGATCGACATTGGTCCTCAGCCTGGTCGCGCCACGCCGAGCCCGTATTACCAGATGGAACGGCGCAACATTGATCGATGGGAACGCCAGGGCCAGATTCCACCCGTCACGCGCGTAGATCCGGGGTACTGACCATGACAGAAGAAGCCAAGCTGCGCTGGTCGGATGTATGGTTCCTCACCGCGCTGGGGCGATGCGCAGCGGCCGGGCCGTGTGCCTTGAGCGAGGTCATCGCCGCCGCGGACGCGATCGATCACTCGGTGATGAACTTCGAGGAGGTTTCCAGCGCCATGGTGCGTCTCGAGCGGCACGGGCTGATCACGGTGGACGCTGCCCCGCTCAGGCTGGGTTGCACCGACAAGGCGCGGGCGCTGCTGGCGTCGGCGCAGGATGCCCACGCGGACCCGCTGGAGGCCTGCCGGGCACTGGAAAAGGCCCTGGGCGCCAGGCCGTGGATGCCGGGCGAGCCGTTGCCCCATCCGGACAATTCACCGAGGCACCCCGCGCTCGCGGAGGAGGACTATCGCCGGGAGGTGGCCGCCCACCTCGCCCGGGTCACTCCTTGGAGACCGCCCGGCCCATGAGCGTCTCGACCACGCGGGTGATGTCGAGGCCCTCGTAGATCACGCGGTAGACGTGCTCGCAGATGGGCATGTCAACGCCGAGGCGCGTGGCGACTTCGCGCACCGCGCGGGCGGCGTGGTAGCCCTCGACGACCTGGCCGATCTCGCGGATGGCTTCATCCATTCCCTTGCCCTTCGCCACCGCGAGTCCGAAGCGACGGTTGCGCGACTGGTTGTCGGTGCAGGTCAGCACGAGGTCGCCGAGGCCGGTGAGGCCCATGAAGGTCTCGCGCTGGGCCCCGAGGGCGGTGCCGAGGCGAACCATCTCGGCGAGGCCGCGCGTGATCAGGAACACGCGCGCATTCGCGCCGAAGCCCATGCCGTCCGCCGCACCGGTCGCGATGGCGATCACGTTCTTCACCGCGCCTCCGACCTCGACGCCGATGATGTCGGGCTGGGTGTAGGCGCGCAGGTGCTGGGTCGAGATGCTGCGAGCCAGTTCGAGCGCGAAGGTCTCGTCTGGGGACGCGCAGGCGATCGCAGTGGGGAGGCCGATGCCGACTTCCCTCGCGAAGGTCGGGCCGGACAGCACGGCGACGGGCACGTCGGGGCCGAGCACCTCGCGCGCCACCTGGTGGGGCAGCTTGCCGGTCGAGAGCTCGAAGCCCTTGGTGGCCCAGGCGACGCGCGCGCCCGGCCGCAGGCGCGGCTTGAGGTCGGTGAGCACCGCGCGCAGCGCGCTCGAGGGCACGACGACGAGCACGTCCTCCGTGCTCGCGACGGCCTTCGCGAGGTCCGGCTCGACGGCGAGCGCGGGCGGGAACTCGGCGCCGGGCAGGTAGCGCGCGTTGACGCGCTCGCGGGCGAGCCGCTCGGGCTCGTCCTCGGCGCGTCCCCACAGCACCGTGGGACGGCCGGCGCGCGCGAACTGGATCGCGAGCGCCGTGCCCCAGGAGCCGGCCCCGATGACGCAGATCGCCATGCCGGGCGGGCCGGGCCCGGTCAGTTGACCGGGGTGGACGGGGCGGCCGCGGCGGCCTGCTGGCGCGCGGCCTGTTCCTGCCGCGAGCGCTCGTACAGCGCGTCGAAGTTGACCGGCGGCAGGAAGAACGGCGGGAAGCCGCCCTTGGTGACCAGGTCCGAAACCGTCTGGCGGACGTACGGGAACAGCACGTTCGGCGCGAACGCGCCGAGGATGCGGCGCACGTCGTCGGCGCTGAAGCCGCGCACCACGAACACGCCGCCCTGCTTGACCTCGGCGACGTACACGGGAACTTCCCCGTTCTTCGCCTCGAGGGTGATGGTCAGCACGACCTCGTGCACGTCCTGCGCGAGCACGCTCGACGACGTGTTGAGGTTGATGGACATCTTGGGATCCTGGTTCTGCGCGGGCACGAAGGGCCCCTTGGGCGCTTCGAATGACAGGTCCTTGATGTAGACGCTCTGCAGCGTCACTTCCTGCTGGGCGCCGTTGCCGGCGGCGGCCGGGGCGGCCTGGGGAGTCTCGTCAGCCATGTCAGGTCCTCGTTTCGGTCGTGTCGGTCGTTGAAGGGATCTGTGGCGCGCCGCCGTCCTGCGCGAGCAGGCGGTCGAGCTCGCCCGCGGCCTCGAGCGCCGCGAGGTCGTCGGAGCCGCCGACGTGGCGGTCGCCAATGAAAACCTGCGGCACGGTTCGTCGCCCGCTGCGGGCGATCATCTCCTCCCGAAGCCCGCGCCGGGACTCGATGTCGATCTCGGTGTAGGCGACGCCCTTGCGCGCCAGCAGCGCCTTGGCGCGCGCGCAATAGCCGCACCAGGCAGTCGTGTAGATCGTCACCGCGGAAGACACGGCTAGTCCTTGGTCACCGGCAGGTTGTCCTGGCGCCAGGCCGCGAGGCCGCCGCGAAGGTTGAACACCTGCTTGAAGCCGAGCTCGGTGAGCTTGCGCGCCGCGGAGCCGGAGGTGACGCCGCTCTCGCAGCACGTGATGATCGTCTTGTCGCGGAACTTCTCCAGCGCCTTCGCGCCGTCCGCGACCTGGTCGCCCGGGACGTTGCGCGCGCCGGCGATGTGGCCGTCCTTGAACTGGTTCACCGAGCGGACGTCCACCAGCACGGCGCCGTCGTTCATCAGCCGCACCGCCTCGGTCGGCGACACGGAGGCTGCCGAATGCGCGCGGTGGCGCAGCTCGTAGGCGACGACCGCGAGCAGCAGCACGCCGGCGGCGCTGGCGAGGAAGGGATGGGTGGCGAAATGCTGCAGCAGCGGGTCCATGGTCCGGGAGCCTGTCCGGGCGGTTCCGGGAAGCGAAAATCAGCCGCGCAGTATAGCAGGCGGGCAAGCGGGGCCTGAAGAAGGCTCTCACCTCCGAGAATCCCGCGGGATCTCGCCAAAACAACGGCTTAGCCTGCCGCGGCGCGACGGCTTCGGTACCATGGGCGCCCCCCTGGAAATCCTCCTGCCCATGCGTCGAGGCCTGACCCTGCTGCTGAGCCTGGCCTGGCTGGCGTCCCCGCCTGCCCTGGCCGCGAAGGACCCGGAGGCCGACCTGGCCCGGGCCAAGCAGCGCATCGGCGAGCTGCAGCGGGAAATCCGCGCCGACACGCAACGGCGCGACCAGCTCTCGGTGCGACTGCGCGAGTCCGAGGAGCAGGTCGCGGCCGCCCGCGCCCGGCTCGACGAGGCCCGCCGGAAGGTCCGCGCGAGCGATGCCCGCCTGCGGGAGCTGGCCGCCGAGCACCAGGCCAACGAGCGGCGGCTCGAACAGGAGCGCGAGGCGCTCGCCGCCCAGCTCCGCGCGGCCTATGCCGCCGGCCAGGAGGAGCAGCTGCGCCTGCTTCTCGCCGAGAAGGACCCGGCCGCCCTCGGCCGCATGCTCGTGTACTACGCCTACCTCGGCCGGGCGCGGGCCGGGCAGATCGCCGAGATCGAGGCGGCCGTCGCGCGCATCGAGGCGCTGACGAAGGAGCAGGAGGCCGAGCGGGCCCGCCTCGCGGAGCTGGAAAAGGAGCGGGAGCGGGAAGTGGAGGCGGTGCAGTCGGCCCGGCGCGAGCGGGAGCAGGCGGTGGCGGCGGTCAACGCCCAGCTGCGCAACCGGACGGCGGCGCTGGAAAAGGCACGGCGCGACGCGGCGACGCTGGAGAAGCTCGTCGCCGACCTGCGCCGGGCCCTGCAGCAGGCGCCAGCCCCGCCGGCCGGCCTCCCGTTCGAGCGGGTGCGGGGCCGCCTGCCCTGGCCGGTGCCGGGGCGCGTGGTCGCCCGTTACGGGCAGGCCCGCGGAGGGGGACTGAAGTGGAACGGCGTCCTGATCGCCGCGGAGCGGGGCGCCGAGGTCCGCGCGCCGTACGCCGGCCGGATCGCTTACGCGGACTGGCTGCCGGGGCTCGGGCTGCTGCTCGTCATCGACCACGGCGGGGGCTACATGACGCTCTACGGCCACAACGAGCAGCTGTACAAGTCGGTGGGCGAGCTCGTCGCGGCGGGCGACGTCATCGCCTCGGTCGGCGACAGCGGCGGGCAGGCCCGGCCGGAGCTCTACATCGAGGTCCGGAAGGGAACGGTGGCCCAGGACCCGCACCGCTGGTTCCAGCGGTCGGGCCCCTGAGCCGGCGGTGAATTTGAGGATTACGTCAAAGACGCCGGCGGGGCCGATCCCGCAGTCTTCGCGCGGAGTCCGGCCCTTTGCCGGACATGGATGTCGCACGGTCCTTCACCCATGAACGCCGTACTGCCCCTGCACCTGTCCGCGGCCAGGCCGAGCCTGGACCCCTACGGCCATCTGCTCAGGATGCTCGTGCCGAGGGCCAGCGGCATCGTCTTCTACGACGGGCACGGCACGCCCCTGTGGGTCTCCGACGGCTATGACGGTCCCGATCCGGCGCCGGTGGTGGAGCAGGCGCTCGCGAGGATCCCGCCGGCGACGACCGCGCAGATCGACGGGTTCGCGCTCGACTTCGAGGGCGCGCCCTCGTACGCGTTCCGGCTGCGCGACGACCGCGGCCTCGTGATCGCCGTGGCCGTGCTGCTGACGAGGGATGGCGAGCGGCGCCCTTACTCGTTCGTGCATCACCTCGTGCACCCCGCCCTCGAGTGCCTGCAGCGCGAGCTGGCCGCGCGCACCAGCCTCGGCACGATGGTCCGCGACCTGCAGACCCGGGACGAGGACCTGGACCTGCTGCTCAAGGTCGCGCCCGATGAACCGCAGAATCCCGCGCAGGCCGACGAGCTCGGCGCGATCGTCCAGACCTGCGTGGACCACCTCGGCTGCGTGCTCGGCGCGCTGGTCGTGCCGGAACGCAACGTCGCGATCTGCAAGGCCCCCGCCAGCGGAAGGCCGCAGCTGGCCATCCTCACCGCCACGCACCGGCACCTGATGAACTGGGCCACGCTGCAGCGGCGGAGCCTGACCATCAACAAGGTCAACGGCGCCGCCGGCCTGCCGGCCTACAAGATCCTCTGCATGCCCGTGCGCCATGCCTCGGGACGGGTGACGGGCTTCCTCGCGCTGTTCCGCGCGCCCGAAGAGGCCGATTTCGACCTGCGCGTCGAGCGGCTCTCGGAACTGCTGGCGCGCAAGGTCACGAGCGTCCTGCAGAACAACTTCGACGCGGCCACCTCCCTGCTGACGCGCGGCGCGTTCGAGGTGCAGGTCCGGGCCGCGCTGGCCGGCGTCTCCGGCGACGGCGAGAGCTGCGTGCTCTACCTCGACGTGGACCGCCTGCACGTCGTCAACGACAACTTCGGCATGCACGTCGGCGACGAGGTGATCGGCAAGATCGCCGAGGTGCTGCGGCGGAAGCCGCGCTCGGGCGCGCTGGCCTCGCGCGTGGCCGGCGACCGCTTCGCGGTATTCCTGCCGGACTGCAGCCTCGAGTCCGCCACGCAGGTCGCCGAGTCGATCTGCCGGCAGTGCGCCGAGCTGTCCTACCCCCGCGGCGACGGCACGGTGCAGGTCAGCGTCAGCATCGGCGTGGCCGCGCTGGCCGAGGGCGCGAACTCGCTCGCCCACGGCATGGCGAGCGCCGAGATCGCCTGCAAGGCCGCCAAGGACCGTGGCCGCAACCGCGCCGAGATCTTCCAGGACGCGGACCAGAGCATCATTCGCCGCCACAGCGACGTCCAGGTCGTGCAGCGCCTGCACGAGGCGCTCCAGCGCGACCGCTTCGTGCTCTACGCCCAGCCGATCCTCCCGCTGGCCGAGGGGCGGGGCGACATGCGGTTCGAGCTGCTGCTCCGGATGGTCGGCGAGTCGGGCGAGGCGCTGCCGCCGGAGAAGTTCCTCTCGGCCGCCGAGCGCTACCAGATGCTGCCGCAGATCGACCGCTGGGTCGTCAGCCGGGCGCTCGCGGCCCTCAAGTCGCACCGGTCCTCGCTGGCCGGGCGGCCCCTGAAGTTCTCGATCAACGTCTCCGGCCCGTCCGTGGTGGATCCGGGGTTCCACGACTTCCTGGAGCAGAGCATCCGCGAGAGCGGTGTCTCGGCGGACATGCTCTGCTTCGAGCTCACGGAAACCGCGGCGGTGTCGGACCTTGCCCGCGCCGACCGCCTCATGCAGCGCATCCGCGGGCTGGGCGCGAGCTTCGCCCTGGACGACTTCGGCACGGGGCTTTCCTCGCTCGCCTACCTCCGCTCGCTGCCGGTATCGGTGCTCAAGATCGATGGCAGCTTCGTGCGCGACGCGGCGTCCAACCAGCGGAGCGAGTCCATGGTCCGGGCGATCGCCCAGCTCGCGCACACCATGGGCATGGAGACGGTCGCCGAGTTCGTGGAAACGGACGAGCTGCGCATCCGCATGGCGGCCCTGGGCGTGGATTACGGCCAGGGATTCGCGATTGGCCGGCCGCAGCCGCTGGCGGAGGTGCTGTCCGACCTCGCGCTCTACGAGGTCATGGCTGCGCAGGGCGCCTGAGGCCGGATCCGCGGACCTTTCCCCTTCCCCGGGGGCCGCGCACAGGTACCATGGGCCTTCCGTCCCGCACCGGGCCCGATGCATGAAACGCCCGCAGACCACGTTCATGATGCTCGTCATCGGGGCGGCCCTCGGCTTCGCCCTGGCGGTGAGCGGCGGCGTGCTGGCCCAGCGCGAGCCGGCCGCGAAGGCGCTTCCCTGGGAGGATGCGCGCCTGCTGGCCGAGGTGATCGCGCGCATACGGTCGGAGTACGTGGACCCCGTGGGCGACCACGAGCTCATGCAGCAGGCCGTCCGCGGCATGGTCTCCGGACTCGATGCCCACTCGACCTTCCTCGACGAGGGCGAAGTCGAGGACCTGCGCATCGCGACCGAGGGCAACTATTCCGGCATCGGCATCGAGGTTTCCTACGAGTCCGGCAGGATCGTCGTGGTCGCGCCCATCGAGGGCTCCCCCGCGGACCGTGCGGGCCTTCGAAGCGGCGACGTCATCGTCGAAATCGACGGCCGAAAGGTGGACACGCGCAGCCTCGCCGACGCCATCGGCCGCATGCGGGGCGAACCCGGAACCGTCGTGCGCCTGGCGGTCGAGCGCGAGGAGGAGGCCGGGCCGCTGGAGTTCACGATCGGGCGGGCCCACGTCGAGGTCGTGAGCGTCCGCGCGCAGCTGATCTCCCCCGGCTACGGCTACGTCCGGCTCGCGCAATTCAGCGGGAACACCGCGACCGAACTCGAGGCTGCGGTGACCGCGCTGCAAAGGGGCGGCAGCGAGGCCCTCGAAGGCCTGGTGCTGGACCTGCGCGGCAACCCGGGCGGCGTGCTGGAGGCGGGCGTGGCGGTCGCGGATGCGTTCCTCGACCGCGGGCTCATCGTCTCGGCCGAGGGCCGCACCCGGGAAGCCCGCTTCCGCATGGAGGCGACGCCGGGCCAGCTTGCGCCCGCCGCCAGGATCGCCGTGCTGGTGGACGGCGGCTCGGCGTCAGCATCGGAGATCGTCGCGGGCGCGCTGCGCGACCACGGCCGGGCCGTGCTGATCGGCCGGCAAACCTACGGTAAGGGCTCCGTGCAGACCGTGTTGCCGCTGTCCGCAGGGCAGGCCATCAAGCTGACGACGTCGCGCTACTACACGCCGTCCGGCGCGTCGATCCACGAGAAGGGGCTGCGGCCGGACATCGAGCTGGCCGAGGACGCCGCCGGCGCCCGCCGCCCGGCGGCCGGCGCGACGACCCGCGACGCGCCGCTTGCGGAGCGCGACGAAGGCGTGCGCGTCGCGCTCGACTGGCTGAAAGGTCCCGCCGCGGTCCGCATGGCCGGCCGCGGCGCCGCGGGCTGACCCGACCGATGCCCCTCCCGACCGCGAAGCCACCACCCGCGGTGCGCGACCGCAGGCGCGCGGAACAGCATTCCGGCGACGAGCACGACAGCTTCCTGCGCAGCGTCACGCTGGTGGACTGGCTGGTCCTGCTGCTCGTGGTTCTGTACCTGCTCGTCAGCCGCGAGCCGCCGCCGAGCCTCGCGCTCACGGCCGGCGCGATCGTGGGCTTCGCCGGATTCCTGCTGGCGTTCCGATCGAAGCGGTTCCCGTTGCGCTCGCCCGCGCGGCGCATCGCGCTCGACGTGTTCGTCACGGTCGTGTTCCTCACGGTCGTGGTCACGCAGGCGGGAGGCGCCGACAGCCCGCTCGTGAACCTCTACCTTCTGCCGCTCGTGCTGTCCGCCGTCACGCTGAGGACCCGCGTGACGGTCCTGGCCTTCCTGCTGGTGGCGGCCGCGGTGCTCCTGCTGCACCTCGCCGGGCCCGCGGGGCGGCACGGCCCGCAGGTGGTGGTGGCGCACATCCTCGGCGAGCTGGGGCCTTTCGGCCTCGTCACTTACCTGACGCACCGCCTTGCCGGATCGATCCTCCTCGCCCGCAGGCGCATCCAGGATCTAGCCGAGCGGGACCCGCTCACGGGCCTCGTCAACCTGCGCAGCATGGACGAACTGGTCGCGCGCGAGCACGCGTCCCGCAGCGCCGCCGGGCGAGGCACGTGGTCGGTGCTCGTCGCCGACCTCGATCGTCTCAAGGCGATCAACGACGGTTTCGGGCACGAGGCCGGAAACGCCGCGCTCAGGAACGCCGCGGCGGCGATCCAGCGGGCGATCCGCGCCACCGACACGGCCTCGCGCTACGGCGGCGACGAGTTCGTCGTCTTCCTGCCCGACGCCTCCCCCGAGGTCGCCGAGGCCGTGGCGCAGCGCATCCGCAACGCCACGTTCCAGAGCCTGTTCCTCGCCGGCGAGCGCATGCAGCGCATGAGCATCAGCGTCGGCGTCGGCAGCTATCCCCGCGACGGCAGGACCGTGAGCGACGTGATGGCGGCCGCCGACAAACGCATGTACCAGGACAAGACCCTGCGGCGGCGCCCGGGCGATCCTCCGCCGCTGCGCGCCGTCTGAGGACGCGCGTCCATGCGCAGCGCCACCCGGGGCTACGTGCAGGTGCTGGAGACGCCGGCACCGGCGGGCGCACTCTGGCAGGCGCTGACCGACCCGACCGAACTCGTCGCCTGGCATGCGGAGCAGGCGCTCGTCGAGGCGCGCCTGGGTGGACGGTATTCGGTGCGAAGCCGCCTGTTCGGCGCCCGCGAGGCCAGCATCGACCTCCTCGAGCCCATGCGGCGCCTGCGCCTGATCTATGATCCTGCGCCATCGTGGCCACCTCTCGGGGACACCGCCGTGGTCGAGGACTTCGTGATCGACGAGCGCAAGGGCAGACGCGTGCTGCGCGTGCTGGGTTCGGGCGTGCCCGCTGCCCCGGACTGGGATGCCTGGCACCGGCGCCTGCAGGCCGGCTGGGCCGTGGCCTTCGCGCAGCTCGCCCGCCGGCTGGAGGCCCCCGCGTCATGAAGTGGCTGCTGGCGCCCCTGCTTGCCGTGCTCGCCGCCGCGGCCTTCGCGGCCGGCGACCGGCCGCTGGCCCTCGTCGGCGGCACCCTCGTCGACGGCTACGGCAACCCGCCGCTGCGCAACAGCGTGATCATCGTCGAGGGAGAGCGCATCGCGGCGGTCGGCACGCTGGGCCAGCTCGCGATCCCCGCCGATGCCGAGGTCATCTCCACGGAGGGCATGACGGTCCTGCCGGGGCTGTGGGACCTGCGCGCGCACCTCGCGAGGCTCGGCCACGCCGACGAGGGGCGCTGGACCGAGCACTACCTGCCCATCGCCGAGCGCGTCGTCATGCCCATGGCCGCCGCGCAGCTGCTTGCCGCCGGCGTCACCAGCGCGCGCGACGCCGGCGCGCCGCTCACCGCCTCGCTGCGGGTGCGCGAGCGCCTGCGGGAGCGGCGAATCCCCGGACCGACGCTGTTCGTCCCGGGGCCCCTGCTCGCGAAGGACCGCCGTCCCGGCGCCGACACCTGGCGCTGGACCGTCGCCGGCGCGGAGGATGCCCGCGCCAAGGTCCGGCGACTCGCCGACGCGGGCGTGGACTACGTGCTGCTGGACGACCTGGGGCTCTGGACCGACGCCGAGCTCACGGCGGCGATCGGCGAGGCGCACACCCGGGGGCTCCCGGTCGAGGCGGTCGCCGGGCGGGAGGCCGCCATCGCGCGTGCGGTCGAGGCCGGGGTGGATGGCCTGCAGGGCGTCGGCTTGGACGCGGCCGGCTACCCGGAGGACCTTTACCGGATCATCGAGCGCCGGGCCCGGGACGGCGGCCGGCGGCCGCTGGCCTGGTCGCCGGCGCTCTCGGGCGTGTTCAACTTCCAGGACCTGCAGCGCAATCCCGAGCCGCTCGACGATCCGGCCACGATGGCCGGCCTGCCGCCGATCGTCGTCGCGGACCTGCTCGGCCCCATTTCCCGGTTCGAGGGAAGCGGCTGGTACGACATGCCCGCGGTGCGTGCGCCCACGCTGTGCACCAAGCTGCGGCAGCTCGACGAGGCAGGCGTGCGACTCGCGGTGGGATCGGACTCGGGCGCACCGGCGCACCTGCACTCGCGGGCCACCTGGCAGGAGATCGACGCCTGGGTGCGCGAGTGCGGGATGGACCCGAAGCGGGCGATCCAGGCCGCGACCCACGACGCGGCGGCGGCGATGCGCATCGAGCACCTCTCCGGAACGATATCGCCGGGCAAGGTCGCCGACATCATCGCCGTACGCGGCGACCTGCTGCGCCACCCGGCGCTGCTGCAGCGCGTGGACCTGGTCATCCACCGGGGCCTGCGGCACCGCTGAGCGGAAAGGGTCCATAATGCGGACCCTGTGGGGCCGTCTGCGGGGAACGCCATGACCCGGTTCGTGATGCGAGCGGCGATCGCTGCCCTGGGCCTGTGGCTCGCCACCGAGTGGCTGGCGGGCCTCTACGTCGACCGTGCGGTGACGCTCGTCGTCGCCGCGCTGCTGCTCGGCATCGTCAACGCCTTCGTGCGGCCGCTCGTGGTCCTGCTCACGCTGCCGTTCACGTTGGTGACGCTCGGCCTGTTCCTGCTGGTCATCAATGCCGCGATGCTCGGCCTGGTGGCGCTGCTGCTGCCGGGCATGCAGGTCGCCGGCTTCTGGACCGCGTTCCTGGCCGCACTGATCGTGAGCCTCGTCAGCGGCATCGGCTCGCTGCTGTTCGGGCCCGTGGTCAAGCGCTGAGGCGCGCACTGCCCGTCACTCGCGCGCGGCGACGCGCGCCGCCAGCGCGTCGAGCCGCCCGTCGAGCTCGGCGCGGTCGAGCCAGCGGCCGCGCAGCATCACGCCCTCGATCCGCCGCACTGCCTCGATGTCCTCGAGGGGATTCGCGGCGAGCAGCACGAGGTCGGCCTCGAGCCCCTCGCGGATCCGCCCGAACACCTCCGTGGCGCCGAAGTAGCGCGCGGCGTTGACCGTGCCCGTGGCGAGCGCCTCGGCCCCGGTCATCCCGCTCCCGGCGTAGATGGCGAGCTCGGTGAGGGCGGATTCGCCGGGCAGGTTGAACACCTGCGGCGCGTCGGAGGCGAGCAGGAACGGCACGCCGGCGCGGTGCAGCTCCCCGATCAGCTGGCGGCGCGCCTCGATGAAGCTGCGCGCGAGGTCGGGCGTGAGCCCCTGCAGGCCCAGGAAGGCCGAGCGCGAGCGCAGCCACTGCTCGATGACCGTCGCGGGCAGGTAGCGCGCCGCAGCGCTCGCGCGAAGCTCGGCCTCCGAAGGCGGCATCACCCAGCGCTCGAGCAGCACCTGCGTCGGCGCCATCCACGTGCCGGCTTCGCGAGTGGCCGCGACCGCGGCCGGCATGCGCCCGGGCTGGAGGCACGGCGTCAGGCCGACGCCGAAGAACCCGGGCGCGAGACGGCCGTCGAGGCACTGCGGGTCCACGAGCACCTGCATGTAGCCGTCGAGGTGGTCGATCGCGCGCTGCCGCGCGCCGAGGACGACCATCAGGCCCACGTCGTCGGACACGTGCCCCTCGAAGGGAATGTCCGCCTCCCGCGCGGTCGCGGCAATCGCGTCGAAGACCTCACGCGACAGGCCGGGGTGAAGCTTGAGGAAGTCGTAGCCGGCCGCTTTCTGCTCGCGCACCGTGCGCTGTGCGGTGGCGACGTCGGGCACGCTGTTGCCGTTGAGCGAAGGCCCGCTGGTGAAGAGGCGCGGGCCGAGCACGCGCCCTTCGGCCAGCGCCGCGCGCAGCTCGAGGTGCCAGGGATGGCCCAGCATGCCGCGGATGGTGGTGATGCCGTGGGCGGCGTAGAGCAGGAGCACGTCCTCGGCGTACTGCTGCATCTGCGGCCCGGGCACGTGGGCGTGCATCTCCGCGAGGCCGGGAATCAGCGTGTGTCCCGCGGCGTCCACGACGACTGCACCCCCGGGTGCGTCGAGGCTGCCGCCGGGCGCGATGCGCGCGATGCGCCGATCCTGCACCAGCACGTCGGCGGCCGGCAGAACGCCAGCCTCGTCCATCGTGACGACCTGCGCGTTCCTGAAGAGCACGGGCGGCGGGGTCTCCGCCGCGGCGCCGGCGGCGCACAATCCGGCGAGCGCGAGGGTGGCGAGGCGGATCATTGGCGGCTCCTCGGGCAGGGGGGGGCTATCCTGCTGCGGCCGCAACGCGAGGGCAACCGTTCCCGAAGCTAGCCGGAGGCGCGCCGCCGCGGCCCGCCGAGGTATCCGGTGACCAGCGCCACCGCGAGAAGGATCACCGCCATGCCGGCGAGCTGCACCGCGCCGAGCGTCTCTCCGAGCACCAGCCAGCCGAGCACGGCCGCGATGCCCGGGTTGACGTAGGCGTAGGTGCCGACGATCACCGGCGTGGTGTGCACGGCGAGGTACACGTAGGCAGAGTACGCAAGGCAGGAGCTCATCAGCGTGAGCCACAGGAACGCCGCCGTGGATTCGGCGGTCCACTGCATCGCGAGCGGCTCGCCGAGGGCCGCGGCCAGCGCGATGAGCGCCGCGCCGCCCGAGAGCATCTGCATCGCGAGGAACATCGTCGCGCTGTTCTCGATGCGCGCGTTGCGGAAGTAGACGGTGCCGAGCGACCAGCCGAGGCAGCCGACGAGGATCAGCGTCTGCCAGCCGAGGGCGGTGAAGTACGACCCGCCCGGGTCCGGCGACAGTACCATGGTCGTGCCGACGAAGCCGATGCCGAGGCCGATCTTCGCCTGCCGGGACAGCGGCGTGGCGCGCCGGCCGAAAGTCCCGAGCCAGGCGATCCAGAGGGCCGGCGTCGCGTTGAGCAGCGCCGCCACGTTCGAGGCGACGTGCTGCAGGGCGAGGACGTTGCAGCCGTTGCTGACGACGATCGCGCAGGCCATGACCACGGCAGTGTGCCGCAGCTCTGTCCGCGACAGCTGCGGCGGGCCGCTGCGCCACCACTCGAAGGCGCCGAGCAGCAGCCCCGCGAGCAGGAAGCGCAGCCCCGCGGCGAAGAGCGGCGGCTCGTCCGCGACGAGTACCTTCGTGGCGAGGTAGCTCGAGCCCCAGATCAGGTAGACGGCCGCCAGCGCGAGCGCGATGGCCGCGCGGCGGGAGGACGGGCCGCCGGGCCCGGCGGGCATCGCCGTGGAACCGGTGCCAGCGGCGGGGCTCAAGCCGCCTTCGCGCCGCGCGTCGCCGAGCGGTACATCCACCAGGCGACGGCGGTGAGCGCCGCGAGCCCGGCCCACTGCCCGGGCCGCAGCGACTCGGCGACCGCGATCACCTCGGCGTCGCCGGTCGCGACGATCGGGATGGCGAGCAGTACGCCGAGGATCGCCTCGCCGGCAATGAGCCCGGCGGCGAAGAGCAGGCCGGTCTGGCGCAGCTTGTCGAGGTCCGCGCCCGGCTCGTGCTTCGAGTGCCAGCGGTCCACGGCCCAGGCCAGCACGCCGCCTGCGAAGATCGGCGTGGACAGCTCGAGCGGCAGGTAGATGCCCACCGCGACCGCGAGGATCGGCGCGCGCCAGGTGGCGTGGCGCCGCTTGAGCTGCTCGTCGACGATGATGACCACCACACCGACCGCGGCGCCGATCGCGATCATGTCCCAGGGCAGGCCGCCGCCGAAGATGCCCTTCGCGACGGAGGCCATCAGCGTCGCCTGCGGCGCGGGCAGCGCCGTGACACCCTCGCGCGCGGGCGTGCCGATGCCGTAGGCCTCGAGCAGCAGGTTGAGCACCGGCGCCATCACCGCCGCGCTCGACACCGCGCCGATGGCGAGCATCACCTGCTGCCGCCAGGGGGTCGCGCCGACCAGCTGGCCGGCCTTCAGGTCCTGCAGGTTGTCGCCGGCGATGGCAGCAGAGTTGCAGATCACCGCGCCGATCAGGACCGCCGCGACCGGGCCTACGGTGGAGCCCCGGCCGAGGAAGGCGAGCAGGACGAGCGATGCGAACAGGATGGTGGAGATCGTGATGCCCGAGACCGGGTTGTTGGAGGAGCCGACGAGGCCGGCCATGTAGCCACTCACGGAGGAGAACACGAAGCCGGCCACGAGCATGATCACGGCCATCGCGAGGGCGATGCCGAGGCTATCCACCACCACGTAGTAGAGCGCGAACAGCGGCAGCACGAACAGCACGATGCCGGCGAGGATCATGCTCATCGGCAGGTCGCGCTCCGTGTGCGGCACGTCGGCCCGGATACTGGCCATGCCCAGCCCGCTCTTTACGCCGGAGAAAAGCGAACCGCGCAGAGTCCACAGCGACCACAGGCCACCGACGAGCATGGCGCCCACGCCGATGTAGCGGACCTGGGCGCTCCAGATCATGAACGCGGCGTCCCCGGCGCCGGCGCCGGCGAGGCGCGCGGCGAGCGCCGGGTCGTGGTCGAAGAAGAAGGTGTTGTAGACCGGGATGAACACCCACCAGGACAGCACGCCGCCCGAGAGCATCAGCACGCCGATGTTGAGCCCGACGATGTAGCCGACGGCGAGCAGCGCCGGCGAGAGATTGAGCCCGAAGAAGCCGATCGTGCGCTCGCCGAAGAATCGGGCCGCCGTGAAGGCCTCGGGCGCGAGCTTGAGGCCGGACAGCGCGGTCTTGAACGCGGCGCCGGCCAGTGCGGCGAGGCCGAGCGCCTTGAGCCCGTGGCCCGGGTCGGCGCTGACCTTCAGAACCTCGGCGGTCGCGACGCCCTCCGGGAACTTCAGCTTCTGCTCCAGGATCAGCGTGCGGCGCAACGGCACGGAGAACAGCACGCCGAGGACGCCGCCGAGGCCGGCGATGGCGAGCACCCACCAGTAGTCGAAGCGCTCCCAGTGGCCCAGCAGGACGATCGCCGGGATGGTGAAGATCGTGCCGGCGGCGATGGAGGAGCCGGCGGACGCACCGGTCGCGACGATGTTGTTCTCGAGGATGCTCACCCGCCCGAGCAGGCGCAGCACGCCCATGGCCACGACCGCGGCGGGGATCGCGGTGGCGACGGTCATGCCGGCGAACAGGCCGAGGTAGGCGTTCGCGGCCGCCAGGATCACCGTCAGGATGATCGACAGCAGCACCGCGCGCAGCGTCAGCTGCCGCGCCGGGTCTTCGTGGCTCATGCTTTCCCCTGTCGGCCGTGGCGGCGCCGGTCAGGCCTTCTTCACGTCCTCGGCGCCGTGCATCCAGGACACGATGCGCCCGGAGATGGACCAGAGCAACACCGAGAACACGATCAGCGTGAGCGCGATTCCGCCGAAGATGCCGAGCAGGCCGGCGTGCTCGGCGCGCACGCCGAGGTCGGCCGCGAGCGACTGCATCCACGCGTACTCGCCCATGCGCGCCGAGAACGCGCCGACGTAGCCCGCCAGCGTGTTGGCGACGAAGTTGATCAGGAACCACACGCCCATCATCAGCGATGCGAGCCGGAGCGGCGCGAGCTTCGTGACCATGGACAGGCCGACCGGGCTGATGCAGAGCTCGCCCATCGTGTGGAACAGGTAGGCGAGCACCAGCCACTGCATGCCGGCCCGGATGTCGGCGCCGCGCTGCATCTCGAACACGGCGATGACCAGGAACATGAAGCCGATCGCGGTCAGGAACAGGCCGGTGAACATCTTGGCCGGCGTGGACGGGTTGCGGCCCCGCTTGCCCAGCGCGCCCCACATCAGCGAGAACACCGGCGCGAGCAGCACGATGAACAGCGGGTTGAGCGACTGGAACCAGCCGGTCGGCACCGTGAAGGAGCCGACCGAGCGGTCCGTGTACTGGTCGGCGAACAGGTTCATCAGTCCGCCGGCCTGCTCGAACGCCGCCCAGAACATCACGACGAAGACGAAGATCACGAAGATGACCTTCAGGCGGTCCACCTCGTCCGGCGTGAGCGGCCGCTTCTCGCCGCCGGCGAGCTTCAGCGCCCGCTGGGCGGCCGGCTCGACGCCGATATCGCCGAGGAAGCGCTTCGCGAAGGCGAGCTGGATGATCACGGAGAGCGTCATGCCGACGCCCGCGGCGAAGAAGCCGACGCGCCAGCCCCAGGCGGGGTCCTCGCCGAGCGTGGAGCACACGAGCGGCGCGAGGAAGGCGCCGACGTTGATGCCCATGTAGAAGATCGTGAAGGCGCCGTCGCGGCGCGCGTCGCCCTGCTCGTAGAGGTCGCCGACCATCGTCGAGATGTTCGGCTTGAAGAACCCGTTGCCGGCGATCAGCAGCAGCAGGCCGAGGTAGAAGCTGACGGGGGTCTCGGGGAAAGCGATGCCGAGCGCGCCGAGATCGAAGGGCGCCGCGCTGCCGAGCATGGCCGGCGGCGCTGCGAGCGAGAACTGGCCGAGGGCCATGAGGATGCCGCCGATGATCACGGCGCGGCGCTGGCCGAGGTAGTTGTCCGCGAGCCAGCCGCCGATGAGCGGCGTCAGGTACACGAAGCCGGTGTACCAGGCGTAGAGCTTGAGCGCCTGCGGCTCGGTCCAGCCGAGGCCCGGGTTCGCCGCGTTGGTGGCGGCGACCACGTACAGCACCAGCAGGGCGCGCATGCCGTAGTAGCTGAAGCGCTCCCACATCTCGGTGGCGAACAGCAGGAACAGCCCGCGCGGGTGTCCCAGGAGCGTGGCGGCATCGGGTCGTGGATTCATGTTCATTCTTCCGCGCTTTCAGTGGCCGGCTCGGGCCTGCGGACGAGGATCCGGGCGAGGATGATTCCCGCCTCGTACAGGAAGTACATCGGCACGGCCATCATGCTCTGCGAGACCGCGTCGGGCGGCGTGATGAAAGCCGCGACGATGAAGATGCCGAGCAGCACGTAGCCGCGGTTCCTGCGCATGGCCTCGATCTTCACCATGCCGGTGCGCACCAGCAGCACCGTGGCGACCGGGATCTCGAAGGCCAGCCCGAAGGCGAAGAACAGCAGCACCACGAAGTCGAGGTACTGCGTCATGTCCGTCATCATCTGGACATGCTCGGGCGTCGTCGCCACGAAGAACTGGAACATGACCGGGAAGACGGCGAAGTAGGCGAAGGACGCGCCCGTGTAGAAGAGCAGGATGCTCGACACCAGCAGCGGCATCGCGAAGCGGCGCTCGTGGCGGTAGAGCCCCGGCGCGACGAAGGCCCACAGCTGGTAGAGCAGGTAGGGCATGGAGAAGAACACCGCCGCCAGCAGCGCCAGCTTGAACGGCGTCATGAACGGCGCGACGACGCTGGTGGCGATGACCGCCGAGCCGGCCGGCAGCGACGCGCGCAGCGGCTCGATGACCCAGGTGAACAGTTCGTTCGCGAAGAACAGGCAGGGTATCGCCACGACCCCCGTGACGATCATCGCGCGCAGCAGCCGGTCGCGCAGCTCCACCAGGTGCGAGAGCACCGTGCCTTCCGAGAGCTTCTCGTCGCTCATGAGGCGGGGGGCTTGCCGGGTCCGGGCGGAGTGCCTGCTGCGTCGGGTCCGGGCGCCGGCTGCGCGTCCGGCTCCTGTGCCGGGCTGGCTGGCTGCGGCGCTTCGGGCGGCGGTGTGCCAGGGGCCGCGGCGCCGGGAGCCGGCGGCGGCGTCGGTGTGCGCGGTGCCTCGGGCTCCGTGAAGGAGCGTTCCGCCCGGTGGACCTCATCGTCCAGCTGGTTCTTGAGCTGGCGGGCCATGGCCCGGGCCCGGCCCATCCAGCGGCCGACGTCGGCTGCGACCTTGGGCAGCTTCTCCGGTCCGAGCACCAGCAGCGCGATGCCCAGGATCAGGACGATCTCGGTGAAGCCGACCTCGAACATGGTTCAGGTCAGGCGTTCTTCGAAGAACCCGTCTCGTTCTTCTGCGACTCCTTGGTATTGAAGTCGGCGTCCGGCTGCTTGTCGCCGGTGATCTGCTTGGTGGTCTCCTCGTTCTCGCCGTCGTTCATGGCTTTCTTGAAGCCCTTCACGGCGGCGCCGAGGTCGGTGCCGATCGTCCGCAGCTTCTTGGCGCCGAAGATCAGCAGCGCGATGGCCAGGATGATCAGCAGCTCGCGAAATCCGATTCCCATGGTCTTGAACTCCGGCCCGGACACCCGGGCGAGACGCGATGATACGCCAACGCGCGCGAAGGTCTCCCTACGCCGGTCACGTAACGGTCAGCCCCCCGCCGCCGTCCGGTCGGGAGGCACCTGCAGCCAGAAGGTCACGGGGCCGTCGTTGACCAGCGCGACCTGCATGTCAGCGCCGAATTCGCCGGTTTCCACGCGGCCGAGCTGCTGCCGGGCCCGCGCCACCAGCGCCTCGAACAGCCGTTGGCCGTGCGCTGGGGCCGCGGCGGTGCTGAAACCGGCGCGCGTGCCTTTCTTCGTGTCGGCGGCGAGGGTGAACTGGGGCACCAGCAGCAGTTCGGCGCCGGTGTCGAGCAGGCTGCGGTTCATACGGCCTTCGTCGTCCGGGAAGACGCGGTAGCCGACGAGGCGCTCCAGCAGCCGCCCGGCCTCCGCCTCGCCGTCGCCGCGCTCGACGCCGACGAGAACGAGCAGGCCCCGGCCGATTTTGGCCACGCGTCGGCCCTGGACAGTCACGCTGGCTTCAGAAACCCTTTGAAGGAGCCCAATCATGGTTTGAGTGCACCATCTTTCCACATCGGCATTCAGAAAGTCTCATTCTTGGTATCTAAAAACTACTTACTTCAAAAACGTATCTCTATGGTTCAAGGGGTCCTACAAGAGCGCCTAGAGCGCTATATAGTGGAGAAAGATATCTATAAGGATCTTCCTAAACGCCTATCCGTGGCAATTCGGGCGGCATCTCCCTCGTGCCGCCCTGCCCGTCGCGCCGGCGGGCCCGGCACCGTGTAAGTTTACGCGCTGCCCGGTTTTACGGGTTCACGACGCGAGGGGGCGACATGCAGCGGCGGCGGGTAATACAGGGTCTGGGCCTCGGTGTGCTGGCGGCGGCGACGACCGCCTGTTCGCGGGAGGCCGAGGGGCCTGCCGCGGCGGCCGACGGGCGCCGATTCCGCTGGAAGCTGGTCACCACCTGGCCGCCCAACTTCCCGGCGCTCGGCACCGGCGCGCTCGAGTTCGCGCGCATGGTGGAGGCCTGCAGCGGCGGACGGCTGTCCATCAAGGTCTACGGCGCCGGCGAACTCGTGCCGGCCTTCGAGGCCTTCGACGCCGTCGCAGCCGGGACGGCCGAGATGGCCCACGGCGGCGCCTATTACTGGAAGGGCAAGATCGGCTCGGCTTCCTTCTTCTCGGCGGTGCCCTTCGGGCTCACCGCGCAGGAGATGAACGCCTGGCTGTACTACGGCGGTGGCCTCGATCTGTGGCGCGAGGCCTACGCGCCCTTCGGCGTGATCCCGGCGCCCTGCGGCAATTCTGGCTGCCAGATGGGCGGCTGGTTCCGGAAGGAGATCCGCTCGGCGGCGGACCTCGCCGGGCTCAAGATGCGCATTCCCGGCATCGGCGGCGAGGTGCTGGCGCGCGCCGGCGGGACGCCGGTGACCCTCTCGGGTGGCGAGATCTTCACGGCGCTCGAGACCGGCGCCATCGACGCAACCGAGTGGATCGGCCCCTACAACGACCTCGCCTTCGGGCTGCACAAGGCGGCGAAGTATTACTACTACCCCGGCTGGCAGGAGCCCGGCACCACGCTCGAGGCGATCATCAACCGCAAGGCATTCGAAGAGCTGCCGGAAGACCTGCAGCAGATCGTGCTCACCTGCTGCAAGGCCATCAATGACCAGATGCTCGCCGAGTTCACGGCTCGCAACAGCGAGGCGCTGGTGACGCTGGTCGAGGAGCACGGCGTCGAGCTGCGCCGCTTCCCGGACGACGTGCTCCGGCGGCTGAAGGAGCTGTCGGAGCAGGTGATCCGCGAGGGTGCGGCGCGGGACCCGCTGTACGCGCGCATCCACGAGTCGGTCCGCGCCTTCCAGGCCCGCTCGAGCGCCTATCTCAGGGTCGCCGAGGACGCCTACCTTCGCACCCGCGACCTGTAGGTTCAGTTGCCGTAGACCACCTGCGGCAGCCAGGTCGCGAGCTGCGGCCACAAGGCCAGCACGACCAGCAGCCCCAGCTGCAGCGCGACGAACGGCATCGCGCCGCGGTAGATGTCCGCCGACGACATTTCCGGCGGCGCCACGCCGCGCAGGTAGAAGAGCGCGAACCCGAAGGGCGGCGTCAGGAAGGACGTCTGCAGGTTGACGGCGATCATCACGCCGAGCCACACCGGGTCCACGCCCATGGCGAGCAGCACCGGCGCGACGACCGGGACCACGATGTAGGTGATCTCGATGAAGTCGATGATGAAGCCGAGCAGGAACAGCACCAGCATCACGGCGATGAGCGCGCCGGTCACGCCGCCCGGCAGCTGCCCCAGCAGGTCGTGCATCAGGTCGTCTCCGCCAAAGCCGCGGAACACGAGCGAGAACACCGACGCGCCGATCAGGATGAGGAACACCATGGACGAGAGCCGCACGGTGCCCTGCATCACCTCGCGAAGGCGCGGCAGGTCCAGCGAGCGGCGCAGCAGCGCGAGCAGCAGGGCGCCGACCGCGCCGACCGCCGCGGCCTCCGTCGGCGTGGCGTAGCCGGCGAGTATCGACCCGAGCACGGCCAGGATCAGCACGAGCGGCATCACGAGCGCGCGCAGCAGCCGCAGCGCGAGCGCACCGCGCGACTCGTGCACCTCGTGCGCCTCGAGCGCCGGCATGGACGCCGGGCGCAGCCACGCCACCAGCAGCACGTACACGACGTAGATGCCGACCAGCAGCAGGCCGGGCAACAGCGCGCCGACGAACAGCTCACCGACGGAGACGGCCTTGGGCGAGAAGATCCCCATCTTGAGCTGCGCCTGCTGGTAGGCGCTGGACAACACGTCGCCCAGCAGCACGAGGATGATGGACGGGGGGATGATCTGGCCGAGCGTCCCGGACGCGCAGATCGTGCCGGCGGCGACCCGACGGTCGTACCCGTGCCGCAGCATGACCGGCAGCGACAGCAGGCCCATCGTGACCACGGTCGCGCCCACGATGCCGGTGCTCGCCGCAAGAAGCGCACCGACCACGATGACCGACACAGCGAGGCCGCCGCGCAGCCGGCCGAAAACCAGCCCGAGCGTCTCGAGGAGCTCGTCCGCGATGCGGGCGCGCTCGAGGACGAGCCCCATGAACACGAACAGGGGCACGGCGACCAGCGTCGAGTTGCTCATCGTGCCGAAGATGCGGCTCGGCAGCGCCTCCAGGTACACGAGGTCGAAGGCGCCGAAGGCCGCGGCCACCGTCGCGAACATCAGGGAGACGCCCGCCAGCGTGAACGCGACCGGGTAGCCTGCGAGCAGGGCGACCACGATCAGCGCGAAAAGGACGAGCGACAACCACTCCATGGCTCAGGCCTCGCGGCCGCGCAGGCGGCCCCAGGCTCGCAGCGCCTCGGCCAGACCCTGCAGGATCAGCAGCCCCGCCATCACGGGGATGACGGTCTTGAGCAGGTACAGCGCGGGCATGCCGCCCGCCTCGCGCGAACGCTCGAGCACGCGCCAGGAGCTCGCGACGTACGGCAGGCTCTCGAAAAGCAGGTACGCGCAGGTCGGCAGCAGCAGGAACACGGTGCCGGCGAGGTCGACGAGCGCCTGGCGTCGCGGCGACATGCGCCGGTAGAAGATATCCACGCGAACGTGCCCGTCCTGGCGGAGCGTCCACGCCGCGCCGAGCATGAAGACGGCGGCGTGCATCCACGTGACCGACTCCTGCAGCCAGATGAGCCCGACGCCGAAGCCGTAGCGCAGCGCCACCACCGCGATCGCCGCCAGGACCATGGCGAGCGTGAGCCATGCGACTGCCCGGCCCGTGACGTCGGCGATGGCGTCCAGCACCCGGACCAGCCGGCCGGGGAACGGGGTCGGGCCCGCGAGCTCAGTCATCGGCCGGCACCTTGCGAACGCGATTGAGGAAGACCCGCATCTCCCTCGCCGCCTGCAGGTCGCCGTTGGCTTCGGCGGCGGTGATGCCCTGCTCGTAGACCTCGGCGGCCCGCGACGCATTCCCGGCCTGCGCATGGGCCTGTCCGAGCAGCTTCCACGCGGCGGAGTACGCCGGGTTCGCTTCCACGGCGCGGCGCAGGTGGTCCACCGCGGCCACGAGGTCGCCGGCCTTGAGGCACTCGCCGCCGAGCGAGAAGCGCAGCAGCGGCGAGTCCTGGCCGCGCTGCAGCATGAGCTCGAGGTTCTCGCGCAGCGCCACTAGCGGCCGGGCCTCAATGGCCGGTTCCGCGGCCGGCAACCCCCGGTGCAGGCGAAGGCCAGCAGGGCCGCTGGCCGGGAACAGGGCATGGCGCGGAGGTTGTTCATGGGCGGGCCAAGGATGCGAGGCTGCGGCACCGTTGTCGAGAAGGACGTGGCCAGTCGCGCCTGGGCAGCGGCTCACGCGATCGCCGCCTCCGCTTTTTCGAGCTCGCGAGGGACGCCGAAGATCACGAGCACGTCGGCAACCGCGAGGACGGTATCCGGCTGGGGCGCGATGTGCCGCTGCTGGCCGCGAACGAGCGCCGTTACCACGACGTCGCCGCCGACGGGCAGCTCGGCGATCCTCCGGCCGATCCAGGGGCTCGCGGGACTCAGGACGACCGAGTGCAGCCGGGCGGCATCGCCGCTGCCGGCGTCCTCCTGCAGCGCGTCGCCCCGGAAGAATTCGCGCAGCAGCCGGTAGCGGCTCGTGCGCTGTTCCTGGACGTCGTGCCAGACCCGCGAGCGCGGCACTTCCAGCAGCAGCAGGGCCTGGGCCGCGATCATCAGGCTCGCCTCGAGGGCTTCCGGCACCACCAGGGTCGCGCCTGCCTCGCGGAGCTCATCGTCGTGAGACTCGTCGCTCGTTCGCACCAGCACCGGCAGGTCGGGGTGCGATGCGCGGACGTTCTGCAGGATCCGGAGCGTGGCCGGGACGTCGCCGTGGCTGACGACGACCAGCCGGGCGCGGTCCAGCCCGAGCGCCTCGAGGATGTCGCGCTCGGTGGCATCGGCGTAGAAGACGCGCTCGCCGGCCGTATGGGCATCCTTGACTCTCGCGGGATTGAGGTCGAGCGCCGTGTAGGCGAAACCGTTCTTGTCGAGCAGGTGCGCCACACCCTGGCCCACCCGGCCGTAGCCGCAGATGATCACGTGCCCCTGGAGATTCTGCGCGGCGGCGTCCTGCGCGCCCGGAACTCCCGTCCCGTCCGCCGCGGCCCCGGATCCCGCCAGGCGGCGGGCGATGGCGCCGTTGTACCGGATCAGGAAGGGGGCGATCACGAGCGAGAACAGCACCGACGTGAGCGCGATCTGCCCGAGCTCGGTGTCTATGACGTCGGCGCCGAGCGCGATGGCGATCAGGGCGAATCCGAACTCGCCGCCAACCGCCAGCACCAGGCCGACGCGCCAGGCCAGGACGGCCTCGAGCCCGTAGGCCCGGACGATCTGCCTCACGATCAGGATCTTGCTGGCCAGCAGCACGAGGGTCCCGAGCGCCGCCCAGTGCCAGATGCCCGGCAGGGCCGACGGATCGACGAGCGCGCCGATGCCGACGAAGAACAGCCCGAGCAGGACGTCGCGGAACGGACGGATGGTCGACTCGACCTGGTGCCTGAACTCGGTTTCTCCGAGCATCATGCCGGCGAGGAACGCGCCGAAGGCCATCGAGAGTCCGAGGCTGCTGGTGGTCCAGGCGGCGACCAGCGAGACCAGCAGCACCGTCAGGGTGAACAGCTCCGCCGACCGCTGCTCCGCCACGAGGTGGAACAGCGGTCTCAGCATCCACCGCCCCACCACGAACACGAGAAGGAAGGCGAGCAGCGCCTTCCCCACGGCCCAGCCGAGCTCGGCTCCGATCACGCTGGCCGCGACGGACATCCCCAGCACCGGGATGACGACGAGGAACGGCACCGCCGTGACGTCCTGGAAGACCGACATTGCGACGGCCAGCCGGCCGTGACGGTCGTCCGCCTCGTTCACCTCCGCGAGCTGCCGGGCGATGATCGTCGTCGAGGATTGCGCGAACACAGCGCCCACGACGAACGCGGATGCGACGGAGAGGCCGGCGAGCCAGGCCAGGACGCCCACGACCAGCGTGGTGATCGCGACCTGGCTCGTGCCGAGGGCGAGGACCTGGTTGCGCAGCGCGCGGATCTGCCCCAGCGAGAAATTGAGGCCGATCGTGAACAGCAGGAACACGATGCCGAACTCCGCCAGCGCCTCGAGCGGGCGCGTATCCACGACGGGGCCGATGGTGTGCGGCCCGAGCAGCACGCCCACCAGCAGGTACCCCAGGCTCGGCGGAACGTGCAGGCGCTGGAACGCCAGCACCACGAACACCGCGGATGCGAGCAGCAGCAGTATCTCGAGGAAGTACGGGCCCATTCCCGGGGCACCTCCGGCGCAACCTTGGGCAGTCGGGGCGAGCCCCGAAGTCTACCGTGCCGGCGACCCCGCCGGCGCCGGGGTCAGCGCCGCCAGAAGTCCGGGGTGAACAGCACGATCAGCGTGAACAGCTCGAGGCGGCCGATCAGCATCGCGAGCGTGCACACCCACTTCGCCGCGTCCGGCACCTCCCGGAAGTTCGCGGCCACCGCGCCGAGGCCCGGGCCGGCGTTGTTGATGCAGGTCGCCACCGCCGACCATGCCGTGACCTGGTCGAGGCCGAAGGTCATCAGCAGCAGCATCATGCCGCCGAACAGCACGAGGTAGATGGCGAAGAATCCCGCGACGGCGTTCATCACGGACACCGGCACCGTCTTGTCCGCGATCTTGACCGGGATCTCTGCGCTGGGATGCACCAGTCGCCGCAGCTCGACGGTGCCCTGCTTGAAAACCAGCAGCCAGCGGATGACCTTGATGCCGCCGGCGGTCGAGCCGGCGCAACCGCCGATGAAGGTCGTCAGCATGATCAGCGCAGGCAGTGCGCCCGGCCAGACGGAGAAGTCCGTCGTCAGGAAGCCAGTGCTCGTCTGGATCGAGACCACCTGGAAGGCCCCGTAGCGGAAGGCCTCGGCGAGGGACCCGTAAGTTCCGGCGATCCAGAGATAGCAGGTCACGACCGTCACGAAGGCGGCGACGATCAGGACGTAGGCGCGAAACTCCGGCTCCCGCCAATAGGCCACGACGGACCGCTGCCGGAACATGAGGAAGTGCAGCGCGAAGCTCGTTCCGCCGGCCAGCATGAAGAATATGGCGATCATGTCGATCGCGTAGCTGTCGAACCGGGCCAGGCTGGCGTCGTACGGGGAGAAGCCGCCGGTCGAGAGCGTCGAGAATGCGTGGCTGATCGCGTCGAAGGCGTCCATGCCGGCGAGCCAGTAGGCGAGCGCACATGCGGCCGTGAGCACGAGGTAGACGAGCCACAGCGCCTTTGCCGTATGGGCGATGCGAGGGGTCAGCTTCTGGTCCTTGACCGGTCCCGGCGTCTCGGCCTTGTACAGCGACATGCCGCCCACGCCCAGCACCGGCAGCAGCGCGACCGCCAGCACGATGATGCCCATGCCTCCGAGCCACTGGATCTGCTGGCGGTAGTAGAGAATCGACGTGGGCAGCGTGTCGAGCCCGACGATGACGGTGGCGCCGGTGGTCGTGAACCCGGAGACCGCCTCGAACACGGCATCGGTGAACGAAAGGCGCGGCACGTCGGTGATAAGGAGCGGCGTGGCGCCGGCGAGGCCGAGGCATATCCAGAACATCGCCACCACGAGGAACCCGTCGCGCAGCCTGAGGTCGCGCTGCACCTTGCGCACCGGCAGGTACAGCAGCGCACCGATGGACGCGACGACGGCGAAGGCGGCCGCGAACGGATACCAGTGATCATCCGCGTGCAGGAAGGACACCCCGATCGGCGGCAGCATCGTGAGGCTGAACAACAGCAGCATCAGCCCCAGGATCCGCTGCACCATCGGCAGGTTCACGATGCCGGTCCCGGATCAGGCGCGCGCGCCGGCCTGGAAGAGCCGGCCGAGGGCCTCGACGTGGCGGCGGTCCGACAGGAACAGGATCACGTGGTCGTCGGCGTAGATGACCGTGTCGTGGTGAGCCATGATCACCTCGTCGCCCCGCACGATCGCGCCGATGGTCGCCCCGCCGGGCAGCGAAATCTGCTCCAGCCGCCGGCCGACCAGCGGCGAGCTGCGGGTGTCGCCGTGCACGATCGCCTCCATGGCCTCGGCCGCGCCGCGCCTGAGCGAGTGCACGCGGACCACGTCGCCGCGGCGCACGTGCTCGAGAAGCGCGCCGATGGTGATCGTCTGCGGCGAGATCGCCACGTCGATCGTGCTGCCCTCCATGAGCTCCGCGTAGGACGGCTTGTTGATCAGCGCCATCACGCGGCGCGCGCCGAGCCGCTTGGCCAGCATCGCGGAGAGGATGTTGGCTTCCTCGGCGTTCGTCAGCGCGACGAACACGTCTGCGTCGTCGATGTTCTCCTCGATCAGCAGTTCTTCGTCGGCGGCGTCGCCGGCGAGCACCAGCGTGCGCTTGAGCCGCTCGGCCGCCCGGCGAGCGGCGGTCGGGTCGCGCTCGATCAGCTTCACTTGGTTCTGCTCCTCGAGCGACTGGGCCAGGCGGAAGCCGATGTTGCCGGCCCCGGCGATCACGAC
>JALORP010000058.1 GCA_025458865.1 Steroidobacteraceae bacterium | reverse complement strand
CGCCGGCGAGGTGGCCAGTGGCCCCCTAGAGCGAGCGCGTAAGTTCCGACCGCGCGAGCGACAGGGGGCCCGGCCGGATCCCGCCGGCGCGCGAGGCAGTGGCTGCGGTGCCAGCGGATTGCGCCGAATCGGGCAGCGCCGAATCAGGCGGGCGCAATCTCCTCGACGGAGACGACCAGGCAGCCCGGCCCGCCGTGCGCGCCGAGCGCCGTGCCGATCGGCACCACGAAGGCCGTCTCGATGTCGTCGCGGCCCGCGACGATCAACTCCTGCAGCTTCCGGGCCTCGTCCGGCGCGTTCGCGTGGCCGACCGCGAGGCGCCAGCGCTTGCCGGCCGGCAGGCGACGCCGCACGAAGCGCGCGAACTTCGCGGTGAGGTTGCGCCGGCCGAACAGCGCGCCACCCACCGAGATGCGCCCGTCCGGGAAGGTGGCGAGCAGCGGCATCACGTGCAGCGTGTCCGCGAGCGTCCTCGCCCAGGCCGGCACGCGACCGCCCCGCACTGCGTACTCGAGCGTCGCCAGGCTCGCGAAGGTGCGCGTGCGCCGTGCCGTATCGCGCGCGATGCGCTCGACGTCCTCCACGGACGCGCCGGCCGCCGCGGCTTCCGCGGCGCGAAGCGCGACGAGCCCCTGCCCCAGCGACGCGTTGCCCGTGTCCACCGGGACGATGCGCCCATGGGTGCGGCTGCGGGCGGCGGCGGCCTCGCCGCACTGGAACGTGCCGCTCGCGCGGGACGTGAGCCCGACGTAGACCACGCCGTCGTAGTGCGAGCCGAGGAACTCGAAGGCGCGGCGGAAGTCCCCCGGCGGCGGTTGCGAGGTCTTGGGCGGCTCCGCGCTCGTCTCGAGCAGCGCGAAGAACGTCTCGGGCGTCAGCGTCACCTTGTCCAGGTAGCTGTGCGAGCCGAAGTGGACGCGCACCGGCACCACGTGGATGTCGAGCGCCTCGATCGACTCGTCGGGCAGGTCGGCGGCGGAGTCCACCACGACCGCGACCCGGCGGCGCCGCGCGTGGTGCGCCGACTCCTGCTGGCGCCGCATGTCGTCGGCCTTCTCGCCGCTGACGGTCCCGTAGCCGGCGGCGATGCGGAACACCTCGGCCGGATCGTTGACGTGGACGTGGACCTTCACCTTCCGGTGCGTGCCCGCGACCACGAGGCTCGAGCCGAACGTCGAGAGCTGCTCGCGCAGGTGGCGCCGGTCCACGTCCTCGCCGCTCACCACGCACTCGGTGCAGAAGCGGTGGCTGAGGTCCTGCTCCTCGCCGGCCGTGGCCTCGTCCTCGCGGATGACGCTCACCGCGTCGTCCTCGCCGAGCTCGCCGGTCTCGAGGTAGTGGACGATCCCGGCGAGCAGCTCGACGAAGCCCATCGCGCCGGCGTCGACGACGTTCGCCTTGCGCAGGCTCTCGAGCTGGTTGCGCGTCGCCTCGAGCGAGGTCCGGGCGCGCTCGAGTCCCCGCACGAACAGGTGGCGGAAGTCGCGCACGCCCTGGCGGCCGACCAGCTCGCCGACCTCGTGCGCGAAGTCCGCGACGACGGTCAGGATGGTGCCCTCGCGAGGCTCGGCCAGCGCGTCGCGCGCGTAGCTCGCGCCGCCCGCGACCGCCTGCGCGAAATCCTCGGCGGTAATCTGCTGCAGGTGGCCGGCGCGGTCGCCGATGCCGAGCAGGAACTGGGCCAGGATGGCTCCCGAGTTGCCCCGCGCGCCGTCGAGCGCCGCATCCGCGACGCGCGTCAGCAGCTGTCCCGCGTGGACGTCCGGCCGGGCGCGAAGGCTCTGCAGCACGGCGTGCAGGGTCAGCGCGAGATTGGTGCCGGTGTCGCCGTCCGGAACCGGGAAGACGTTGATCTTGTTGATGACCTCCTCGCGCGACAGGAGGCGGTGGATGCCTGCGCGCAGGAGCAGCGCGAGGCGCGTGCCGTCCAGGGCGTGATCCGTGCTGGCGGCAATGGCGTTCATGCGCCCGGTCACTGCCTCGGCAGGAGGAATCGCTGGCCGCCGTAGGAGATCACGGCGCCGTCCGGCGTGATCTCCTGCACGACGGCTCCGCCGGGCAGCCCGTCGCCCTCCCGGTAGCGCGTGCCGTTGATGAACACCGCGCGCTGCGAGGGCTGGTTCGCATAGATGTGCAGGCTGATGCTGAGCGGCGGCAGGCCCGCGGTGGCCTGCGGCGGCAGCTGGTCGATGGTCGGCACGCCGGCGGCGGCGGCCTGCGCCGGTCGCGGAGCAGGTGGCGGCGCCACCGGCAGCAGCGCGGGGTCCGGCGCCCCCGGCGCCGCGAACGTCGGAGCGCCGAAGACGGGCTCGGTCGCGGCCTCCTCGGCCAACGAGCGTACTTCGCGCGCGCCGGGGCCGGGTGATGGCGCAGCCTCGACCGGCGGCACGCTGGCCGCCGCGCGAGGCGCTTCGGCCAGCGACGGGGTCGTGCCCGGCGAAGCCGCTGCCGGGGAAGGAACCGCCGCCGCTGTGGTTGCGGCAGGCGGCGGCGCGGCTGCGGGGACCGTGGCGGGTGGCGCGATCGCGACGGGTTGCGGTGCGGGCGTCTCCCGCCCGAGGAACCACGCGACCAGCGCGACGTTGAGCGTCAGCAGCGCCGCGAGGGCGACCCACACCCAGGGCGGCACGCGCGGCGCCGGCCGCGCCACGGGCAGTTCCGCGATCGAGGGGCCCAGCTGGCGCTGGCGTTCGTGTTCCGACTTGCGCAGCGCGTCGAGGATGAAGCTCACGCGCCGCCTCCCGCAGGCTCCGCGAGGAGCGTCGGCGTGCCCGGCGCACCGATCGCGGAGTCGAGGAGCAGCTGCGTCTGCATGCCCGCGATCCCGTCCACCGCGAGCCGCCGCGCGCGCTGGAACTCCTCGACCAGGCGCTCGACGCCGGCATCGAAGGTGTCGCCCGCGGCGGACTCCGCGGGCAGGCCCCCGACCTGGGCGAGCCCTTGCCGCAGCCAGCGCACGTCCTCGCCGCGCATGCCAAGCCTCAGGTCCTTGACCGCGGGCTGGCTCGGCCGCCACACGACCAGGAACTCGCCGAACCAGTGGTTCGCGAGCTCGGCCAGGCTCACCGTGTACGGCACGCTGCCGATCGCGAGGCGCGCGCCTTCGTCATCGAGGCGCTCGATGACGACCTGGTGCTCCGCGCCGGATGCGTCGGCCAGCGACAGGATGGCCGGGCGGTTGATCAGGCGTAGCTGCGCGAAGGAGCCTCGCTGGGCAACGCACTGAAGGCCTTGCGCGGCCACCTGGTCGCAGGGCCTGGCCGAACCGGGCTCGTAGGAGGCGCCCCACAGCCGCAGCAGGCCGGCGAAGGCCGCGTCCGTCGTCGTGCCGGCCGCCTCTCGTGCCAGCAGGGACTCGAGGGAGGGCGGCGGCGCCTCGGCAGGGGGCGGCGGCTCCACCGCCTCGGCCGGCTCGACGGCAACCGCTGCCGCGGGCTCGGCGGGCGGGGCCGCTTCCGGCGGAAAGGCCCGCCACAGCGCCAGGCCGAGCAGCGCGACGCCGGCGCCGGCGCCGGCCAGCGCGAGCCAGCGCACCCACGGGTGCAGCACCGGCCGGCCGTAGACCTCGGAAGCCGCGTTGCGGATCAGGTCGCCGGTGACGCGGTGCTCCTCGCGGGTGAAGGCGCCGAGCAGCGCGCGGTCGCAGACCACGTTGATGATGCGGGGAATGCCCCCGGACACCCGGTGCACCTCGCGCAGCGCGCCGGCGGTGAAGATCTCGGCGGCGGCGCCGGCCACGCGCAGGCGATGGCGCACATAGGCCTGGGTCTCGCTGCGCGACAGCGCCTCGAGGTGGTACCGGCCGGTGATGCGCTGCGCGAGCTGGCGCAGGTCCGGGCTCGTCAGCACGTCGCGCAGTTCGGGCTGGCCGACCAGGATGATCTGCAGCAGCTTCTGCGTGGCCGTCTCGAGGTTGGTCAGGAGGCGCACCTGCTCGAGCACGTCGGGACTGAGGTTCTGTGCTTCGTCCACCATGACCACGACCCGCCGGCCGCGGGCGTGCGCATCCAGCAGGAAACGCGTCAGCAGGTCCACGAGGCCCTTGACGCTCGAAGCCAGCCGCTCGGGCACCGCCACGTGCAGCTCGTCGCAGATGGCGAGGAGGAACTCGGCCGGCGTGATGCGCGGGTTCAGGATCAGCGCCATGTCGCAGTTGGCGGGCAGCTGCTGCAGCAGGCTGCGAACGACCATGGTCTTGCCGGTGCCCACCTCGCCGGTGAGCTGGATGAACCCGCCGGACTCCTGGATGCCGTACGCGAGGTGCGCGAGCGCCTCCGCGTGCCGCTCGCTCAGGTAGAGGTAGCGGGGATCCGGGGTGATGGCAAAGGGCTTTTCGGTCAGGCCGAAGAAGCTTTCGTACATGCCGTCTCGAGCGGCCTCGGTCGCCCAGGGGCTGCCATATTGCCCGAGCCCCGGGCCGCGCGCGACATCGGGGAGCGCTGCCGGCTCGAGGGCGGAGCAGCCTCGTCGTGCACGCGGCGCCCTCGGGTGGGTTCGCCGTCCGGGCCCGGCCGGGCTGCGGACTAGGAATCCTCTCGCGGCAGCGAACTCGCGCGCCTCACGGCAGCTGCGCCGAAGCGGTCGCGGATGCGGTCGAGCGTGGCGTCGAGCGCGCTCGACGCCACGCGCTGCGGCGTCGTGAACAGGTCGAGCTGCTCCGCGGGCGCGAGGTGTCCCACGCCCACGCCGAGCAGCCGCACCGCCACCCGGGGATGCTCTGCGAACCACTGGTCGAGCAGCGCCGCTGCGACTTCCGCGATCAGTCGCGTCTCGTGCGTCGCCGGGCTGAAGCTGCGCTGCCGCGTGAAGGTGGTGAAGTCGCGCTGGCGCACCTTGATCAGGACGAGCCCTGCCACCAGACCCTTGGCGCGCAGGCGCTCGGCCGTGCGATCCGCGAGGCGCGCGAGGTGCCCGTGCAGCAGCCTGTGGTCGGTCAGGTCGGCATCGAAGGTTTCCTCGCTGCTGACCTGCTGCTCGGCCACGTCGGGGAGCACCGGCCGCTCGTCGATGCCGGCCGCGCGATCACGCATGCGCCGGGTGTCGCGGCCGAACAGCGGCCACAGCACGGCATCCGGCGCGGCGCGAAGCTGCCCGAGCGTGAAGATGCCCTGCGCCTCGAGCCGTGCGGCGGTCTTGCGGCCGATGCCGTGCAGGCGGCCGACCGGCAGCGGGTCGAGGACGGCCTGCGCCTCGCCGTCATGGATGACCTTGAGGCCGTCCGGCTTCTCCATCTCGGAGGCCAGCTTCGAGAGGAGCTTGTTCGGCGCCACGCCGACGGAGGCGGTGAGCCCCGTCCTCTCGTGGATGCGGCGCTTGATCTCGCGGGCCATCGCCTCCGGCTCGCCGTGCAGCGAGCGGCTGTGGGTGACGTCGAGGAAGGCCTCGTCGAGCGACAGTCCCTGCACGAGGTCGGTGAATTCGCCGAACACCCCGAAAACCTGCCGCGAGACCTCCTTGTAGCGAGCCATGCGGGGGCGCACGCATACCGCGTGCGGGCAGCGCTTGAGGGCCTCGCGCATGGGCATGGCCGAGTGGATGCCGAAGCGCCGCGCCTCGTAGCTCGCGGCCGCGACGACGCCGCGGCCGCCGGTGCCGCCCACGAGCAGCGGCTTGCCGGCGAGGGACGGGTCGTCGCGCGCCTCCACCGACGCGTAGAAGGCGTCCATGTCCACGTGCAGGATGGCCCGCTCGCCCATGCGGCAAGCATACGCTGCCCGCGGCAGGACTCAGAGCGACAGCAGCGAGTAGACGACTCCCGCGAGCAGCGTGAGTCCGAGCAGCACGGAGTAGAGCGTGCCGAGGACCGCGAACTTCATGAGCGTCCGCGCGCGGCCGTCGCCGTACACGACGCGCATCGCCCGGTACACGTAGTACGGGATGTAGAGGAGCAGCGCGGCGCCCGCGGCGCCGAGGATGCCGGCCCCCGGCACGCCCGCCGCCTGCAGGGCGTTTAGGACGGCATTGACCGACAGGACGAGGAAGACCAGCGCGTGCATGTGCAGGAACAGCACGAGGTGCTCGGCGTACAGGCGCCGCGGCCGCCAGTAGAAGAGCATGGCGACCGCCGCCATCAGCGGCAGGAACACGAACATCAGCTTCGGCACGGCGGCGAGGAAGGTCGGGGCCAGGCGCTTGCCGCCATCCGCGGCGAGCTTGCGGCAGGCGTCCGCGAGCAGCGCGTCCAGCCGCTCGAAGCCCGCCGCGCCGACGCGGATGTCGCAGCGTGATCCGGCTTCCAGCGCTTCACCGATTTCCGGGTCGACCCGGACCGCCTCTGCGCCGGGCAGCAGCGCCGAGAGCGCGAAGAACGCTAGGCTGACGACGAGGTAGAGCCGAAACGGCGGCAGGTAGCGCTGGCGTCGGCCACCGATGAACTCGTTGGTCAGCTCGCCCGGCCTCAGCAGCAGCGAGCGGAAGGTTCGCCAGGCCCGGCCATCGAGGTGCAGGAACGAATGCACGAAGTCGTGCGCGACCTCGGCCATGGTTGCAACGCGGACGTCCGCAAGCTGGCCGCACTGCGCGCAGTAGGGGCCGGAGAGCGGCGCATCGCAGTTCTGGCACGCGGGCATCGCCGGCGGCGGAACGGCGGCGACAGCGGGCAGGGAGCTCTCGGTGCCGACTGCGGGCGCCGCCTCGTCCTGGGTCTTGGCAGGGGGATCAGGCGGCATGGACCGTGGCCCTCGTGGACGGCCGCAGTCTAGCTCAGCGCCGTGAAGGCGGCTTCCCGTGAAGGGCGGAGGCGGGGCAGGCGGCGCAGCCGGTGGCGGCAGGCGCAACAGGCGGCCGGAGGGCGCGGCCCAGCGCCGCGACGGGCGGGGGCATCCGCTCGAGCGACATCGACAGTCGCAGCCGCAGCCGCCTGCGCGTCGCGGGCGGGAGCAGCGACCACGCCGAATAGGCCGCGCTGGCGGCGACGGTGAAAATGACGAGCAGCGTCTGCCACATGCTCAGGCTCCGAGCGCGAGCGCCACGCGGTAGGTGACGAAAGCCGCCACGTAGGCCAGGGCGAAGAGGTAGGCGGTCATCGCGAGCGGATAGCGCCAGCCGCCCGTTTCGCGCTTCACGACCGCGATCGTGGCGAGGCACTGCGGCGCGAACACGTACCATGCAAGCAGCGCGAACGCAGTGGCGAGGCTCCAGCTGCCGGCGATGATCGGCGCCAGCGCGGCCGCCGCCGAATCGTCGGTGGCCGACAGCGAATACACCGTGCCGAGCGCGCCGACCGCGACCTCGCGGGCCGCGAGACCCGGCACCAGCGCGATCGAGATCTGCCAGTTGAAGCCGACCGGCGCGAGCAGGACCTCGAGGGCGCGGCCGATCATGCCGGCGAAGCTGTAGTAGATGGGCGGCATGTCGGCGCCCGGCGGCGGCGCGGGGTAGCTCGACAGGAACCACAGGACCACCATCAGCGCGAGGATGATGGTTCCGACGCGGCGCAGGAAGACGCGCGCCCGCTCCCATAGTCCGATGGCGAGGTTTCTCGGGCTCGGCCAGTGGTACTCGGGCAGCTCCAGCAGCAGCGGGTGGTAGCTGGCCTTGAGCGCCGTGCGCTTCAGCACCGCGGCGACGGCGAGCGCGGAAATGACGCCGGCGAAGTACAGGCAGAACAGCACCAGGCCCTGCAGGTTGATGGGCCCGATGTCCCTCGCAGGGATGAAGGCGCCTATCAGGAGCGCATACACGGGCAGGCGCGCCGAGCAGGTCATCAGCGGCGCGATCAGGATGGTCGCCATGCGGTCGCGGACGTTGGGGATCGTGCGGGTCGCCATGATGCCCGGCACCGCGCAGGCGAAGCTCGACAGCAGCGGGATGAAGGCGCGTCCCGACAGGCCGACGCCGCCCATCAGGCGGTCGAGCAGGTAGGCCGCGCGCGGCAGGTAGCCGCTCTCCTCCAGCGCGAGGATGAACAGGAACAGGATCAGGATCTGCGGCAGGAACACCAGCACGCTGCCGGCGCCCGAGATGACGCCGTCCACCAGCAGGCTCCGCAGCGGCCCCGCGGGCAGCACCGCGAGGAGCCATTCCCCGGCGCGCGAGATCCCGGCGTCGATCAGGTCCATCGGGATGGCGGCCCAGCTGAACACCGCCTGGAAGACCGCGAACAGCACCGCCGCGAGAACGGCAAGCCCGGCGGCGGGGTGAAGGACCACGGTATCGAGGAGCGTGAGCGCACGCTGGCGCGCGGGCTCGCGGTAGCCGGTCACGCCCAGGATCCGGCGCGCCTCGCGCTGCGTGTCCACCACCTCGACGGGCGTGGGGTCGCGGTAGGGGAGCGCGCCGCGCGGCGGCGGGACTTCGCGGCAGTCGAGCGCCTCGACGAGCGCATGCGCGCCACCGGCGGCGACGGCGACCGTCTCCACCACGGGCAGGTCGAGCTCGCGCGCCAGCGCCTGCCGGTCCACGTGGTATCCGCGGGCGCGTGCGATGTCGCTCATGTTGAGCGCGACGACGAGCGGCAGCCCCAGCGCCTTCAGTTCCAGCACGAGGCGCAGGTTCAACCGGAGGTTGGTCGCATCCACGACGCAGACGATCACCTCCGGCGGCGGCTCGCCGGCGAGGCGGCCGAGCACCGCGTCGCGCGTGATGGCTTCGTCGAGCGAGGTGGGAGTCAGACTGTAGGCGCCGGGAAGGTCGAGCAGCCGGTAGCGCCGCCCGCTCGCTCCGGTGAAGCGCCCCTCCTTGCGCTCGACCGTGACGCCCGCGTAGTTCGCGACTTTCTGGTGGCTGCCGGTGAGGCGGTTGAAGAGCGCGGTCTTGCCGCAGTTCGGAACGCCCACGAGGGCGAGGCGCAGCTCGGCGTCGGCGGCATGGGCGCTCACGAGGACGCCCCTTCGCGCGTGACCAGCACGGCAGCCGCCTCGCGCCGGCGCAACGCGAACAGGCTGCGGCCGAGTCGCACCGCAATGGGGTCGGCGCCGGGCCAGATGCTGCCCACGACCTCGACCGGCTCGCCGGGAATGAAGCCCAGCTCCAGCAGGCGCTGGGCCAGGGTCGAGTGGACCTCGTCGCCGAGGCTCTCGTGGGAATCGCGCAGGCGCAGCACGACGGCCCGGTCGCCGACCTTCAGCTCGGCAAGGGCAACCTCGGGGGAAGCCGTGCGGGGTGGGACAGCGTGGGTCATGGCTTTCGCGCGATACCGTGATGATACGCAAAACGCAAACGATTCTCGTTAGCGCTTACCGTAGCGACGGTGGGGTCAGTCCCGATGCGCGTGGAAACGGCGCTCGAAGGACGGAGGTGCGGGAAGTGGGGGAAATGGGGACGGTCCCCATTTCCCCCGAACGCGAGGCCCGGCCGGAGGGGGTCGGCCGGCCCCGGTTGTCCTCAGGCGACCTGCGCCGAATAGCCCGGCCGGGTCGCCGGCTCGGCCGGCATGGCCGCCAGCTCGCGCGGATCGAAGTCGTCCACGTGGACGATGTCCATGACCTTCCGGTCGTACTCCCGAAGCTGCGCCGCCTCGGCCTCGGTGATGAGACCGACGGCGAGCGCTTCGCGGATCTGCCCGGGCAGGTCGAGCGCCGTGATCCTGCCGGTCTTCACGCCCTCCACGCGGATGCGCTTCTCGATCGGCTCGGCCGCGATCGCGAGCACCATCGCCTCCTGCACGAGGCCGAGGTGGTTGGTCGGCTCGAGCGTCCGGTACACGCCCGCGCAGAGCCGCTCGCGCGACTCGCCGGGCATGGTCACGAGTTCCGCGACCTTGCGCCCGAGCCGGTCGCCGGGCGCCGAATAGGTCAGGCCGCGCGGGAAGATGAACAGGCGCATGAACGCCGCGAGCCACCGCACCGGGAAGTTCCGGAGGAAGCTGTGCAGCTGCTCCTGGGCCTTGTAGAGGAGCGTGCGGCACGCGTACTCCACGTACGGCAGGTCGGCCTCGGGCCGGCCCTGGTTCTGGTGATGCTTCAGCACCATCGAGGCCAGGTACAGGCACGAGAGCACGTCGCCGAGGCGCGCCGAGAGGTTTTCCTTCTTCTTCAGGTAGCCGCCGAGCGCGAGCATCGCGACGTCCGAGGCGAAGGCGAACGACGCGCTGAAGCGGTCGATGTGCTCGAAGTAGCGCGCGGTCGGTCCGTCCACCGGCGCCCTGGCGATCCGCGACAGCGTCAGCGCCTGGATCAGCGAGCGCACCGCGTTCGAGATCGTGAACCCGATGTGCCCCATGAGCGCCGAGTCGAAGGCCTCGACGGCACGCTCGCGGTCCGGGTCGCGCGCCGCCTCCATTTCCTTGCGCACCCAGGGATGGCAGCGCACGGCGCCCTGCCCGAAGATGATCAGGCTGCGGGTGAGGATGTTGGCGCCCTCGACCGTGATGCCCACGGGCACCATCTGGTAGCCGCGCCCGAGGTAGTTCTTCGGGCCGAGGCAGATGCCCTTGCCGCCCTGCACGTCCATGGCGTCGTTCGCCACCACGCGGCCGAACTCGGTGACGTGGTACTTCAGGATGCCCGACGGCACCGAGGGCTTCTCGCCGCCGTCGATGGCGCCCGTCGTCACCGACCGGCCGGCGTCCATGATGTACGTGTAGCCAGCCATGCGCGCGATGACGGATTCCACGCCCTCGAACTTGCCGACCGGCATGTTGAACTGCCGGCGGATGCGCGCGTAGGCGCCGGTCGAGTAGACGGCGCCCTTCGCCCCGCCCGTCGCGTTCGACGGCAGGGAGATGCAGCGGCCGACCGACAGCTGCTCCACCAGCATGCGCCAGCCCTGGCCGGCCGTCTTGGGCCCGCCGATGATCGCGTCGAGCGGAACGAACACGTCCTTGCCTGACACCGGGCCGTTCTGGAACGGCACGTTGAGCGGGAAGTGACGCCGGCCGATCGTGATCCCCGGCGTGTTCCGCGGGATCAGCGCGCAGGTGATGCCGAGGTCGGCCTTGTCGCCCAGCAGCTTGTCCGGGTCGAACATGCGGAACGCGAGGCCTATGACCGTCGCCACCGGCGCGAGCGTGATGTAGCGCTTGGAGAAGTTGAGCCGCAGGCCCAGCACCTCCTTGCCCTGGTAGATGCCCCTGCAGACGATCCCGGTGTCCGGGATCGAGGCCGCGTCGGAGCCCGCGCGCGGCGCGGTCAGGCCGAAGCACGGAACTTCCTCGCCGCGGGCGAGCCGCGGCAGGTACCAGTCCTTCTGCTCCTCGGTGCCATAGTGCAGCAGCAGTTCGGCGGGGCCGAGCGAGTTCGGGACGGCAACCGTCGCGGCGACCGTGCTGCTGCGGCTCGCGATCTTGGTCAGCACGCAGGAGTGCGCGTAGGCCGAGAACTCCAGCCCGCCGTACTTCTTCGGGATGATCATCGCGAAGAAGCCCTTCTTCTTGAGGAAATCCCACACTTCCGGGGGCAGGTCGGCGCGGCGGTGCGTGATGTCCCACTCGTCGACCATGCGGCACAGCTCCTCGCAGGGCCCGTCGAGGAAGGCCTTTTCCTCGGCCGACAGCCGCGGTGGGGCCGCGTCGAGCAGCTTCTTCCAGTCAGGGCTGCCGGTGAAGAGTTCGCCGTCCCACCACACCGTCCCGGCCTCGAGCGCCTCGCGCTCGGTGGAGGACATCGGCGGGAGCAGCCGCTTGTAGGTCCGCAGGAACGGCCGCGTGAGGAAGCGCACGCGCAGCGGCGCGACGTTCAGCAGCGCGATGGGCGCGAAGGCCACCCACAGCAGCGCCTTCCACCAGATGGCCGAGCCGCCGAGCACCGTGTAGGCGACGAGCAGCGCGCCGAGGGTGAGCGTGGCGGTGGCGAGGCTGCGCCGCGTGTAAGCCAGCCACAGGACCGAGGTGAGGAAGGCGAGGAACCACAGGACCGACAGCATGGCGGGACTCCTTACGGCGCCCGGGCGCGGCGCCTGTCCATGTCTCTTTGCAGAATGCGGGCCGGGATTAGGGTGTACACCCTAGCAACGGCGTGAGGTGGCCGGGAGCGCAAGCCGCGGATTTTGCGGCGCAAAATGCCGCGCGGCCTGCCGTCAGGCTGCGCGCGGAGGCTCCATCACGATGGCGCGGTTGCGGCCCGAAGCCTTGGCCTCGTAGAGGGCCTTGTCGGCGTGGTGCAGCAGGTCCTCGGCCGAGTTTCCCGCCGAGGCGGGGCAGGCGACGCCGCCGACGCTCAGCGTCACCTCGGCCAGGCCCGACCGCGTGCGCACCGACATCGCCTCGGCATTGGCCCGGATGCGCTCGAGGACGGCGCCGATTTCGGCGGAGCCCAGGCCCGGCAGCACCAGCAGGAACTCGTCGCCGCCGAGCCTGCAGGCGATGTCGTTGGGACGGATGCAGTCCACCAGGACCGACGCCACCTTCCTCAGCACCGCGTCCCCGGTGGCGTGGCCGAACCTGTCGTTGATGGCCTTGAAATTGTCCACGTCCACCACGCACAGGCCGAGGCGCTCGCCACGCGGCGCTTCCTTGAGCGTCCTCTCCAGCAGCGTCAGGCCGCCGCGGCGGTTCCACAGCCGCGTGAGCTCGTCCAGCAGGGCGTGGCGACGGCTCGCATCGAGCTTCTCGAGCAGCGCCTGCTGCGCGGCGCCGAGCTCCGAGACGAACAGCTCCCGCTGGGCCAGCTGGCCGACGTCCTCGAGCGTCCTCGCCAGCTGCGCCGCGGCCGCGCGCGGCTCGATGTCGTAGGCGGCGATCGCGCCGAGCAGGTTGTCGAAGCAATCCTTCAGCGGGTAGAGCGCGCAGAACCGGAAGGCCGGCGCGCCCGTGACGAGCGCGTGGTCGCGGGTCCGTTCATCGCGCAGGGTGTCCTCGATCACGACTGGACCGCCGTCCTCGAGCAGGCGCGCCGCGAGGCTGCGGTGACGGGGAAGCTCGGCGACGTTCCACCCCGTCACGGCCTTGAACCACTCCCGTTCCGGGTCGAGGAAGCTGACCGCCGCCGCCCGAACGTGCATGGCCTCGCGGGCCAGCCGCGCGAGCCGGTTGAAGCGCGCCTCGAGGGGCGTGTTCACGAGGTCCCGCAGCTGCAACTCGGACAGCCGCATGGTTTCCGTGCGCAGGAAGCGGTGATTGGTCATGTCCCGGCCAGTCGAGCGACGTCGCGGACGCCATGGATATGTCATCGGCGGCGCCAGGCCGCGAAGCCGCGTCACAGTTCTTCGGTGCGCGGCGCAGGCGGGGGCTTGGGGATGAGACGCGCTTCACGCCGGCGGCGCCGGCGCGAAGCGCCGCTGGGTCAGAGCAGGTCCTTCACCCCGTCCCGCTCCTCGAGGAGCTCACGGTGCGTGGCGTCCATGCGTTCGCGGCTGAACGCGTCGATCGGCAGGCCCTGCACGATGCTGTAGCGGCCGCCGCTGCAGGTGACCGGGTAGGAGTAGATCACGCCCTCGGGGATGCCGTAGCTGCCGTCCGAGGGGATCGCCATGCTGACCCAGTCGCCCGCCGGCGTGCCGAGGACCCAGTCGTGGACGTGGTCGATCGCGGCGGAGGCGGCCGAGGCCGCGGACGACGCGCCGCGGGCCTTGATGATGGCGGCGCCGCGCTGCTGCACCGTCGGGATGAAGTGCTCGCGGTACCAGGCGTCGTCCACGAGCGTCTTCGCCGCCTTGCCGGCCACGACACACTGGCCGATGTCGGGGTACTGCGTCGCGCTGTGGTTGCCCCACACGATCATGCGCTTGATGTCGTTGACGTGCGCGCCGGTCTTCTCGGCAAGCTGCGACTTCGCGCGGTTGTGGTCGAGCCGCATCATGGCGGTGAAGTTCGCGCGCGGCAGGTCGGGCGCGTTGCTCGCCGCGATCAGCGCGTTGGTGTTGGCGGGATTGCCGACGACGAGCACGCGGATGTCGCGGCTCGCGACCTCGTTCATCGCCTTGCCCTGCGCGGAGAAGATCTGCGCATTCGCGAGCAGCAGGTCCTTGCGCTCCATGCCCGGCCCGCGCGGGCGCGCGCCGACGAGCAGCGCAACGTCGCAGTCGCGGAACGCGACGCGCGCGTCGTCCGTCGGCACGACGCGGTTGAGCGTCGGGAACGCGCAGTCGGCGAGCTCCATCACCACGCCGTTCAGCGCGCCGAGCGCGGGCGTGATCTCGAGCAGGTGCAGGTTGACCGGCTGGTCGGCGCCGAGCATCTGGCCGGAGGCGACGCGGAAGGCAAGCGCATAGCCGATCTGGCCGGCGGCGCCGGTGATGGTGACCGTGACGGGCTTCTTCATGAGTGAAATCACTCTCTCTGGGTGTTTGGGAAGGCGGCGCGATTCTATCAACTGCCCCGGCTCGCCAACTCCGGGCTGTCCTGGATGGTCCCGTCAGGCCGGAAATCGCGCATTTCCGGGGTTCTCCCCGGCCGTGGATCCACCCTGCACTCCCGGAGTCCCAGGGCGGAAGATCTCTAAGTTATTGAATTAATGGACTCTATGGGTCTAGGTACAAGACGAAGCAAAAAAGGGCTTGCGTAAATGTTGGTGTTATAGTTAACTACAACACCAGAGGAGCACATCACTACCCCAGTTCGATGTGCAGGGTTACGAGAGAGACAGGAAGGAGACGCACATGTTCACCATGATCAACGAGTCCACCCGCCGGATGTTCAGCGCGTTCGCGGCCGTCGCCGTCGTGGGCTTCACCGGATTGGCGATGGACCAGGCCCACATCGCGTCCGCCCCCCGCGGTGTCGTCGAGATCGGCGAGCTGGTGCCGGTTGCCGAGGCGCAGATCGCCCAGGTCGAGTTCCCGGAGATCGAGGTCACGGCCAGCCGCCTGGCGCCGTCGCCAACGCTCTTCGCGGGCGAGCTGCCCCGGTTGTCGGAGCTGGTGGTGGTCGGGCGCCGCGAGGTGTCCGTGGCTGACGCGGCGACGAAGCCTGCCGGTAACACGCAGGGCTGAGTCCACCCCACGCCCCCGGGCGGCCCACGGGCCGCCGGGGCAGGTGGAACTGATCTGCTAGTCTAGTGGTGTAATTGGCCAACTCACGTGGCGCCGCCCATGGAAACCGACAACTGGAACGAAAGCCAGCCCATCTACCGCCAGCTGCGGGACCGGGTCGTGGCGATGATCCTGGAGGGGGCGCTCGCCGACGGCGACCCGCTCCCCTCGGTTCGCAGCGTCGCCGCCGAGTACCGCCTGAACCCGCTCACCGTGCTCAAGGGCTACCAGCAGCTCGTGGACGAGCAGCTGGTCGAGAAGCGCCGGGGCCGCGGGATGTACGTCAGCGACGGCGCCCGCAGGGCCCTGCTGAAAGGCGAGCGCCAGCGCTTCCTCGAGGAAGAGTGGCCGAAGGTCGCCGCCACCATCCAGCGCCTCGGCTTCG
>JALORP010000019.1 GCA_025458865.1 Steroidobacteraceae bacterium | reverse complement strand
CCCGTCCGGTTCGCGGGTCCTGCGCTCCCATCGTCTAGAGGCCCAGGACACAGCCCTCTCAAGGCTGCGACGAGGGTTCGAATCCCTCTGGGAGCGCCAATTCCACCAAGCACTTAGCCAGGTCGCCCGGGCGGCCACCGGCAGCCCTGCGCAGCTCCGCAACACCCAGTCCACGGCAGCTCCTGCCCGTCGTGCTGCAGAAAGCGGCCGGCATAGGCCGAGGTCAGGCTCGCGAGCGACCGCGCGACGCTCGGCGGGAAGCAGGCCATCAGCGGCGTGATGGGAGGGGTCACACTCGCCGCCCGCTCAATGAGTCGATGCTCGCGCCCAGCACGACGAAGGTGGCCAAGGGGGGGGGTGCGCGACCGAAGCCTGCCATCCCCGCCCCGGCCCTCCCGACGCACGCCCTCCGGCGGGCGTGGCGCCGCTACCCCTCGCCTTTCTCTCCCTCCGGAGCCGCCATCTCGGGCGCCTCGAGCAGTTCAGCCTCCAGCTCGAGCTGTGGCATCGCCTCCTGCGCCAGCCCCTGGATATCGCCGGCGACGCCGGCGAGCGTCAGCACCGCCTGGCCGATCTGCTTCTCGCGCCGGTTCCACCGCTGCGTCGTCACGGTCCGCTCGGTGTCGAGTTCCTTCTTCATCGCCTGGAACACGCCGTACACCGCCTTCCACTTCTGGGCGAACTGCGGACTGGTGAGGTAGTCGTAGACCGCCTCGGCCTGCTCGCCGCGGTTCGCCGTGATGATCCGCTGCTTGTGCACGCTCTCGACGAGGTGCCGCAGGAGCCCCGCCACCTGCAGCGCCATCGCCGGCGTCGTCACCCACACGTCCTCGTGGGGCCCGAACTGCTGCCCATCCTCGAACTCCCGCGGCAGCGAGGTCGACACCAGCACGCCGAGGTCCGCGCCCAGTTCCCGCATGTCCGCCTTGAGCTTCGCCGGCCACTGGGCGCTCCAGTTCTGCGCCCGTTTCGCTTCCCACAGGATCATCCCCGCCTGCTGGCCGGTGGGCGTCGTCACCTTCTGGACCACGTCACCGCCGCGTGCGCCCTTCTTGACCTCCTCGATCACGTCGAGCGGGAAGGCCTGTCCGATCTTCTCCTCGAGCAGCAGCTCCAGCACCTCGCCCTGCGCCTGCTGCGAGCCCTGCTCCGCGCGCCGCTTCATCTCCTCGACCTGCGCGTGCATGTCGTCGAGCTTCTTCTGCAGGTCCGCCTCGCGCAGCCGGGACCGCTCGACCTCCGCGTTCCGTGCCGCCTCCGCGATCTGCCGGCGCTCCTCGTCGAGCTTCCGCTGGACGTCCAGCTCCAGCTGCGCCTGTCTCGCTTCGAGTTCCGCCCGTTCCTTGCGAAGCTTCATCTCGGTGGTCCGGAATGCCTCGAGCTGCTCGGCCTGCGCGGCGAGCTGGGATTCGAGCTCCACCCGGGTGTGCTCGGCGAGCGCCCGGGCACGGACGGCCGCTTCCTGTTCAACGCGCGTGGCGAGTGTTGCTTCCTGCTCAGCCAGCGCCTTCTCGCGCGCCGCCAGCGCCTTGCGGGCTTCCTCTGCCTTGACCAGCTGCTCGGCCTGTTCCCGAAGCTGTTCCTCGAGCGCCTTCGCTCGCTGCTCAGCGGCCTGTCGCTCGAGGGCCCGCGCCTGTACCAGGGTCTCGGCATGCTGCTTCTGCTGGGTCTCGAGCAGCGCCTTGAGATCCTGGATCTGCTGTTCTCGGAGCGCCGCCTCGCGCGCGGCCCGCTCCTCGGCCCGCTTCTCCTCGGCCGCCCTTGCCTCGGCGGCGACCCGCTGCAGGGCCCCGGTGCTGGCCGCCTCCAGCTGCTCGAGCGACTGCTTGGCAAAGCCCGCGGCCAGGCTGAACTCGTGCTCGCACTTCGGGCAGGTCACCCGGGTTTCCGGCTGCAGCAGCAGGGCCGCTGAACTCGAAGGTGATGACTGGCTCATCCTGGTCGCTCTCCGCTTGGATCCTGGTGGCCGGAAGTCGAATGCCTGGGGGGCACCCGTGACTCATGACGGTCGTCAGCATGGCGCTCCTCACCCAATGCCCACGACCTCCATCGCCCGCCCTCCGATGTCGATCTCATCCCCGACCTGCGCGCCGAGCAGTGCCTGCGCGACGGGCGATACGTAGGACAGCCGCCCCTCGCGTGGCTCCGCCTCGTCCTCGCCGACGATCTGGTAGCGCACGCGCCGGCCGTCAGCGCCCTCGAGCGTCAATGTCGAGCCGAAACGCGCCTCTTCGGCGTCGACCTGCGGGGGCACTAGCTCTGCCGTCCGCAGCCGCTCGCTCCAGTACCGCTGGTCGCGCTGTATCCGCGCCGTCGCTGCTCTATCCTCGGCCGCCCGCGCGCGGCCCAGCTCTGTCTCCAGCGCCGCGACCCGCCGGCGGATCAGCTCGTGCCCGCGCGAGGTCACGAGGTTGCGATGCTCGCTGATGCGGAGCTCGGGAAGGCCCGGGCCTTCGTCGCCTTCCGATTCCTTGACGAATGCGCGGCTCATCGCCCCACCCCGAATGCAGCACGGCCGATGCAGCTTAATGCGTAAACCCGCGCTCTTGCGGGCCAGCGTCGGGTCCTGGCGTGCCCGGACTCCAGCGGCAGGTCGTTCGGAAGACCGGCCCGCATCGCCAGTCGAGCGGCCACCTACCGCCTGCTCGCGTAAAGTGCGCCGGCGATCGCGCCGATCACCACCCCCGCAGGTCCCGTGATGAAGAGGCCCAGCATCGGGCCCTGGTTGGCGCCGGGCGCGAAGATCATCGGGCCGAAGAACCCGAGCACGAAGCCGAGCCCGCCGACGATCACGGCGCCGAGGCCGGCCATGACGGAGATCGAGGTCGAGCCGTCGGCCGTGCCGTTCCAGACGTTGCGCGACACGTAGGCGGAGGCGGCGAGCGCGACGAGGCTGCCGATCCAGGCCTGGTCGCCCGTCAGCACGACGAACACCAGCATCCAGACGATGAAGAAGGTGCCGAAGAAGGCGAGCATCGCGAGCGCGAGCCGGACGGGCTGGGACATGGCCTCGGGCCTCCGTTCCACGAATGCACGCAACCGTATGGCCGGGCGTTGCCGTCGGGCGCAATGGGGCGCGCTGGCGACAGACGCTACCCGAAAGGTGCGGGCCCGAACCGTGACTCGGCTTCGCTTGTGGGCCTCAGCCTCCGCCCTTCGCCGACTTCGCCTTCTCGATCATGCCCTCCACCTGCGCGGCGACCGCGTCCTCGGCGTTCTTCGCGCAGGTCTCGGTATCGGGCTGGGTCCTGGGGTAGAGCTCGCCGATGCGCTGGCACATGTCCCAGGCGACGTTAGTGACGCGGGTGCGGAACACGGCCTCGTCCTGCGGGTCGGTGAGGTCGAGGCCGGCGGCATTCACGCGGCCCTGCAGCCGGACCTCGTAGCCACCGCCGGGCATGGGCCGGCCGCTCGTGTACTTGACCCTCGGCTTGTCGATCTCGGCATAGAGCGGCGTTGCCTCGACGACGATCTCCTCGAGTTGCTGGGCGGTCGCATGCCCGGCAAAGGACGCCACGGCGACCGCGGTGGCCACACCGGCCGCGATACTCGTCCAGCCCTTCATGGGAACTCCTTTCAGCGGCAGGCTGCATCGACGCCCCAAGGCTACGCCGATGCAAGCCTGCGGGAAGTCGCGGAATCCGGCGGCGGGCCTGTCCAGCCGGACGTTGGCGCGTGATTCACTGCCCCAAAACTGGCCCTGACCATGTTTCCTGAAAAATAGAAAAGTCTCCCTGGTCGAGGCAACAGCGACACACGCGTCTCCGGCTCGCCCCCCCCCCCCAACGGCGAGCCTGCGTTTCCAATATCACAAAACTACAGGAGATAACTATTTTTATTTTATTTAACAATTACTTATATGGAATTCATGAAGCCATTTCCACCCAGAACGGACCCGTCCATAGCCGCAGCGCCGCTGGACAAAAACCTTCGACAGGAACCGGCACGTTCCGCCGCCCACAACTACCCGTTACGATTCGATTTCGATCGAAATCGAAGAGCATTCACAGACTTGGCCTGACGACGGCCAGACCATGGTGACCGCCCACGACTCCATCGTGAAGGACGGGCGAGTGCTCAGGGGCGGTCAGCTCGCAGCGGCTCGGCGCCGCGAAGGGCCCAGGAGGAGGAGCAGCACCACGCCGATGCCGGCGAGCGCCGCCACGGCCTGCGCGGCCATGGCGACCTGTCCAAGCTGCGCGGGCTTTAGGGCGATGCCCGTCAGGGCCCAGGCGATCACCGCGAGGTACACGGGATCGGCGAGCCGCCAGTACACGAACCCGGCGATCACGAGCGCGAGGCCGACGGCGAACAGCGACCAGGCCTCGGGCGTGACCGCCGCCGGCAGCCAGCCCTCGTGAACGACCACCACGCTCAGGTTGGCCAGCGTCGCCGCCGTGATCCAGCCGAGGTAGAGGCTGATCGGCCGGTCGAGGCACCAGGCCTCGCCCGCCGAGGCCGGCGGGGCCTTGCGCAGATCCCGGTACGCGATGACGAGCGAGCCGAGCAGCAGCAGCATGACGATGAGCGTGACGACGAGCGCCTCGTAGGCCCAGAAAACGAGCCAGCAGCAGTTCGCGACAGCGGCGAAGACGAACGGGCCGCGCAGGGCCTCGGCGCGCGGCGTGTCGCCGACGCGCCGCACCTGGAACACGGTAAAGGCGATGAGCGCGACGTGGATCAGGCTCCAGATGGCGAAGGTCCAGCCCGAGGGCGTGAAGGGCACGTCGTAACGCACGGCGATCTCGCCCGTGCGCACGCCGGCGAGCATCGTGGTGTTGGCCACGTAGGCCATCGCGATCGTGACGACGGTCGCGAGGACGACGAGGGCCTTGTCGAGGATCTTCAAGGGGCGCTCCGCGCAGGTCCGGGGGCGCCTTTCTAGCACAGGCGCGCCCGTGGGGCAGGCCCACCCGCGTGGCGGCGCCGGCCCGCCGCCCGGCACCGGACAGCGGGCCCGTCCTGGCGCCGCAGCCCGGCCACGCGGGCCGGCCTGTGATGCATTTCGCGATGTTCACCAAAAATCAGGCGCGCGGCGGGCCGGACGCTTAAGTTAACTCAAGTCATTCCAGGAGCAGACCGCCATGACGCCGGCCGACGAGCGCATCCTCAAGCTCATCGCCAAGTGGCGTGCGAGCCTCGAGCTGCACGCCGGTTACAGCAAGCTGAGCGACGACCAGTACTGGCTCGTCCAGCCGTGGCCGAAGCACCAGCGCCCGACCGCCTGGGTCATCCAGCTGGCGCAGCAGCGCCTCGCGGACCTCGAGCGCATCGTCACGACGCGCGTCGCTGCCGGCGACAACTCGATCTCCGAGGCGCTCGAGCTGATGTCCTTCATGGCGAACCTGGTCGGCGCGCAGAACGTCGAACGCTTCGTGCCGATGGCCGAGCCCGAGCAGGAACGGCCGATCGAGGGCCTGCATGGCCAAGGGCCGGCCGATGCCCCGCAAAAGCGTGCCGCCGGGACGGCGGCGCCTGCCGGCAGGCCGGCCGCGCCCGCAGTCAAGGCCACGCACGCCGCCAGCAGGCCCACGCCTGCAGCCGCCAGGCCCGCCGCAGGCACCACCCGCTCGAAGGCGCTGCGCACCAGCGCCGCAGCGCGCGGGCCGAACGCCACGGATGCGACGGGCGAAATGCCGGCGCCCCGGGCTGCGACCCGCGGGGACACGACCCGGGAGATGCCGGCGCTGCCCGCCGAAGCGCGTCCCGACGCCACCCGCGAGATGCCGGCGCTCACGACGGCTTCGCGCGCCGACTCGACGGCCGAGATGCCCGCGCCGAGCGGGCTCTCGCTGGTGGAGGACCAGCCCGTACTGCCGCCGCCGGACGACAGCATGGACAGGGAGGTCGTGCGCGACGCCGTGCGACTGCTGGGATGGGGCCGCGAGTGGCACGAGCTGCCCGAGGCCATCGCCCGCATGGCGGGCCGGCCGGACAAGGCGCGCATCCGCAGGATCCTGAAGTCGCACCAGGCAGCGATCCAGCGCGAAGCCCCGACGGGCAGCCGCCCGCACTGACCGAAGCCCTCGCGGGGTGCGCCGCGCTGGCATGCGCGGCCCTGCTTGTCTACGCTAGGCCGGGCCGCGCCAGCGGCGCTCCCTCACCCACCGCAGGACGCACCCGATGAAGCACCTCTTTCGCTCTCCCCGCACGGCCGTGCTGGCCGTCGCCGCCCTCGTCGCCCTCCCGATCGCCGCCGTGGCCCAGGCGCCGGACAAGGCTGCCCAGACCATCAAGTACCGCCAGGCCGCCCTCACGCTGCTCGGCTGGAACATCACCCCGATCGGCGCGATGATGAAAGGCGAGATTCCCTTCGATGCCAAGAAGGTCGAACTGCACGCCACGCGCCTGCAGCAGGTCGCACCGATGATCGTCGAGGGCTTCCCGCCCGGCACCCAGACCGGCGCGCCGAACAAGGCCAAGCCGGAGATCTGGAGCAACATGGACGACTTCAAGGCGAAGGCCGCCGACCTCGAGAAGGCCTCGGCCGGCCTCGTCGCGGCCGCTCGCACGGGTGACCAGAAGCAGGTCGGCCAGGCGCTCGGCGCCGTCGGCAACACCTGCAAGGCCTGCCACGACGCGTACCGCGCCAAGTGATCGTGGGGCGGGGGGACCACGGTCCCCCCGCCCGTTTCAGAAGAACGACATCGAGGCGCGCGGCGCGGTCTCGATCACCCGCCACAGCACACCCGCGGCCAGGGCGACAAGCACGGCGGCCAGCCACAGTCGCTGGCTCGCGAGACCCTCCCCCGGCGGCAGCCCCGCCGAGCGCTTGCGGCCCGTGATCATGGGCCGCACGAGGTCCACCCGCTTCCACACCGCATAGAGCGCGATAACCGCGATGTGCAGGCCGATCAGCGCGAGCAGCCACTCGAAGTTCGCCTTGTGCAGCATGGTGAGCTGGTCGCTCATCGCGCCCGTGACGTAGCCGTAGAGCGGACCGTTGTTGAAGATGGCGTCGTTGGCGAAAAGCCCGGTGAGTCCCTGCACGGCGAGCAGCAGCAGCATCGCGAGCACGGCCAGCGCGCCGAGCGGGCTGTGGCCCGTGGTCTGCACCGGCTCGCGCGAGCCGAGGCCGCGCAGGTAGCCGAGCAGCGCTCGCGGGCCGCGCACGAAGCTTCCGAAGCGCGCGTGCTCGGGCCCGACGAAGCCCCACGCGACGCGGAACGCCACGAGCACGATGAGCGCGTAGCCGAAGCGCTTGTGCCAGCCGAACCACTCCACGCCGAGCTCCGACGTGATCCAGGCGCCCGCCACGCAGATGACGAGTGCCCAGTGGAACAGCCGAAGCGGCAGGTCCCACACCAGCCGCGATTCGCCGCGAACCGTCACGCCACCTCTCCGTGCCGCTGGTTCAGCTCGATGAAGTAACCATCCGGGTCCCAGAGGCTCATGGAAGTCATCCTGAGCAGCGCTCCGTCGGCCCCGCGCACCTCGAAGGGATGCGGCTCGGCGAATATGCGCGCCCCGGCCTCGACGAGCCGGCGGTGGGTGCCGGCGACGTCGTCGCCCTGCATCACGAACACCACGTCGCCCACGCCGAGGCGGGTGCGGGGCACGGCCGGCACGGGCAGCGCGGGCGCGACCCACTGCAGGAGGCCGAGCATGCCGATCACGGGATCGGCGGCCTTCATGATCACGAGCCGCGTGCGGTCCCCGGCGGAGCCGGCTGCGAGCCCCCGCCCGGAGAGCACGATCTCGCCGTCGTACCAGACGCTGAATCCCAGCAGGTCGCGGTAGAAGGCCAGCGAGCGACCGGCATCGGCGACGATCAGCGTGGTGCGCTTGAGGATGTTCGGCACGGGCCCTCCGGCGTGGGAACCTGGATTCTAGCAGCCGGTCCGAGCGGTTCCCGTCCCCGCCCGCCCGTGTAAACTGCCGCGCCATGCTGGCCATCGATCCGGTCGTCCTGTTCTTCGTGCTCGGCGTCGCCGCCGGGCTCGCGCGCGCCGAGCTGCGGCTGCCGGCGGCCATCTACGACTTCGTCAGCGCCATCCTGCTGCTGTCCATCGGCCTGAAGGGCGGCATGCAGCTCGCGACCCAGCCGGTCGGGAACCTGCTGGGCGACGTGGCGCTGGTGCTGCTGCTCGGCGTGCTGCTGCCGCTCGTCGCCTTTCCGGTGCTGCGCTTTGCCGGGCGCCTGCCGCGCGCGGACGCAGCCTCTCTCGCGGCGCACTACGGCTCGGTGAGCGTCGGCACCTTCGCGGTCGCCATCTCCTACGCGACCCGCCAGGGAATCCCCTACGAGGAGTACATGCCGCTCTTCGTCGTGCTGCTGGAGGTGCCCGCGATCCTGGTCGGCATCCTCCTCGCGCGGGGCGTCAGCCGCACGACGCGCTGGGGGCCGCTCGCCCACGAGCTCTTCCTGGGCAAGAGCATCGTGCTGCTGCTCGGCGGGCTCGCCATCGGCTGGGCCGCGGGCCCCGCGGGGCTCGAGCCGATCGCGCCGCTCTTCTTCGACCTGTTCAAGGGAGTGCTGGCGCTGTTCCTTCTGGAGATGGGCCTGATCGCGAGCGCGCAGCTCGCGGGCGCGCTGCGCCACGGCCTGTTCCTCGTCGCCTTCGGCCTGGTCGCCCCGCTGGCGTTCTCCGTGGTCGGCATCGGCTTCGGCGTGCTGATGGGCCTGTCGCCGGGCGGCGTGATGCTGCTCGCCGTGCTGGCCGCGAGCGCGTCCTACATCGCCGCGCCGGCGGCCATGCGAACGGCCGTGCCGGAGGCCAACCCCGCCATCTCGCTCACCGCCTCGCTCGCGATCACCTTCCCCTTCAACATCCTGGTGGGCATCCCGCTGTACCACCGCCTCACCGAGCTATTGCTCAACGGCTGACCATGGAACGCCACGTCCGTCGCCTGCTGACCGTCATCACCGAGGCGAGCCTCGAGCGCAGCCTCGTCTCCGACCTCAAGGAATTCGGGGCGCGCGGCTACACCATCACCGACGCGCGCGGCCAGGGCCACCGCGGCAAGCGCGCGCTGGAATGGGAGCACTCGGGCAACATCCGCCTCGAGGTGATCTGCGACGCCGCGCTCGCGGACCGCCTCGCGGCGCACCTGCGCGAGCGCTACTACGACCACTACGCGATGATCCTGTTCGTGCAGGACGTCGAGGTCCTGCGCCCGGAAAAGTTCTGATGATCGAGGCGCGGAGCCTGACGCGGCGGTTCGGCGAGCTGACCGCGGTGGACGACCTCTCCTTCGCCGTCGCGCCCGGCGAGGTACTGGGATTCCTGGGCCCGAACGGCGCAGGTAAGACCACGACCATGCGCCTGTTGACCGGCTTCCTCGCGCCGTCCTCCGGCGAGGCGCGGGTTTTCGGCCACGACGTCGAGCGCGCGCCGCGGCAGGCGCGGGCGGCGCTCGGCTACCTGCCCGAAGGCGCGCCGGCCTGGGAGGAAATGACGGTGCGGGAGCTGCTCGCCTTCGTGGCGCGCGTGCGCGGCATCGCCCCCGCGGCGCGGCGCGTGCGCCTCGACCACGTCGTCGAGCGGCTCGGCCTCGCGCCGGTGCTCGACCGCCGGATCGAGACGCTTTCCAAGGGCTTCCGCCGCCGGGCCGGCCTGGCCCAGGCGATGCTGCACGACCCGGCGGCCCTGGTGCTCGACGAGCCTACCGACGGCCTCGACCCGAACCAGAAGCACGAGGTGCGCGGGCTCATCCGCGAAATGGCCCGCGACAAGGTGATCATCGTCTCGACCCACATCCTCGAAGAGGTCGAGGCGGTCTGCACGCGGGCGATCATCATCGCCGGCGGTCGCCTCGTGCTCGACGACACGCCGCAGGGCCTCGCCGCGCGCGCCGGAACGGACGGCCCGACCGCGGCCCGCATCGACGCGGCGTTTCGCGCGCTCACCGCGGGAGCCGGCCATGCGTGAGGTGGCGGCCGTTTTCCGCCGCGATTTCGCGGCCTACTTCGCGACGCCGGTGGCCGCGGTGTTCCTCTCCGTGTTCCTCGTGCTGGCCGCGGCGCTGCCGTTCCAGCTCGGGCGTTTCTACGAGCTGGGGCAGGCGGACCTCGCCACCTTCTTCGCCTTCCACCCCTGGCTGTACCTCTTCTTCGTGCCGGCCGTGGCCATGCGGCTGTGGGCCGAGGAGCGCAAGTCCGGCACGCTCGAGCTGCTGCTCACGCTGCCGCTGTCCACGGCGCAGGCGGTCGCGGGCAAGTTCCTCGCGGCCTGGACGTTCGTGGGCCTCGCGCTCACCCTCACCTTCCCGATGTGGATCACGGTCAACTACCTCGGCGAGCCGGACAACGGCGCGATCCTCGCCGCCTACGCCGGCAGCTTCCTGATGGCCGGGGGCTTCCTGGCCATAGGCAGCTGCCTGTCGGCCGCGACGCGCAGCCAGGTCGTGGCCTACGTGCTCTCGGTCGCCGTGGGCCTGCTGCTGCTGCTCGCCGGCCACGATCTCGTGCTCGCGGCTCTTCGCGCGTGGGCGCCCGCGTGGCTGGTGGACTCGGTGGCGGCGCTCTCCTTCCTCACCCACTTCCAGGCCATCGCCCGCGGCGTGCTGGACCTCGCCGACCTGCTGTACTTCGTGCTCACGATCGCGCTGTGGCTCGCCGCGACGGCGATCGTGCTGGACCGGGGCCGGTCGCGATGAAGGGCGCGGCGACGCTGGGCCGGCGCCTGTCGGGCACGGTCGCGCTGGCGGCCCTCGCGATCGCCTTCCTGCTGCTGCCCGCGGCCCTGGGCGCGCTGGTCGGGGGCCTGCGGCTCGACCTCACGGCCGACCGGCTCTACAGCCTTGGCGACGGCAGCCGCTCGCTCGTGTCGAGCCTCGAGGAGCCCATCGCGCTCGAGCTGTTCGCCTCGGGCGAGCTTTCGCGCAGCGAGCCGGTGTTCCGGACCTACGGCGAACGCGTGCGCCAGATGCTGGAGGAAATGGCCGCGGCGAGCGGCGGCGGGCTCACGCTCACCGTCACCGACCCGGCGCCGTTTTCCGCCGACGAGGACCGCGCCGCGGAAATCGGCCTCGAGCCGCTGCCCTCGGGCCGCGGCCGCGAGCCGCTCTACTTCGGCCTCGTGGCGAGCCGCGGCGACGACCGCGTCGCGCTTCCGCTCCTGCAGCCGAGGCGCGAGCGATTCCTCGAGTACGACGTCGCGCGGCTGATCCACGAGCTCGACCAGCCCGACCGGCCGGTGGTGGGCCTGATGAGCACGCTGCCGCTCACCTACGGCTTCGACCCCCTCGGCCAGCGCATGCGCGAGCCGTGGGCGATCGTGGAGCAGATGCAGCAGCTCTTCACGGTGCGCAACGTGGGTACGGACGCGACGGCGATCCCGGCCGAGGTGGATGTGCTCATGCTGGTGCATCCCAAGCACCTGCCGGAGGCGACGCTCTACGCGCTCGACCAGTACGTGCTGCGCGGCGGCCGCCTGCTCGCCTTCGTGGACCCGTCGGCCGAGCAGGACGCCGCCGGCGACAACCCGCTCGATCCCTTCGCGGGTGACGGCCGCGCCTCGGACCTGGGGCCGCTGGCTGCGGCCTGGGGCGTGGAGTTCGACCCGGGCGCGGTCCTCGCCGACGCCCGGCATGCGCTCGCGGTCGAGGGCCGCGACGGCCCGGTCCGCCACCTCGGCTTCCTCGGCTTCGAGAGCGACTCGCTGTCCGCCGACGACCCGGTCACCGCGGCTCTCGATCTCGTCACGTTCGCCACCGCGGGCACGCTCGCGCCGCGCGCGGGCTCGGCGGCCCGCTTCGAGCCCCTCGTGACCTCGAGCGCCGAATCGGCGCTGCTCGGCGCGGAGCGCTTCGCGGCGCCTGTCGGGCCCGAAGCGCTGTTCGAGGGCTTCTCGCCGACCGGCGAGCGCTACGTGCTCGCGGCGAGACTCGGCGGCCGTCCCGCCTCCGCGTGGCCGGAAGGCCCGCCGGAGGGGGCGGAGGCGCCGGCGGACGGTCACCTCGCGGCGGCGCGGGAAGACGCGCGCGTGATCCTCGTCGCCGATACGGACCTGCTCGCCGACCCGCTCTGGACTCGCGCCGCGGGATCAGGCAGCGCGCGGGTCATCGAGGCCTGGGCCGGCAACGGAGACCTCGTGCTGAACGCGCTCGACCTGCTGGCCGGCAGCGAGGCGCTGATCGGCCTGCGCGGCCGCGCGAGCTTCCTGCGGCCCTTCGAGCGCGTCGAGGCGCTGCGCCGCTCCGCCGACGAGCGCCTGCGGGCGAAGCAGGTCGCGCTCGAGCGCGAGCTCGCGGCGACCGAGCAGCGCCTGCTGGAGCTGGAGTCGAGGCGCGAGGACGCCGGCTCGCCGATGCCCTCGGCCGAACAGGCGGCGGAAATCGGGCGCTTCCGCGAGGAGCGCCTGCGCATGCGTCGCGAGCTTCGCGACCTGCGCCACGAGCTCGACCGCGACATCGAGCGCCTCGGCGCGCGGCTCAAGTGGCTCAACGTGGCCGTCGCCCCTGCGGCGACGGTGACGTTGCTCCTGCTGCTGGCCGCCCTCCTGCGGCGGCGCGCGCGGGGCGCCGCCCCGTGAAGGGCCAGACGCTCGGACCCGCGGGCCTCGGCCGGCGCTTCGCGGCGCTGGTCTACGACTCGATGCTGCTCATCGCCGTGCTCTTCCTCGGCACGCTGGTGCTGCTGCCGCTGACGGGCGGCGAGGCGATCACGCCGCAGGACTCGGGCCCCTATGAATACCTCTACCGCGGCTGGATCGCGCTGCTCACGCTCGGCTTCTTCGGCCTGCCCTGGGTGCGCACCGGACAGACGCTCGGGATGATGTCGTGGAAGCTGCGGCTCGAGCGGCCGGACGGCTCGCGCATCGGCTGGCGCGACGCGGCCGGCCGGCTGCTGGCCGGCGCGGCCATCGTCGTCCCCGCCGTGGCCGGGCTCTGGGTCGCAAGCCGCGGCGGCTCGGCTGCCTGGCTGCCTGGCCTGCTGCTGCTGCCGGCCGCGATGAACTACCTCTGGATGGGCTTCGACCGCGAGGCCCGCACGCTGCAGGACCTGCTGACGGGCGGCCGCGTCGTCCGGATCGGCTGAGCAGTCAGCGCAACCTCGAGTAGGCCACGGCCGTGACCATCGCGAGCAGCGCGGTCGGCGTCCAGGCCGCGACCACCGGGTGGAGGTCGTAGACCTGCGCGCTGTTCTCCATGGTCCGGTTCACCAGGAAATACACCACGCCGAGCAGGATGCCCGCGACGGTGCGGGCGCCGGCGCCCGAGGAGCGCAGCGGCCCGAGCGCGAAGGGCACGGCGAGCAGGCACACGAGCACCGCCGAGGCCGTGCGGGCGATGCGGCTCCACATCGCGACCTCGTAGGCCTGCGACTCGAGGCCGTTCGCCTTCAGGTGGCGGACGTAGTCGCGCAGGCCGCGGACCGGCAGCGCGTCGGGCGACAACACCGCGAGGCCGACGAAGTCCCGGTTGAGGTTCGCCTGGATCTCGCGCGACGCCTCGCGCTCGGCCTCGACCCGGTCTTCCCCGAAACGGGTCTCCTGGAAGTTTTCGAGGCGCCAGGTGCTGCCGCCGAGGTCGGCCGCGCGGTCGGCCCGGACGATGCGCCGGATCTCGCGGTCCGGGCCGAGCTCGAAAAGGTACATGCCGCCGAACAGGTTGCCGGCCGTCTGCTGCCGGATGTTGACCATGAGCGCCCCGTCCTTGGACCAGGAGCTGCGGCTGCCGGCGGCATTGAATTCCGAGAACTTGCTGAACACCTTGAGCTGCCGCCCGTAGTGGTCGGCGGGCGGCGCCACGTACTCGCCCACCACCCACATCACGCCGAGCACGACGACGCCGGACATGGCGGCCGCGCCGCCGAGACGCAGCGGCGACACGCCGGCCGCGCGCATCACGGTCAGTTCGCTGTCGCGCGCCAGCGCGCCGAGGCCGAGGATGCCGCCGATCAGCGCGGAGATCGGGAAGAGCTCGAAGACCTGCTGCGGCATGGACAGCAGCGTGTACAGGAAGGCCGCGCGGACGTCGTAGGTGCCGGTGCCGATGTCGTCCTGCTGGCTGATGAAGGTGAACAGCGAGGTCAGCGTCAGCAGCACGGCCAGCACCATCGCGCTGTAGCCGAGGATCGTGCGCCCGAGGTGGCGGTCGAGGCGCGTGATCATGCCCGCGACCAGGTGAGGTTCTGCAGCGGGCTCTGCCTGTGCAGCAGGAACAGCGCGAATGCGACCACGAGCGCGTGCACCCACCACAGGCCGAGCCGCGGGTCGAGCTGGCCCTTCTCGATCCAGACCTGGCCGGAGGCCACGAGCTGCGAGTAGACGAAGTAGACCAGGATGGCGAGCGCCACGCGGGCGTAGCGGCCCTCGCGCGGGCGCAGCGCCGACAGCGGCACGGCGAGCAGCGCGAGCGTCAGCACCATCACCGGCTGGGCGATGCGCCAGTGCAGCTCGGCCGCCGCCTCGGGGCTGTCCGAGGCCCGCAGCGCCGCCGTCGTCATCTGCCCGACCCGGAGCCGGCCCTCGCCCGGCTCGGGGATGCGCACCGGGATGCCGTGCTCGGCGAAACGCAGCCGCCGGAAATCGGCCTGCCCGGGCACGCCCTCGACGCGCTCGCCGTCGTAAAGGATCACCAGGTGCAGCCGCCCGCCCTCCTCGATGCGGTGCACGGCGCGCGCGGCGGTGGCGACTTCGACCCGGTCGCCGACCTGGCGCTGCAGGAACACGTTGTGGAGGGTCCCGTCGCCGTCGGCGCGCTCGGCGTAGAAGACGGCAGTGCCGCCGGCGAAGCTGCGGAACTTGCCCGCCTCCAGCCGTCCGAACTCGGCCTCGCGGATCGCGGCCTGACGCACCTCCTGGGCCCTGGCGTAGGCCGAGGGGCCGAGGTCGAAGGCGAGTGCGGACAGCGCCAGCGCCACCACGATAGCGAAGGCGAACACGGGCAGGTAGAGCCGCTCCGGACCCATGCCGCAGGCCCGCATCGCGGCCATCTCGCTCTCGTGGTAGAGCCGGCCGAGGGCCATCATCACCGCCAGCAGGGTCGCGACCGGGATGATCACGGCCAGGTTCTGCAGGGAGGTCAGGCCGATCAGGAACAGCACGACTTCCTGCGGGAAGCCGCGCTCGGCGGCGAGGCCGAGGATGCGGGCGAGCTGGTTGCTCACGAGGATCATGAGCAGGACGCCGGTCACGGCGACCCAGACCACCGCCACCTCGCGCAGAACGTAGCGGTCGAGCCTGCCGAACAAGGCATCCCCTTTCGATTACACTAGCGCCACGGCTGCCGCAGCCGGCGCCGCACGGCGCGAGCGCGTCAGTACGTTAAACCAGCGCCGCCCCGGGCTCAACGCAATTGGCGCAGCCGGCGGCCCAATGCACGGGGGAGATTCTCGATGGAGTTCCACGCGACCACGGCGCCCGCGGGGGCGCAGCGGACCGGCTGTGCGGTGGTGGGCGTCTACGAGGGCGGCGAGCTCTCCGCCGCGGCCCAGGCGCTCGACGCGGCGGCCGGCGGCCTGATCAGCCGCGTCATCCGGCGCGGCGACTTCTCCGGCAAGGCCGGCGAGTCGCTGCCCATCGCCGACCTCGGCGGCGGCAAGGTCGAGCGGGCGCTGCTCGTCGGCCTGGGGCCGCGCAAGGAGTACTCGCGCAAGTCGCTCAGGCGCGCGGCGACCGCCGCCGCCGAGTGGCTGAAGAAGTCGGGCGCGCGCGACGCCGTGCTGTATGTCGCGGGCGAGCAGCCGGCGGGCGTGGACGCCTACCATGCCTCGCGCCTCTCGGCGCTCGCCGTGGCTTCCGCCTTCTACCGCATCCCGGACCTCAAGAGCGGCAAGAAGCCGCCGGCGCCGAAGCTTGCGAAGCTCGGCGTCGCCATCAACGAGCGCGGCGAGGCGGCCCTCGCGCGGCGCGGCCTCGCGGAGGCCGGGGGCATCGCCCGCGGCATGGCGCTCTCGCGCGACCTCGCCAACCTGCCGGCGAACGTCTGCACCCCGACCTACCTCGCGACACGCGCCCGCGGCCTCGCGCGCACCCACCGCACGCTGCGGGTGCGCATCCTCGAGGCGCGCGACATGAAGCGCCTCGGGATGGGTTCCCTCCTGTCCGTGACCCAGGGCTCCGACCAGCCGCCCAAGCTGATCGTGCTCGAGTACCGCGGCGGCAAGGCCGGCCGGGCGCCGGTGGCGCTCGTGGGCAAGGGCGTCACCTTCGATACCGGCGGCATCTCCCTCAAGCAGCCGCCGGGAATGGACGAGATGAAGTTCGACATGAGCGGCGCGGCGAGCGTCTTCGGCGCGATCGAGGCGATCGCTTCCATGAAGGCCCCCGTCAACGTCGTCGGCATCGTGCCGGCCTGCGAGAACATGCCGAGCGGCCGAGCCACCAAGCCCGGCGACGTGTTCACCTCCATGTCGGGCAAGACCATCGAGGTGCTGAACACCGACGCCGAGGGTCGTCTGATCCTCTGCGACGCCATCACCTACGCCCGTCGCTACAAGCCGCGGGCCGTGGTGGACATCGCCACGCTCACCGGCGCCTGCGTGATCGCGCTCGGCGCGCACTACTCGGGCCTGTTCTCGCCGGACGCCGGGCTGCGCCGCGAGCTCGAGCACGCGGGCGAGCGCACCGACGACCCGGCCTGGCCGATGCCGGTCGCCGAGGAGTACGCCGATCTGCTCAAGAGCAATTTCGCCGACCTGGCGAACGTCGCGGGCCGCGAGGCCGGTGCGATCACCGCCGCCTGCTTCCTGTGGAGGTTCGCCGACGGCCTGCGCTGGGCGCACCTGGACGTCGCCGGCACCGCCTACCTGACCGGCGCGAGGAAGGGCAGCACGGGCCGCCCGGTGCCGCTGCTCGTGGACTGGCTGCTCGCGCAGGCCTGAAGGCGTTGGGCGAGCCGCGCGTCAGCTTCTACGTGCTGCCCGGCCGCGAGGAGCGCGACCGGCGGCTGCTCGCCTGCCGGCTGGTGGAGAAGGCCTGGCATGCGGGGCACCGCGTGCACGTGACGGTGGACGACGACGACGACGCCCGGGCCCTCGACGAGCTCCTGTGGCAGTTCTCGGACATCAGCTTCGTGCCGCACGCCCTCGCCGGCGACGCGGCGGCCGCGGACGCGCCGGTGCGCATCGGCACCGCCGCCGAGCCGGCCGGCAACGCCGAGGTACTGGTCAACCTGTCGGCCGCGCTGCCGGGCGAGCCCGAGCGCTTCGAGCGCATCGTCGAGGTCATCGACGCCGAGGAGTCCCGGCGCAGGGCCGGCCGGGAACGCTTCCGCGCCTACCGGGAACGCGGCATCATGCCCGAGACCCACAGCCTGGGGGACGCGTGAACGCCACCGACCCGGCGGACCTGCCCATCCTGACCGACGTCGTCGAGCTGCACACGCTGGAGCCGCCGGCGGAGCCGCGGGACGAGACCGCCGCGTCGGGCTCGAGCGGGATCGTGATCCACTCGCCCGAGGAACTCGCGGCCCTGCAGGCCGACCTCGTGGGCCGGGCGCTGAACCTCACCGACGAACTCCTGCACAACGCCGCCCGCGAGATCGAGGGCGTGATGTTCGAGCGCGTCCTGGACCGGCTGCGCGCGGCGCTGCCCGACATCGTGGCCTCGGCGCTCCGGGAGCACCTCGAGCCGCGCGAGCGCTGAGCCCTCCGGGGCCTCCCGCCGCGCGCCCGGGGAGGCCGCAAGTCCCCGTGTATACTGCGGGTTTTCCCCCGACCCGCCCCGCATGGACAAGACCTACGACCCGCAGGCCATCGAGCAGCGCACCTATGCGCGCTGGGAGGCGCTCGGCTGCTTCGCCCCCGCCGGCGACGGACCCGCCTACTGCATCGTCATCCCGCCGCCGAACGTGACCGGCACGCTCCACATGGGCCACGCGTTCCAGGACACGGTGATGGACGCGCTGACGCGCTACCACCGCATGCTCGGCGACGCCGCGCTGTGGCAGCCGGGCACCGACCACGCGGGCATCGCCACGCAGATGGTGGTGGAGCGGCAGCTCAACGGCGAGGGCCTGACCCGCCATGACCTCGGCCGCGAGCGCTTCGTCGAGCGCGTGTGGCAGTGGAAGGAGCAATCCGGCGGAACCATTGCGCGCCAGCTCAAGCGCCTCGGCGCCTCGGTGGACTGGAGTCGCGACCGCTTCACCATGGACGAGGGCCTTTCGAGCGCCGTGACCGACGCCTTCGTGCGGCTCTTCGACCAGGGCCTGATCTACCGCGGCAAGCGCCTGGTCAACTGGGACCCCGTGCTCAAGACCGCGCTCTCCGACCTCGAGGTGCTCTCCGAGGAAGAGGAAGGCCGGCTGTGGCACTTCCGGTATCCGCTCGCCGACGGAAGCGGCCACCTCGTCGTGGCCACCACCCGTCCCGAGACCATGCTCGGCGACACGGCGGTCGCGGTGCACCCGGAGGACGAGCGTTACCGCCACCTCGTCGGCAGGACCATCCGCCTGCCGCTCGCCGGCCGCGAGATCCCGATCGTCGCCGACGAGTACGTGGACCCGGCCTTCGGCTCGGGCTGCGTCAAGGTCACGCCCGCGCACGACTTCAACGACTGGGAGATCGGCGAGCGGCACCGGCTCCCGGTCATCAACATCCTTGACGCCGACGCCCGCCTCAACGAAGCGGTTCCCGAGGCCTACCGCGGCCTCGACCGGTTCGAGGCGAGGAAGCGCGTGGTCGCCGACTTCGAGGCCCTCGGCCTGCTCGAGAAGGCGGAACCGCACAAGCTGATGGTTCCGCGCGGCGACCGCAGCCACAGCGTCGTCGAGCCCTGGCTCACCGACCAGTGGTACGTGCGCATCACGCCGCTCGCCGCGCCCGCGATCGCCGCCGTCGAGGACGGCCGCATCCGCTTCGTGCCCGCGAACTGGGACCGCACCTACTTCGAGTGGATGCGCAACATCAAGGACTGGTGCATCTCGCGCCAGCTGTGGTGGGGCCACCGCATCCCGGCGTGGTACGGCCCGGGCGGCGAGGTCTACGTCGGCCGCAGCGAGGCCGAGGTGCGCGCCCGCCACGGTCTCGGGCCCGGCTTGCCGCTGTCGCAGGACGAGGACGTGCTCGACACCTGGTTCTCCTCGGCGCTGTGGCCGTTCTCGACGCTCGGCTGGCCCGGGAAGACGCCTGAACTCGCGCGCTTCTACCCGACCTCGGTACTGGTGACGGGCTTCGACATCATCTTCTTCTGGGTGGCCCGGATGATCATGATGGGCCTGAAGTTCATGGACGACGTGCCATTCCGCGAGGTCTACGTCCATGGCCTCATCCGCGACCACGACGGCCAGAAGATGTCGAAGTCCAAGGGCAACGTCATCGACCCGCTCGACATCGTGGACGGCATCGGCCTCGAGCAGCTCGTGGCGAAGCGAACCACGGGCCTGATGCAGCCGCACCTCGCCGCGGGCATCGAGAAGGCCACGCGCAAGCAGTTCCCCGGCGGCATCGCCGCCTACGGGACGGACGCGCTTCGCTTCACCTTCGCCGCGATGGCCACCCAGTCGCGCGACCTGCGCTTCGACCTCGGCCGCGTCGAGGGCTACCGCAACTTCTGCAACAAGCTGTGGAACGCGTCGCGCTACGTGATGATGGCGACGGAGCAGGACCCGGGCGACGGTCCGGTGGAACTCTCGCTCGCCGACCGCTGGATCCAGGCCCGCCTCGACGCCGCCACGCGCGCCGTGCGCGAGGGCTTCGCCGCCTACCGGCTCGACCTCGCCGCACAGGCCGCCTACGAGTTCGCCTGGTACGAGTTCTGCGACTGGTACCTCGAGCTCTCCAAGGTCGCGCTGCAGTCGCCGGACGCCAGCGAGGCCGCGCGGCGCGGCACGCGCCGCACGCTGCTTTGCACGCTCGAGTCGCTGCTGCGCCTGCTGCATCCCTTGATGCCCTTCGTCACGGAGGAGATCTGGGGCCGCGTGGCGCCGCGCGCCGGGGTCGCCGGCCAGACCATCATGCGCGCGCCCTTCCCCGCCCCGGCGGGCGAGGCCGATGCGGCCGTACTGGACGAGATGCGCTGGGTGATGGACTTCATCCTCGGCGTCCGCCAGATCCGCGGCGAGATGGACATCGCGCCCTCGGTGCGCTTCGAGGTGCTGCTGCAGGATGCCGGACCGGCGGACCTCGAGCGCGCAGCGCGCAATGCCGGCTACCTCGAGCGGCTGGCGAACGTGGCCCGGCCGCGCGCGCTCGCCGCCGGAGAGTCGCCGCCGCCCGCGGCCGCAGCCCTGCTCGGCGGCATGAAGATCCTCGTGCCGATGGCGGGGCTGATCGACGTCGCCGCCGAGACCGCCCGCCTCGGCAAGCGCCGCGCGAAGCTGGAACAGGAGCTGGCGAAGGCCGAGGCCAAGCTCGGCAACGCCAGCTTCGTCCAGAACGCCCCCCCGGCGGTGGTCGAGCAGGAGCAGGGCCGGGTCGCCCAGTTCAAGCGTGAACTGGAGCAACTCGCCGCGCAGCTCGACCGGCTAGCCTCCCTGGGATGAACGCCCTGCGCGAACCCACCGGCCAGCAGCGACATCGCCTCGAAGCCGCCTTGGAGCGGCTGAACGGCGTGGTCCTCGGCAAGGACCGCGAGATCCGCCTCGCGATCGCCTGCCTGCTGGCGCGCGGCCACCTGCTGATCGAGGACATCCCGGGCGTCGGCAAGACCACGCTCGCTCACGCCCTCGCGAAGGTGCTGGGCCTCGGCTATCAGCGCATCCAGTTCACCAGCGACCTGCTGCCGGCGGACGTGATCGGCGTGTCCGTGTACGACCGCGATTCCGGCCGGTTCCAGTTCCACACCGGCCCGGTGTTCTCCCAGCTGGTGCTGGCCGACGAGGTCAACCGCGCCACGCCCAAGGCGCAGAGCGCGCTGCTCGAGGCGATGGAGGAGCGCCAGGTGACCATGGACGGCGCCTCGCACCCGCTGCCCGAGCCCTTCTTCGTGGTGGCGACCCAGAACCCGGCCTACCAGGTCGGCACCTTCCCGCTGCCCGAGTCGCAGCTCGACCGCTTCCTGATGCGCATCGAGCTCGGCTACCCCGCCGCCTCGCAGGAGCGCGCGCTGCTGCGCGGCCGCGACCGTCGCGACCTGCTGGCGGAGGTTCCGGCCGCGCTCGACCCCGAGGCGATCCTCGAGCTGCAGCGGCAGGTGCCTTCGGTGCACGCGAGCGACGCGCTGCTCGACTACGTGCAGGCGCTCGCGCGCGCCTCGCGCGACGGCACGCTGTTCGCCTCGGGCCTGTCCACGCGCGCGGTGATCTCGCTGCTCCGGGCCGCGCAGGCCTGGGCCTTCCTGCACGGCCACGCGGGCGTCCTTCCCGAGGACCTGCAGGCCGTGCTGCCCGCCGTCGTCGGCCACCGGCTGCGCCCGCGCGAGGCCGCCGACCGGCGCGGCCCCGCCGAGCTCGCCCGCGCGCTGCTCGAGGCGGTACCGATCCCGTAGGGCCGCCATGGCCCGCTTCGCAGGCCTGCGGCAGGCCACGCACCGCTGGATCCGGCGTCGCCAGGGGCCGGACGCCGGTCCCGTCACGCTGCACGGGGGCCGCATCTACATCCTGCCGACGCGCCTCGGCCTCGCCTTCGGCGTGATGCTCTTCGGCATGTTCCTCGGCTCGCTCAACTACGCGAACAACCTCGGCCTCGGGCTCACGTTCCTGCTCGCCTCGCTCGGCCTCGTGGCGATGCACGCCTGCCATCGCAACCTCGCCGGCGTGACCTTGCGCGGCGCGGGCACCGAGCCGCCCTTCGCCGGGCAGGAGGCGCGTTTCCTGGTGAGCCTCGACAACCCGAGCGTTCAGCCTCGACTCGACCTCGAGGCCACGGCGGCGGGCCGGCGCAGCCGGCCCGTCAGCGTGGACGCCGAGGCCGATGCGGGGCTGACGCTGTGCGTCCCGACCCGCCGCCGCGGCCGCGTGCGCCTCGTGCGCTACGAACTCGAGACGCGCTACCCGTTCAGCCTGTTCCGCGCCTGGGCCGTGCTGCACCCCGAGGCCGACTGCCTCGTCTACCCCGCGCCCGCAGCGGCCGCGCCGCCCCCGCCACCCTCCGACGCCGGCAGCGCCGACGGCGAGGCCGGCGCCGGCGAGGAAGACTTCGCGGGACTCAAGGACTACCACCCGGGCGACCCGCCGCGGCGCATCGCCTGGAAGGCGCACGCGCGCGGCGGCGAGCTGCTTGTGAAGCAGTTCGCCGGCACGGTGACGCCGGCGCCGGTCTTCGACCTCGCGAATGCGCCCGGCGCCGACCTCGAGGCGCGGCTGTCGGTGATGGCCCGCTGGATCGTGGACGCGCACGCGGCGGGCGAGGCCTTCGGCCTGAGGCTGCCGGGAATCGTCATCCCGCCGGAGCCCGGCGAGCGGCAGCGACGCCGCTGCCTCGAGGCGCTGGCGGAATTCCAGGCGCCGGAGCGCGACGATGCCTAGGCCAGAGGGCATGCGCCGCCTCGGCTGGACGGTCGCGGGCCTCGCGGCCGCGGTCGCGCCGCACCTGGCCCACCTGCGCGGCTGGGTCGTCGCCATCGCGCTGGCGGTCACCGCGTGGCGGCTCCTCGCCGAGTGGCGCGGCTTCGGCCTGCCCGGCCGGTGGCTGCGCACCGCCGCCGCGGTCGCGGCCGGCGCGGGCGTGCTCGTCAGCTACCGCGGCGTCACCGGCCTCGACGCCGGCACGGCGCTGCTCGTGCTGATGGGGACGCTCAAGCTGCTCGAGACCCGCACGCCGCGCGACCACATCGTGCTCGTGTTCATCGGCTGGTTCCTGTGCCTGGCGACGTTCCTGTACCAGCAGGACCTCTGGGCCGCGGCCTGGGTCGTTCCGGCGATGTGGCTGCTCGCGGCGGCGCTGCTCAACGTGGCGCGCAGCGGCGAGTCCGGCCCGGCGCCGCGCCCCTTCCGCACCACCGGCGCGATGCTCGTCAAGGCGCTGCCGCTCGCGCTCGTGCTCTTCCTGTTCTTCCCTCGCGTGGCTGGCCACTTCTGGGGCGCGCCCTCCTCCGAGCGCGCCAGCACCGGCCTGACCGAGGAGCTGTCGCCGGGTGACCTGTCCGAGCTCACGCTCAACGACACGGTGGCCTTCCGCGTGCGCTTCGCCGGCGAGGTCCCGCCGCCGCTGCAGCGCTACTGGCGCGGCCCGGTGCTGACCGAGTTCGACGGCTACACCTGGACACGCCCGCGCGCCCAGGCCTACTTCCGCCCGGCGGTGGAGTTCATCGGCGAGCCCGTCGAGTACACGGTCACGCTCGAACCGACCCAGCAGCGCATGCTCTTCGCGCTCGACATGGTGGACCGCTGGCCGGCCGACATGGCCGCGCAGAGCTGGGACTACCAGCTCTGGACGCGCCAGCCCATCAGCGCCGTGATCCAGTACGAGGCGCGCTCCTATCCTCGCTATCGCGCCGGGGCAGAGCTGTCGGCCGCGCTGCGCAACCGCCATCTCCAGCTGCCCGAGGGGCGCAACCTGCGGAGCGTCGAGCTGGCACGGCGCATGCGCGCGGCCGCCGACGACGACGCCGCCTTCATCGCCGACGTGCTCGCGATGTTCCGCGAGCAGGACTTCCACTACACGCTCACGCCGCCGAGGCTCGACCGTAACTCGGTGGATGATTTCCTGTTCAACACCCGCCGCGGCTTCTGCGGCCACTACGCATCCTCCTTCACCGCGCTGATGCGCGCGGCCGGCGTCCCGGCGCGCGTGGTCGGCGGCTACCAGGGTGGCGACTGGAACCCGGTCGGCGGCTACCTGATCGTGCGCCAGTCGCACGCGCACGCCTGGTCGGAGGTCTGGCTCGCCGGGCGCGGCTGGGTTCGCGTGGACCCGACGGCGGCCGTGGCGCCGGAGCGCGTCGAGCGCGGGCTCGATGCCGCGCTGCCCGACGGCGAGCCGGTGCCGGGGCGCCTGCTGCGGGAATCAGAGGTCCTGTGGCAGGCGCGCATGATCTGGGACAACGTCAACGCGCGCTGGAACGACTGGGTGGTGAAGTTCGACGCGGCGCGCCAGGAGCGGATCCTCGAGGAACTCGGCTTCGAGACCCCCGACTGGCGCCAGCTCGCGTGGCTGCTCGCCGGCGGGCTCGGCGCGGGCCTGCTGCTCGTCTCCGCCTGGCTCGCCTGGGAGTACCGCGGGCCGCGGCTCGACCCCGCGGCGGCAGCCTATCGCCGCTTCACCCGCCGCCTCGCCAAGCGCGGCGTCGAGCGCGCCGCGCACGAGGCGCCCCGCGACTTCCTCGCGCGCCTGCTCGCGGCACGGCCCGACCTTGCGCGACCGGCCACCGCCATCACCGAGGCCTACCTGCGCGCACGCTACGCGCCGGACGCAGGTGGCGCCGACCTCGACCGGCTGCGAGCGCTGGTGCGACACTTCCGGCCGTGACCGCCGGGCTCCTCGTCGTCCTCGCCGCCGCCGCCGTGATCGCCTGGATCGTGGGCGGCCCGCTGCTCGCCGCGCGCCGTCGCGCCGCGCTGCGCGCGGTCGGCCTCTCCGATGCCGAGCGCGCCATCCTGTCGCGGCGCGTGCCGCTGTACCGCTGCGTGCCGCCCGGGCTGCGCGAGCGACTCGACGGCCTCATCCGGGTGTTCCTGGCCGAGAAGGAATTCATCGGCTGCGGCGGCCTCGAGGTCACGCCCGCGATGAAGCTCACGATCGCCACGCAGGCCTGCCTGCTGGTGCTCGGCCGCGACGAGCACGTCTACGACGAGCTGCGCTCGGTACTCGTGTATCCATCGCAGTTCGTGGTTCCCCAGACCTGGCACGACGAGGACGGCGTGGTGACCGAGGAGGAGAGCGTGCTCGCGGGGCAGGCCTGGGACGTGAGCCGGATCATCCTCTCGTGGGAGGACGTCACCGCCGGGGGTCGCGGGGACGAGGCCTACAACGTGGTCGTGCACGAGTTCGCGCACTACCTCGACCACGAGACGGGCGTGTCGCTCGACGTGGCGGGACGCGAGGACAGCGGGCCCGCGGCGCTGCTCGCGCGCGAGTACGAGGCGCTGTGCCAGGCGGTGGAGCGTGGCGAGGAGCCGTTCCTCGATCCCTACGCCGCCGAGGACGAGGCAGAATTCTTCGCGGTGGCGAGCGAGGCCTTCATCGAGACGCCGCGCGAGATCGCCGCGGCGCACCCGGACATCTACGCCGCGCTCGCGAGCTTCTACCGGCTCGACCCGGCGAGCTGGCCCGTGCCGCGCCGCGGGCCGGGGCGGTAAGGCGTCAGTTCTGCGCCGTCGCGGCGACCCGCCGCGCCTGCCACAGCAGGATCGCCCCGACGCCGAACAGCAGCAGCACGGAGAGTATCCCGGCGCGGGTGCTGCCGGTCACGAGCGCGGTCACGCCCACGAGCGTGGGCCCGATGACGGCCGAGAACTTGCCGACCATGTTGTAGAAGCCGAAGAACTCGCCGCGCTTCTCGACCGGCACGAGGCCGCCGAAATAGGAGCGCGACAGCGACTGGATGCCTCCCTGCACGAGGCCGATGGCGACGGCGAGCGCGTAGAAGTGCGTCGCGCTCTGCATGCCGTAGGCGCCGATCGTCGCGGCCACGTAGACGGCGATGGCGATGAAGATGCCGTTGACGGCCCCGATCCGCGAGCCGAGCCAGCCGAAGGCGAGTGCCGCCGGGAAGGCGACGAACTGCGTGAGCAGCAGCGCGACGATCAGGCTCTCCTCGGGGAAGCCGAGCGACAGCCCGTAGTCGACCGCCATCTTGATGACCGTGTTCACGCCGTCGATGTAGAGCCAGTACGCGAGAAGGAACCACAGGAGCGGCCGGTAGCGGCGCACGTGGGTAACGGTGGCCTTCAGCTCACCGAACGAGGAGCGGGCCGCGGCGAGGAGGCCGAGCGGCGCGGCGGGCTTTCCTTCGCGCACGAACAGGAACACAGGCAGCGAGAACAGGATCCACCATGCGGCGACGGTCACGAAGGACAGGCGCACCGCCTCCGCCGCCGAGGCGAGCCCGAAGAACTCCGGCTTCAGCGTCATCGCCACGTTGACCGCGAACAGCAGCCCGCCGCCGACGTAGCCCAGCGCGTAGCCGTAGGCAGAGATCAGGTCGAGTTCGTCCTTCGACTCGGCCACGTCGAGGATCAGCGCGTCGTTGAAGGTGATGCCGCTCCAGAAGCCGAGCGACGCGACGAGGTAGAGTGCCACGGCGAGCTGCCACTGCCCCTCCCCCGCGAGGTAGAGCCCGCCCGTCGCGGCCGCGCCGAGGACGGTCGCGAGCAGCAGCAGGCGGACGCGGATGCCGCCGCGGTCGGCGATGGTGCCGAGCAGCGGCGCGGTCAGGGCGATGATCAGGCTCGCGGCGCCGTTCGCCACGCCGAGGCGGAAGGTGCTGACCGAGGCCTCGACACCGACGTTCCAGTACTGCTTGAAGAAGACCGGGAAGAACCCGGCCATCACGGTCGTCGCGAAGGCGGAGTTGGCCCAGTCGTACAGGGCCCAGGAGACGACCGGGCGGCGGAAGAGCGGGGACTGTCCCTTCTTCCGTGCCACCCTAGTGCTCCCGCGTCTCGCGGAAGCGGATGTCGGGCGCGCGCTCGATGGCGAGCTGGAGGTTCACGCGGCTCGGCGCGAGGTAGACGAGCGCACCCGCGTGGTCCACCGCGAGGTGCTCGTAGGCCTTGTGGCGGAACTCCTCGAGCTTCTTCGCGTCCGGGCCGTCCACCCAGCGGGCCGTGGCGACGCTGACGCCGTCGAAGGTGCACTGCACCCCGTACTCGTCGGCGAGGCGGAAGGCGACGACGTCGAACTGCAGCGGCCCGACGGCGCCGAGGATCAGGTCGTTGTTCCGAAGCGGCCGGAAGATCTGGGTGGCGCCCTCCTCGCAGAGCTGGTCGAGGCCCTTCTGCAGCGCCTTCATGCGCAGGGGGTCCTTCAGCACCGCGCGGCGGAACATCTCCGGCGCGAAGCTCGGGATGCCGGTGAAGGCGAGTTCCTCGCCCTCGGAGAAGGTGTCGCCGATGTTGATGGTGCCGTGGTTGTGCAGGCCGATGATGTCGCCGGCCCAGGCTTCCTCGGCGCGTTCCCGGTCGGAGGCCATGAAGGTGAGCGCATCGGCGATGCGCAGGTCCTTGGCCAGGCGCACGTGCCGGATGCGCATGCCGCGCTGGTAGCGGCCGGAACAGAGCCTCAGGAACGCGATGCGGTCGCGGTGCGCGGGGTCCATGTTCGCCTGGATCTTGAACACGAAGCCGGTGAGCTTGCCCTCTCCCGGCTCGACGGCGCGCGTCGTCGTGGCGCGCGGGCGCGGCGAGGGGGCGTGCTCGACGAAGGCGGCGAGCAGCTCCTCGACCCCGAAGTTGCTGATGGCCGAGCCGAAGAACACCGGCGTCTGTTTCGCCGCGAGGTACAGCGCCGGGTCGAAGGCCGGCGTCGCGCCACGCACCAGCTCGACCTCGTCGCGGAAGGACCGGGCGCTGTCCCCGAGGAACTCGCCGGCTTCCGGGGAGGCCAGCCCGTCGATCGTGAGGTTGCGGCCGACGCGGCCGCCCTCGGCCGCATCGTAGGCGTAGATGCGGTCCTCGAGCAGGTGGTAGATGCCCTTCAGCGCGCGGCCCATGCCGATCGGCCAGGTCACCGGCGCGCACACCACGCCGAGCACGCGCTCGATCTCGTCGAACAGCTCGATCGGGTCGCGGCCCTCGCGGTCGAGCTTGTTGATGAAGGTCATGATCGGCGTGTCGCGCAGCCGGCAGACCTCCATCAGCTTGATGGTGCGCTCTTCGACACCCTTGGCGCAGTCGATGACCATGAGCGCCGAGTCGACCGCGGTGAGCGTGCGGTAGGTGTCCTCGGAGAAGTCCTCGTGGCCGGGCGTGTCGAGGAGGTTCACGATCCGGCCGCGGAAGGGGAACTGCATGACCGAGGAGGTCACGGAGATGCCGCGCTGCTGCTCGAGGCGCATCCAGTCCGAGGTCGCGTGGCGCGCGGCCTTGCGGCCCTTCACCGTGCCGGCCATCTGGATCGCGCCTCCGAACAGCAGCAGCTTCTCGGTCAGCGTGGTCTTGCCCGCGTCGGGGTGCGAGATGATGGCGAAGGTGCGGCGGCGCGCGATTTCGGGATCGATGTCGGCCATGGGCTCTGTCGTCAGGGGACGGGCCGCCGCGGGGGCGCGAAGCGGCTACAAGGCGCGCGATTCTACCCGAAAAGACCGGGCAGGCTCCGCCAGGCCGGCGCGGGCGCGGCCGCGCCGGTTACTCCTAGAACCCGGGCAGCTGCGCGAGTTCGAGGCGCAGCACCATCGCGTCCTCGCGCCCGCCCTCCGCCTGGTAGTAGCCGCGGCGCAGGCCGATGGGCTCGAAGCCGACGCCGCGGTAGAGCGCGATCGCGGCGGGATTCGACGGCCGGACCTCGAGGAAGGCGTGCTCCATGCCGGCATCGCGCGCCCGGCGCAGCAGCTTCAGGAGCAGCGCGCGGCCCGCGCCGCGGCGCCGCAGCGACGGGTCGATGCACAGGTTCAGGACGTGGCACTCGCCGGCGCCCATGGACATGATCCCGTAGCCCGACACGATGTCGCCCGAATCCACGACCCAGCAGTCGTAGCCGACCCGCAGGCAGTCACGGAACACCTGCTCGCTCCACGGGAAGCGGTAGCAGGACTGCTCGAGTTCCAGGACGTCCATGACGTCGGCCGCGCCCATGGGCCGGAAGCGCCAGCCGGCCTGGCCGAAGGTTTCAGGCGCCGTCGCCAATGTCCACCAGCGATCGCGCGAGCCTGAGATCGTCCCAGGCGCGGCGCTTGTGCGCCGGCGTCCTGAGCAGGTACGCCGGGTGGTAGGTCACGACGACGGGCGTACCGCCGAGCCTCAGGACCTGCCCGCGCAGGTTGCCGAGGTTGGCGTCCGTGCCGAGCAGGTTCTGGGCCGCGATGCGCCCGACGCACAGCAGCGCCCGCGGGGCCACCAGCTCGATCTGCCGGCGAAGGTAGGGCAGGCACTGCTCCGCCTCGGCCGGCTCGGGGTCGCGGTTCCGCGGCGGGCGGCACTTGAGCACGTTGGCAATGTAGACCTGCTCGCGGGCGAAACCGACCGAGCGCAGCATGGCATTCAGGAGCTGCCCTGCCCGCCCGACGAAGGGCAGGCCCTGCCGGTCCTCCTCGGCGCCTGGCGCCTCGCCGACGACCATCAGGCTGGCCGCGCGGTCGCCGGTGCCGAACACCGTCTGCGTGCGCGACGCGCACAGGCCGCAGCGCGCGCAGCCGGTGACCGCCTGCTCGAGCGCCTCCCAGCCCATCGCCTCCGGGGCTTCGCCCGTGGATGGGACAGCGGGCCCGGTGGGTGACCCGGGCGACGGCGCCGCGGGCGCTGCGCGCGAGACGTAGCGGGTCACGCCGAGGACGTCGAGGACGGCCTGCCGCCGGGCGTCCACGGGATCAGCCCGCGGCGGCGTCGCGCGGCCTGCGGCGCAGCTTGCGCCACAGCCACTGGATCGGCGCCGACAGTGCGAAGCCGCCGAACAGCGCCAGCAGCACGACCGGCGGGTCGAGCGCGATCAGCGCGAACACCAGCGGCACGACCAGGAACCTGGAGTAGGGAACGCGCTCGCCCGCCGCGCGTTCCTTGAAGCTGCGGTACGAGAACTTGCTCACCATCAGCGCACCGGCGCTCGCGGTGATCAGGAACGCCAGCACGAGTCCGGTCAGGCCATCCTCGATGCTGTACTTGTGGGCCGTCCAGACGAAAGCGGCCACGATCGCGGCGGCCGAGGGGCTCGGCAGGCCTTCGAAGTATCGCTTGTCCTGCGTGGCAGTCTTCGTGTTGAAGCGCGCAAGCCGCATGGCGGCGGCGGCGCAGTAGAAGAACGCGGCCACCCAGCCGAAGCGTCCCCACGCGGCGCCGTACTCGGCGATGCGCTCCATGCCCCACTGGTAGCAGACGAGCGCCGGGGCGAGACCGAAGGCCACCATGTCGGCCAGGCTGTCGAACTCCTTGCCGAACGGGGTCTCGGTGCCGGTCAGGCGGGCCACGCGGCCGTCGAGTCCGTCGAAGACCATGGCGACGAAAATCGCGAGGCCGGCCCGCTCGAAATTGCCGTCCGTGGCGGCGATGATCGAGTAGAAGCCGGAGAACAGGCAGCCCGTCGTGAGCAGGTTCGGCAGCAGGTAGATGCCGCGGCGGACGGGCGGTGGACTGTGTTCGAGGTTCATGGAGGTTGCGTTCCGGAGGTCCGGCGGCCTGCGGGGATCATAAGGTTTTCTGCCGGGCCGGTCACAGGCCGCGCCGCCCCCGCATGGCGGCGGGGCCCGCCTGCGCCTAAGATACGCGGCTGCCAAGGCGCCGCCGGCGCCGGACGGAACGCCGATGCGCCTCACAGACTACCCGATCCAGAACCTCAAGGAAGAGCCGGCCGACGCCGAGGTGGTGAGCCACCGGCTGATGCTGCGCGCCGGCCTGATCCGCCGCCTGGCCGGCGGCCTGTACACCTGGCTGCCGATGGGCCTTCGGGTGCTGCGCAAGGTCGAGCGCATCATCCGCGAGGAGATGGACCGGGCCGGCGCGCTGGAGGTGTCCATGCCGGTCGCCCAGCCCGGCGAGCTGTGGGTCGAGTCCGGCCGCTGGGACCAGTTCGGCCCGGAGCTGCTGCGCTTCAAGGACCGCCACGACCGCGACATGGTGCTCGGGCCCACGCACGAGGAGGTCGTCACCGACCTCGCGCGGCGCGAGCTCAAGAGCTACCGCCAGCTGCCGGTCAACTTCTACCAGGTCCAGACCAAGTTCCGCGACGAGATCCGCCCGCGCTTCGGCGTGATGCGCGCGCGCGAGTTCCTCATGAAGGACGCCTACAGCTTCCACGCGGACGAGGCCTCGCTCGACGAGGGCTACCGGAAGATGTACGTGGCCTATGACCGCATCTTCACCCGCCTCGGCCTGCGCTTCCGCGCCGTGCAGGCGGACCCCGGCGCGATCGGCGGCACCGGCTCGCAGGAGTTCCACGTGCTGGCCGACTCCGGCGAGGATGCGATCGCGTATTCGGACGGCTCCGACTATGCGGCGAACGTCGAGATGGCCGAGGCGCTCGCGCCTGCAGCGCCGCGCCCGGCGCCCTCGCAGGCCGCCACGCGCGTGCACACGCCCCGCGTGAAGACGATCGCCGAGCTCGCGGCATTCCTCTCGGTTCCGGTCGAGCGCACCGTGAAGGCCTTCGTGGTCGAGTCCCACGACGGCGCGCCGGTGCTGCTGCTGGTGCGCGGCGACCACGAGGTGAACCTCGTCAAGGTGGGCAAGCTCGCCGGACTGGCGAGCCCCGCGCGCATGGCCACGCCCGCCGCGATCCGCGCCGCCTTCGGCGCCGACCCGGGCTCGCTCGGACCCGTGGGTTTCTCGGGCCGCGTCATCGCGGACCGCACCGTCGCGGCGATGGCCGACTTCGTCACCGGCGCGAACGAAACCGACTGGCACCTCACGGGCGTGAACTTCGGCCGCGACTGCCCGGAGCCCGAGGTCGCCGACCTGCGCAACGTCGTCGCCGGCGACCCCTCGCCCGACGGTCACGGCACGCTCGGCATCGCCCGCGGCATCGAGGTCGGCCACATCTTCAAGCTCGGCAGCAAGTACAGCGAGGCGATGGGCGCCACCGTGCTCGACGAGCAGGGCAAGTCCATCGTGATGCGCATGGGCTGCTACGGCATCGGCGTGACCCGCGTGGTCGCGGCGGCGGTCGAGCAGAACAACGACGAGCGCGGGATCGTCTGGCCGGAGCCGATCGCGCCGTTCCAGGTGGTGCTGGTGCCGCTCAACTGGGCGAAGTCTGCGCGCGTGCGCGAGGCCGCCGAGGCGCTCTACCGCGACCTCGCCACGGCCGGCGTGGAGGTCCTGCTCGACGACCGCGACGCGCGCCCGGGCGTGAAGTTCGCGGACGCCGAGCTCTTCGGCATCCCGCATCGCGTGGTCATCGCGGAGCGCGGGCTCGACGCCGGCAAGCTCGAATACCGCCACCGCCGCGCGGCCGACAACGAGGAGCTGCCGCTCGAGGGCGCCGTGGACGCCCTGCGCGCGCGCCTCGGGGTTCCCGGCTGAGGCTGCCGGGAACCCAGGCCATGGCGCGCGCACTGGCCGTCCTCGCCCTGCTGCTCCTGCCGCTCGTCGCGGGAGAATCCCACGCGCAGCGCCAGCAGGAGCCCGGGCTCGAGAAGGTGCTGCGCAACGCGCTCTCGCAGGGACCCTGCTTCGAGGACAAGTACGACGACGTCGTCTGGTACGCGCTGATGCAGCCGCGCGTCGAGCAGCGCCTGAAGCGCCGCCCGCCGGACCTGCGCCTCGGCGAGGACATCTCCGCCACGGCCCAGCGGATCCTGCGCGCGGTGCACTGCGAGTCCCGCAAGCACCCGATGCTGCGCGAGCGTCCGCAGCTGGTGCTCGCGGTGATCGACGTCGAGAGCGCGTTCGATCCCTTCGCGGTGTCCTATGCGGGCGCCGTGGGGCTGATGCAGGTGATGCCGTTCTGGCCGACCCACCTGGGGCTGCAGCGCCGGGACCTCATCGACATCGAGATGAACATCCGCATGGGTACGAGCATCCTCGCGCATTACCTCGAGCGCGAGCGCGGCGACTACTTCCGGGCACTCGGCCGCTATAACGGCAGCCTGGGCAAGCGGACCTACCCGGACCTCGTGCTCGGGCGGCTGCAGTCGCGCTGGCACCGCTGAGGCATCCGCCTCAGCGTCTCAGGAACCCTTCGGGAACGGCAGCGCCGTCGGCCGCCTCCACGCACACCGCGTCCACGCGCGCCATCGGCGGGCCTTGCCACAGCCAGTCGAGCAGCGACTCGACGGCCTCGAGCGGGCCCGCGCAGAGCACCTCGACGGCGCCGTCGGGCAGATTGCGCGCATAGCCATGCAGGCCGAGCGCCGTGGCGCGCTCTGCCGTGCTCGCACGGAAGTAAACGCCCTGGACGCGCCCCTCTACCCGGGCGCGGCGCACGACCCGCGTGGGGGTCACGTGCGATCCGGCGGCGGCGCGGCCCGCGCCGAGCGCGAGACTTCGAGCGCCTGAAGCGCGGTACGCCGCGCCTCCACGGCCGCGCTCTCGGCGGAGCGGTAGTCGTGACGGCGGAGGCCGTCCTGCGCTTCCTCGATCAGGCGCTGCGCCTGGGCAAGCTGCTCGGGCGCGTACTCGCCGGCGCCCGCCGCCTGGGCCGCCCGGACCGCCTGGCGCGCGTCGCTCATCTGCTGCACGGGCGCCCCGCCGCAGGCAGCGAGGAGCGAGAGCAGGGCCGCGATGACGGGCGCGCGCATCAGGTAACCGTTTGAACGCGTTGGTGAATCTCAGCGACCCTAGCAGCGCCGCCGAGCCAGCGTCAAGCAAGGCGGGTGGACTCCTGGCGAGCCGCCGTTGCGCCGACGCCGCAATGCTTGCAGGATGCGCAGCCGGCGTAGCCAAGCCCCGGCCGCGGCAGGAGAATCCACTTCATGACCGAGATCCTGGTGCTGTTCTATTCGCGCTACGGCGGCACCGCGGAGCTCGCGCGCCACGTGGCGCGCGGCATCGAATCCGTGCCCGGCGCCGCGGCCCGCGTGCGCAGCGTCCCGCCGGTCGCGGCCGTGACCGAGGTGGCCGCGCCGCCCGTGCCAGATAACGGCGCGCCCTACGCCGAGCTGCGCGACCTCGAGGAATGCGCCGGCCTCGCCCTGGGCAGCCCCGTCCGATTCGGCAACATGGCGGCGCCGCTCAAGGCCTTCCTCGACGGCACGGGATCGCTGTGGCTCTCCGGCGCGCTGGCCGGCAAGCCGGCGGCGGTCTTCGCCTCGGGGCAAACGCCCCACGGCGGGCAGGAGAGCACGCTGCTCACGATGATGCTGCCGCTGCTCCACCACGGCATGCTGCTCGTCGGGCTGCCGTTCACCGAGGCGGCGCTGGCCACGACGCGTGGCGGCGGGACGCCCTATGGCGCAAGCAGGGTCGCCGGGCAGTCGCAGGAGCCGACGCTCGATGCCGACGAACGACTGCTCGCGCAGGCGCTCGGACGGCGCCTCGCAGAGACCGCGCTTCGCCTCGCGGGACGCACGCCGTGAGTCAGCCACGCGCCGATCACGCGCGCCTGGCCGTGCTGGCGGTCTGGGGCCTGCTCGCCCTCACCCTGCTGGCGTGGTACGCGATCACGCTTCCGCGCGTGGCGGCGGTGGTCGCGGTGCTCCTGACCGTGGCGCCGCTCGCCCTGCCGCTGCCGGGCCTGATGGCGCGGCGGCGGCGCAGCTACCGCTGGGCCCCGCTCACGCTGGCGCCGGCGATGACCTGGTCGCTCACCGAGTTCGTGGCCAATCCGGCGGCCCGCCCCTACGCGCTCGTCGCCGGCCTGCTCGCCTTCGCGGGACTCGCCGCGGTCGTGGCCTGGCTGCGTTCGGAATCGGCCGCTCAGTGACCCTGCCGGTCGAGAACCTCGCGCACCAGCGGCACCGTCAGGCGCCGCTGCGCCGCGAGCGACGCGACGTCCACCTCGTCCAGCAGCCGGCATAGCGCGGCGAAATCCCGCGGCGCCCGGCGCAGCAGGTACTGGAGCGTGTCCTCGGGAAGGTCGAGGCCCTGCGCGGCGGCGCGCCCGGCGAGCGCCTCGCCCTGGGACTCCTCGCGCAGCGGCCGCAGGGGCAGGACGCTCGCGGCGGCGAAGCGCGAGGCGAGGTCCGGCAGCGCGAAGCCGCTGCGCGCCGGCGGCTCGCGCGCCGCGACTACGAGCCGGCCGCCCCGCTCGCCGAGCTCGTTGTACAGGCCGAACAGGGCGCGCTCCCAGTCCGCACCGCCCGCGACAGCCTCGAGATCGTCGAGACACACGAGGTCGAGTGTCTCCAGCCCGGCGAGCACGCCGGGCTCTCCCGCGGCCAGCTCGCGCATCGGCAGGTAGGCCGCGGCACGCCCGGCCTCGCCCGCCGCGGCGCAGGCCGCCTGCAGGAGGTGGGTCCGGCCGCTGCCCGGCGGGCCGTGCAGCCAGGCCGCCTGCGGGCCGCCGCGCCCCGACAGCTGCATGAGCTCGGCCACGGCGGCGGCATTTTCCCCGGGAACGAAGGTGGAGAACCGCGAGCCGACCCGCAGCCTCACGCCGAGCGGCAGCTGGCGCATGGTCACTTGGGAAGCTCTGCACCGGTGGCACGCGACCGCGACACGGCCGCGGCCTTGCGCGCGTAAAGCGACACGTAGTCCGCGCCGCTGACGACCGTCGTCACGAACGTCGTCGCGCCAAGGGCGATGACGATCGCCTGCGGCACGAGCGCGGGCGCGGCCGCCGCGGCGACCACCGCGAGCCCGTAGGAGAGCTGGAACACCGTGTTGATCTTGCTGGGCCAGGTCGGCCGGCCCTGCAGCGGCCCGAACAGGCGGCGGTAGACGGCCGCCCCGCCGCCGATGATCAGGTCGCGCGCCACCGCGGTCGCGGTGAGCCACAGCGGCACCAGCCCGATGATCGTGAGGGCGACGAACGCGCTCACCAGCAGCAGCTTGTCGGCGATCGGGTCGAGCAGCTTGCCGAGCTCGGTCTCGCAGTGGAGCCGCTTGGCGAGGAAGCCGTCGAGGCCGTCGGTGGCGGCGGCGACGAGGAAGATCAGCAGGGTCCAGGCGAAGTGGCCCTCGATGAGCGTCCACACGAGGGGCACGGCCAGCACCATGCGCAGGACGCACAGCAGGTTGGGCAGCAGCGACAGGCTCACGGCTGGTAGCGGAAGACCGGGCCCGCTGGCGAGGTTCCCGCGGGCACGAGGCGGCCGGTGGCGGCGATGGCGCGCCTGAGGCCGGCCTCGTCGCCGCGGACGGTGATCGCGTAGAGCACGGCATCCGGCCGGACCTCGCGGACGGCGATCGAACGCACCGGCTCGAGCGCGGCGAGGAGCTGGCCGACCTCCGCATAGGCGGCGGCGCTGCCCACGCCGCCGACCTCCACCGCGAGCTCGCGGCGGCTCGCGCCGCCGGCGACCGCGAGCCGCGCGGCCAGCTGGTCCGCCGCCAGGTGCACACCTTCCTCGAGCGGGCCGCGCACCTCGCGCGTCTGCCCCGCCGAGGCGAACGTCCAGCGGAAGCCGCCGTCCGCCGGACGGCCGATGAGCACCCCGTCCGCGCCGTAGCGCGCCGCGGCCTCGACGAGTGCTGCGACATTGCCCGAGGACGCCTGCTGCGCCCGCTGCTCGGGGCTGTCGAGGGCATCGCCCACCGGCCAGGCGAGCGGCAGGCCGCGCTGGGCGGCGACGAGATCCACGGCGCGGCGCTCGGGGCTCGCGGCGGCGCTCACGAGCTGCCCGCGGCTGCCGACCAGCCAGACCATGGTGAGGGGACGCTCGCCCCCCCAGAACGGCAGGCCGGCCGCGGCGACGGCCTGCTCGACCGCGTTGCCGTCGAAGCTCACGGCCATGAGGCCGCCCGCTACCCGACGGTACGTGCGGATATAGCGCTGGGGCTGCTGCACCAGCGGCGCGAGCGCCGGCATGCCCGGCGCGTCCCGGCGGCCCGTGACCCGGACCAGCACCGCCCCCATGGCCTCGCCGAAGGCGCGCCGGTCGGCGGCCTCCCCCGACCCCTGCACCGGCACGCTGACCTCGTAGAGGTTGCCGATGTCGGCCGCCCCGGCGAGCGGCGCGAAGGCCAGCAGGACCGGCGCGAGCCAGGCGAAGCGGCGGCGGGCACGGGCGGTGGGCGTCATGTGGCAGGGAGCCGGCGACGGGATGGGGTTAGAATACTACCTCAGCCCATGAGCGAACCCACCTCCCTCACCTATCGCGACGCCGGCGTGGACATCGACGCGGGCGACGAGCTGGTCGAGCGCATCAAGCCCCACGTCCGGCGCACCATGCGCCGCGAGGTCCTGGGCGGCATCGGCGGCTTCGGCTCGCTGGTCGAGCTGCCGCTCGAGCGCTGGCGCCGGCCGGTGCTGGTCGCCGGCACCGACGGCGTCGGCACCAAGCTGCGCCTCGCCATCGACACCGGCCGCCACGACGGCATCGGCATCGACCTCGTGGCCATGTGCGTCAACGACGTGGTCGTTCAAGGCGCCGAGCCGCTGTTCTTCCTGGACTACTACGCGACCGGCAGGCTCGAGGTGGACGTCGCCGAGCGCGTGATCGCAGGCATCGCCCGCGGCTGCGAGCTCGCCGGCTGCGCGCTGGTGGGCGGCGAAACGGCCGAGATGCCCGGGATGTACGCCGCGGACGACTACGATCTCGCCGGCTTCTGCGTGGGCGTGGTCGAGCGCGACCGCATCCTCGACGGGTCCGGCACCCGCGCCGGCGACGTCGTGATCGGGCTGGCCTCCTCCGGGCCCCACTCGAACGGTTACTCGCTGATCCGCCGGCTCGTCGCGCGCGCCGGCGCCGACGCGACGACGATGCTCGACGGCGAGCGGCTGTTCGACCGGCTGCTCGAGCCCACGCGCATCTACGTCAAGCCGATGCTCGCGCTGCTCGCCGAGCTGCCCGTGCACGGCATCGCGCACATCACCGGCGGCGGCCTCACCGACAACATCCCGCGCGTGCTGCCCGAAGGCCTCGCGGTGCGCCTGGACCCGGGCGCCTGGACGCGCGGACCGGTCTGGGACTGGATCCAGCGCACCGGCAACATCGCCGACGCCGAGATGCACCGCACCTTCAACTGCGGCATCGGCATGACGCTGCAGGTGCCGCCCGATGCCGTCGACCGCGCACTCGCCATGCTGCGAGACGCCGGCGAGACGGCCACCGTGATCGGCGAGGTCGTGCCGGGCGCGGGCGAGGTCCGCATCGGGTGACCGTCGCGCCCCTCGGCCTCGTGGTCCTCATCTCCGGCCGGGGCAGCAACATGGTGGCACTGGCCCGGGCAGGCCTCTCGGGCCGGATTCCGGCGCGCGTGACGGCCGTGATCAGCGACCGGGCCAACGCGGAAGGCCTCGATCGCGCGCGCGAGCTGGGGATTCCCGCGACCGTCGTCCCGCCGGCGAGCCATCGCGGCCGCGCCGCCTACGGCGAAGCGCTCGCCGCCGCCGTGGATGCGGCCGCGCCGGGACTCGTGGCGCTCGCCGGTTTCATGCGCATCCTCGACGGCGGCTTCGTCCGCCGCTACGAGGGCCGCATGTTCAACGTCCACCCGTCGCTGCTGCCGGCCTATCCCGGGCTGCACACGCACCGGCGCGTGCTGGAAGCGGGCGACGCCGTGCATGGCTGCACCGTGCACTTCGTGACGGAGGAACTCGACGCGGGCCCAGGGGTCATCCAGGCACGCGTGCCGGTGCTGCCCGGCGACACGGAAGAGTCACTTTCAGCGCGGGTTCAGCGCTGGGAGCACAGCATCTACCCCGAGGCCGTCGGCTGGTTCGCCGAGGGCAGGCTCCGCTGGCAGCACGGCGCCGCGTGGCTCGACGGCCAGAGGCTCCAGCAGCCGGTGCAGCGAGGTGAGGCATGAGGACAGGACCCGCGCTTGCAGCGTATCTGCTGTCGTTCGCCAGCCTCTCGGCTGCGGCGGCCACCCCTGCGCTCGCCCCCTTCGTGGCCGATTACGCCGTGAGCTACGGCTCCATGAACGTCGGGACCAGCCGTTTCGAGCTGAAGCCGGGCGCGGGGCCTGGCCGGTGGATCTTCGAGTCCCGCTCCGACGCCCAGGGGCTCGCGCGCCTGATCGCGAGCGGGCGCCTCGTGCAGACCTCGTGGCTCACCGTGGACGGCGCCGAGGTGCGGCCGCAGCGCTTCCGCTTCGACGATGGCGCGTCGCGCAAGAAGGAAGACGCGAACCTTGCCTTCGACTGGCAGGCTGGGCGCGTCACGGGCGACGCGAAGGGCCAGCCGGTGGACCTCGCGGTCGCGCCCGGCACCCAGGACCCGGTGTCCTCGCAGCTCGCGATGATGGTGGCGCTGCTCGCCGGCCGCGAGCCGGCAAACCTGCCCATGATCGACGGCGGACAGCTGCGCGAGACCGAGGTCAAGTTCGAGCGGCGCGAGCGGGTGACCACGCCGGCGGGCGAGTTCGAAACGCTCGTCTACACGAGCCGTCGCCCCGGCGGACGGCGCGTCACCTGGATGTGGCTCACGCCGTCGCTGCAGTACCTGCCGGTGCGGATGGAGCAGGTCCGCGACGGCAAGCGCGCGTTCCACATGCAGCTCACGCGGTACGAAGCCGCGGATTGAGGTTGATTGCGGGGCGGCAGCCGGTTTCCTGATTTACGTATGGCCGGCCTGGCGGCACGGTGTGAACCTGTGCCCTGCGAGACGCCTCAGTCACCGCGCTCCGGAAGGAAGTCATCCATGAGTGGCGGCGTCAAGAATTTGATGCGTGCAGCCCCTGCGCTCGCCCTCCTCCTGCTGGGCGCCTGCGCCAGCACGCCCGCCGGCCAGCCGGACCTGCTCGCTTTCATCGAGGATGGGCGTACGACCCGCGAGCAGGCCCTGTTGGCGCTTGGCGAGCCTTCCGCTACCTACGAAGAAGGGCGAATACTCGCTTTCCGTCTCGGCAGCGACAAAGGAGGGTACTTCCTCCTGGAGAAGCAGCCGGGCTTCCTGAGTGTCACGTACAGCTTGATGCTCGCTTTCGACGAAGCCGGACTCCTGCGGCGCCATTCGCTCGTCGCGCTCAGGGCGCCTTGAGATGGCCACCCGCGGTGCACCCGAAGTCCTGCGCTGGGCCGCCCTGCCGGCAGTCGCCCTGATCCTCGCGGGCTGCCCCATACCTCTGCCGGCCGGATATGAGGCATCGTCCCGCGAAAACGTATCCGCCGAACCTCTCGACTGGGTGACGATCGGCGTGACCACCCGGGAAGACGTGTTGCTGAAGCTGGGCGAAGCCGACGGCGCGGCCCCGGACGGCACATGGCTCGCTTATGGTTCCGCCTACTCCAAGGGTGGCGTGGTCTTCGTGCTGTTCGCCGGTGGCAGTGCGGCCGGGGTAGGCAGCGAGCGCATGGAGTATCGCCGCATCGTCATCTCGTTCGACGAAAAGGGTGTCCTCTCGGCCATCGAACCGGTCACCCGGGACTGCTGGGAGGGTATCCTGGGCATGGGTTCGAGCGGCGAGCGGAGCCCACCGTGCCTGAAGATCGAATCCCGCGAGTGATCACCGTTCCCGGAGCAGGCGCAGGAGCCCGCCCGAGGCCCGGCCGGTCGCCACCTGCATTTCAGGTCCTGGGCAACGTCACGCCGAGCTGGCCCTGGTACTTCCCGCCGCGGTCGGCGTAGGACGTCTCGCAGACCTGGTCGGACTCGAAGAACAGCAGCTGCGCGACGCCCTCGTTGGCGTAGATCTTCGCCGGCAGCGGCGTGGTGTTCGAGAACTCGAGCGTGACGTGGCCCTGCCACTCCGGCTCGAGCGGCGTGACGTTCACGATGATGCCGCAACGCGCGTAGGTGCTCTTGCCGAGGCAGACGACCATGGTGCTGCGCGGGATGCGGAAATACTCGACCGTGCGCGCCAGCGCGAAGGAGTTCGGCGGGATGATGCAGACGTCGGCGGTCAGGTCCACGAAGTTGTTCACGTCGAACTGCTTCGGATCCACGATCGTCGAGTTGATGTTCGTGAAGATCTTGAACTCGTTGGCACAGCGCACGTCGTAGCCGTAGCTCGAGGTGCCGTAGGACACGATGCGCCGGCCGTCCAGCATGCGCACCTGCTCGGGCGCGAACGGCTCGATCATGCCGTGGCGCTCGGCCTGCTCGCGGATCCAGCGGTCGGATTTGATGCTCATTGCTCGTCCTCGATGGTGATCTTCGGGAACGCCGCCGCGCCGCCGGCCGCAGCCCGCGCGAGCGCTGCCGCGGCGCGGCGCGCGATCGCCTGGTAGGCGAGCCCAGCCTGCGAGTCCGGGGCGGCGGCAACCGTCGGGCAGCCGCCGTCGGCCTGCTCGCGGATGGCAAGCTCGAGCGGAAGCTCGCCCAGCAGCTCGACGCCATAGCGGGCCGCCATCTCGCGCCCCCCACCCGCACCGAAGATGTGCGAGGCGTGGCCGCACTCCGGGCAGACGTGCACGCTCATGTTCTCGACGATGCCGAGCACGGGCACCTCGACCTTGCGGAACATCATGAGCCCCTTGCGCGCGTCGAGCAGGGCGATGTCCTGTGGCGTCGTGACGATCACGGCGCCGGACAGGGGAACCCGCTGGGCGAGCGTGAGCTGCGTGTCGCCGGTGCCCGGCGGCATGTCGACGATGAGGTAGTCGAGCTCGCCCCAGCGCGTGCCGGTCAGCAGCTGCGTGAGCGCCTGCGAGACCATCGGCCCACGCCAGACCATCGGCTGCTCCTCGTCGATCAGGAAGCCGATGGACATCACCTTGACGCCGTGGCTCACGGGCGGCTCGAGGGTCTTCCCGTCCGGCGCGGTCGGTCGCTGGCCGGACAATCCCATCATCCGTGGCTGGCTCGGACCGTAGATGTCGGCATCTAGCAGGCCGACGCGGGCGCCCTGCCGGGCGAGCGCGAGCGCGAGGTTGGCGGCGACCGTGGACTTGCCCACCCCGCCCTTGCCGGAGGCGACGGCAACCACGTTGGCGATGCCGGGCAGGGCCGCGACGCTGCGGTTGCCGACGAAGGCCGGGACCCGGCTCTTCAGGACGAGGTCGAGCGGCAGCCGCAGGCCCTGACCCTCGAGGTGGGCGCCGAGGCCGGCCCTAAGCGTCTCCTCGTAACCGCCGACGGGGAACCCGAGCGTCAGCTCCACCCGCAGCCGGCTGCCCGCGGCTGCCGCGGCGTCGAGCGCCCCGGCCTGGCCGAGGGTCGTGGCGAGCAGCGGCTCGACATAGCTCGCGACGGCCGCCTGGAGGGCGGCGTTGACCTGATGCATCCGTCCGTTCTCCGCGCCGCGGGGGCCACGCGGGCACCGCCAGGGGCTTGGGCCAAGGGGGCTGGGATTGTAGCGGAACCGCCGCAGAGGCACGGGTGCGGCGAGATCCCTGTGGCATACTTTCCTCTTGGCTCAAGTCCCGGACGCCGCCCGGCCGGCGGCGTCTCCCGCGACTGGGAGTGTCCATCGGTGGGCGGCGGGTCCTGGCCCGGCAGCCTGAGGGTCTGAATGGGATTCTTGTCCGCCTTTCGCGCCGACCGGCTGATCGCGGAGATCCGCGAGTCCGGCGATCCGGACAGCCCCACGGCGCGCAAGGCGCTCGAGCGGCTCAAGGGACTCGGAGGGTCGGCGATCGACCCGATCCTCGCGGCACTCGCGACGGCGGACAAGGCTGAAACCGTCGCCTTCGTCGACGTCCTGATCGCCCTCACCGACAACAAGACCTTTCCACGCCTGGCCAAGGCGCTGGCGGAGGAAAACGGCCGGACGGTCACGGGGGTCGCCTGGGCGCTGGCCTCGGCGCGCAACTACAACCCGACCCAGCTGCTCGACCTGCTCGGCAACCCCTCGGTGTCCCGGCCGGCCCTGCTGAACGTCATCGGCGCCCAGCGCAACCGGCTGACGTTGCGCGACCTCCTGAACGCCGCCTACGCCCAGGAACCCTCCGAGAAGGCAGCCCTGTTCCGGATCATCGGCGAGATGGCGGACGAGTCCTCGCTCGGCGAACTGCTCGCGCGCGTGGAAGGCAAGGACCCGATCGGCCGCGTCCACATCATCGGCCTGCTGTCGCGGTTCAGGCAGCCGCGCGTGGTCGACGCGCTGCAGGCCTGCGTCCGGGACCCGAACAAGCTGGTGCGCTCGGCGGCCCTGCAGTCGCTCGCCAGCATGAACGCGCAGGTGGACCCCGCGATCGTCGCGCCGGCCCTGCGCGACAACGAGATGGACGTGCAGAACCTGGCTGTCGAGGTCCTGTGCAAGGCCAAACACCCCGACACCGTGCGCCACCTCGTCGACGTGCTGAAGGACGAGTCCGAGTACGCTCGCCGCGCCGCCGTCGAGGTGCTGAACGAGGTCGGCGACGAATCCTCGGTCAAGTACCTGCTCGCCGCCATCAAGGACGACGACTGGTGGGTCCGCAGCCGCGCCGCCGATGCGCTCGGCAAGATCGGCGGTCCGCGTGTCATCAACGCCGCCCTGTCGCTGGTGACCGACCGCGACGAACACATCCGCCGCACGGCCATCGAGATCCTCAACCAGACCCGCGACGAGCGGGCGGTGAACCACCTGATCGAGGCCACCGGGGACCCGGACTGGTGGGTCAGCGAGCGGGCGGTGGACGCACTGGGCTCCATCGGCAGCAAGAAGGCCGTGCCGCGGCTTCTCGAGATGCTGACGCAGGGCGGCAAGGCCACCATGGCGGTCATCCGCGCACTCGGCCTGCTCAAGGACCCGCGCGCCACGGAGCCCGTGCTCGGCGTGCTGGCCAGCAGGGATGTCGGTGCCGTGACGGAGTCCCTCATAGCCCTCACCAAGCTGGCGGACGAGCAGAACTACGAAGCGGTACGCGCACGGATGCTGCCGCTGGTCGCCTCCCCGGAGCCGACCGTCGCCACCGCGGCCCGCCGCGCGATCAGCGAGATCGAGGCGCTGTACCGCGCGTCGATCTCGCAGACGGGCCCGCAGCCCAAGGTCGCGCCCGGCCTCGGCGGCCTCGCCGGCACGGGCACGAGCGGCAACTCGGTCGCCCTTGGCCCGGTCGACGCCGCCCACACGATGCTGGTGGACTCGGCCGACATCGCGGCGATCGTCAAGGCGGCCGAGACGCAGGCGAAGCTCGACATCTCGACGCTCAAGAGCGGCGACGTGCGCGTCGTCCTCAAGTTCCTCAACCCGAGCGTCTCCCAGGACGAGGAGATGATGCAGCGCTTCGTCCACGAGCTGCGCTACAGCCGCAAGATCACGCATCCCAACGTGATCCGCATATATGACTTCCTGCGCATCCGCGGGAACTTCGCCATCTCGATGGAGTACTTTCCCTCGCACACGCTCGGCGCGGAGTTCGGCGAGGGGAAGCCGATGGACATCCGCCGCGCGGCCCGATTCGGCATCGACATCGCGACGGGCATGCACGTAGCCCACGCGCAGGGCATCGTGCACCGCGACCTCAAGCCCGCGAACGTGCTGATCAACGACCAGGACGTGCTCAAGATCGTTGACTTCGGCGTCGCCGCGGCGGTCCGCGAGGGCGAGACCCAGCTCACCAAGACCGGCTACGTGATCGGCTCGCCGAAGTACATGGCGCCGGAGCAGATCCTCGGCAAGAAGGTGGACGCACGCGCGGACATCTACTCGCTCGGAGTGATCATCTACGAGATGCTCACCGGCATGCCGCCCTACCACCGCGGCGACCACATGTCCGTCATGTACCAGCACGTCCAGGGCCGGGCCAAGCCGCCCATCGAGGCCAACCCCGCACTGCCGCAGGTCCTCTCCGATCTGGTCACGAAGGCCATGGCGGTGGACAAGGCCAAGCGCTTCCAGACCATGAACGAGCTGAGGCTGGCGCTCGAGGCTTTCTTGTGATTGACTCCCGCGGCAATGCCGCGCATTGACGCCTTCCTCAAGCTGGGTACGTCGCAGGGCTGCTCGGACGTGCACCTCGCCGTCGGCGTGCCGCCGATGCTGCGCATGAACGGCGACCTGATCCCGATACGCTTCCGCGACCTCGCAGCCGCCGAGCTCGAGAGCTACATCACCGAGATCCTGACGCGGCACCACCAGGACCGCTTCCGCACGGGCGAGGACGTGGACTTCTCCTACGTTTCGGAGGACGGCGGCCGCTTCCGGGTCAACGTCTTCCGGAAGGACACCGGGATCGGCGCCGTGTTCCGGGCGATCCCGAACGAGGTCCCGACGCTCGACAGCCTGTCGCTGCCGCCGGTGGTGAAGAAGCTCTGCGACTACCACCAGGGCATGGTGCTCGTGACCGGCTCCACCGGCACGGGCAAGTCCACCACCCTCGCCGCGATGATCGACCTGCTCAACACCACGCGGAAGCTCAACATCATCAGCCTCGAAGACCCCATCGAGTTCGTCCACCGCAGCAAGCAGAGCCAGGTGGTCCAGCGCGAGCTCGGAACCCACCTCCCCACCTTCGCCGAGGGCGTGCGCGCCGCGATGCGCGAGGATCCGGACGTCATCCTCGTGGGCGAGATGCGCGACCCAGAGACCATTTCGATGGCCATGACGGCGGCCGAGACCGGGCACCTCGTGCTGGGAACGCTGCACACCACGAGCGCGGTGAAGACCATCGACCGCATCATCGACGCACTGCCGATCGAGGAGCGCGAGCAGACCAAGAGCTTCCTCGCGCAGAGCCTGATCGCCGTCGTGACGCAGGTGCTGGTGAAGCGGCCCGAGGGCCGGGGCCGGCGGGCGATCTGCGAGGTGATGGTCATGAACCGCGCCATCGGCAAGCTGATCCAGACCGAGCAGACGCACCAGATCCCGGTGCAGCTGCAGACGGGGAAGGAAGCCGGGATGCAGTCGCTCGACCAGGCGCTGCTCGCGGCCGTGCAGGCCAAGGAGATCGACCCGGACGACGCCTACGCCTACGCCAGCGACCGCAAGCTGCTGGCGAAGCACGTCGTGGACCGCAGCCTCCTGCCGCAGATCGACATGGCCGCCGGCTGAGGACTTCCCGATGGCCCGCATCGACACGCTGCTCGAGGAGGTGCTGCGGCGCAACGGCTCGGACCTCCATTTCATGGCGGGCCAGCCCCCGCGCATCCGGCAGTACGGACGGCTGATGTCGCTGCGCGACGAGCCTCTGGCGCCGGAATTCGTCCGCGAGGCCCTCTACGAGGTCATGCCGCGGCAGGCGGTGGAGCGCTTCGAGCACCGCGAGGGCGCCGACTTCGCCTACAGCCTGGCCGGGCTCGCCCGCTTCCGCGTCAACGTGCTGCGCCACCTCACCGGCATGGGCGGCGTTTTCCGGGCCATCCCTTCGAAGGCGATGACCCTCGACCAGCTGCAGATGCCAGACGCGGTCCGCAACCTCTGCAAGATGACCAGCGGCCTGATCCTCGTGACCGGCAAGACCGGCTCCGGGAAGTCCACCACGCTCGCCGCGATGCTCGACGACCTGAACCAGTCGCTGAAGGGCCACATCCTCACCATCGAGGACCCGATCGAGTTCGTCCACCCGCGCAAGGGCTGCCTGGTGAGCCAGCGCGAGATCGGCACGCACGCCCCGTCCTTCCCGGCCGCGCTGCACTCGGCGCTGCGCGAGGACCCGGACGTGATCCTGGTGGGCGAGCTGCGCGACCTCGAGACGATGAGCACTGCGATCACGGCGGCCGAGATGGGCATCCTGGTGATGGCCACCCTGCACACCAACGGCGCGGCCGCAGCCGTGGACCGCATGGTCAACGCCTTCCCGGCGGACAAGCAGCCGCACGTCCGCACCATGCTCTCCACCTCCCTGCGCGGCGTGATCTCCCAGCAGCTGATCCTGAGGCGGGACGGCAAGGGGCGCGCCTGCGCGCTCGAGATCCTGGTCAACACGCCGGCGGTGTCGAACCTCATCCGCCAGGGCAAGATCGACCAGCTCGAGAACGCCATGCAGTCCGGCGCCTCGCAGGGCATGCGGACCATGGACAGCGCCATCCAGCAGCTGCTGGACGCGGGCGTGATCTCGGGCCGCTCGGCCTTCGAGAAGGCCATCAACAAGCAGCGTTTCGAGCCCGTCCGGGACATGGACTGAGCCTGGGCCAGTCCCCTGCGGGGACAGTCCCCTCTGGTGGCATAATCCGGGGTTAGCGACCGGAACCCGACCATGCCCCGCAAGATCCTCGTCACCAGCGCCCTTCCCTACGCCAACGGGCCGACCCACCTCGGCCACGTGACCGAAACGGTCCAGACCGACATCTGGGTCCGGTTCCAGCGGCTGCGGGGCCACGACTGCCTCTACGTCTGCGCGGACGACACCCACGGCACGCCGATCATGCTGCGCGCCCAGGCGGAGGGCGTGAGCCCGGAGCAGCTCATCGCCCAGGTCGGCGTCGAGCGGCGCAGCAGCTTCGAGCGCTTCCTGATCAGCTTCGACAACTACTACACGACCCACTCGACCGAGAACCGCCACTACACCGAGCGGGTGTTCAAGGCGCTCGACGCCGCGGGGCACATCGCGCGGCGCACGGTGCGCCAGGCCTACGACGAGCAGGCCGGCATGTTCCTGCCCGACCGCTACGTCAAGGGCACCTGCCCACGCTGCGGCGCCGCGGACCAGTACGGCGACAGCTGCGAGTCCTGCAGCGCCACCTACTCGCCGCTCGAGCTGAAGGACCCGGTATCCGTAGTGAGCGGCACCCGGCCCGTCGAGCGAGAGTCGGAGCACCTGTTCTTCCGCCTCGGCGACTTCGGCGACTTCCTGCGCCGCTTTTCGCGCTCCGGCGCGCTGCAGGAGGCGGTCGCCAACAAGCTCGACGAGTGGTTCGAGGCCGGCCTCAAGGACTGGGACATCTCGCGCGACGCGCCCTATTTCGGCTTCGAGATCCCTGGCCACCCGGGCAAGTACTTCTACGTCTGGCTGGATGCGCCCATCGGCTACATGGCCAGCTTCGCGAACTTCTGCGCGCGCACGGGCCGCGACTTCGACGCCTACTGGCGGCCGGGCGGCGACACCTCGCTGTACCACTTCATCGGCAAGGACATCCTGTATTTCCACTCGCTGTTCTGGCCCGCGACGCTCGAGGGCTCGGGTTTCCGGCTGCCGGACGGCGTGTTCGTCCACGGTTTCCTCACCATCAACGGCCAGAAGATGTCGAAGTCGCGCGGCACCTTCATCACCGCCGAGCGCTACCTCGAGCACCTGCCGGCGGAATACTTCCGCTATTTCCTCGCGGCCAAGCTGACCTCGGGCGTAGAGGACATCGACATGAACCTCGAGGAGTTCGCCGCACGCGTGAACTCCGAGATCGTCGGCAAGCTGGTCAACATTGCGAGCCGCTGCGCGGGGTTCATCACGCGCGGCCACGGCGGCGCGCTGGCCGGCGCGCTGCCGGACCCGGCGCTGCACGCGGAGTTCGTCGCCGCCGGCGAGCCGATCGCCGCACTGTACGAGGGGCGCGAGTACGCGTCCGCGATCCGCGAGATCATGGCGCTCGCGGACCGGGCCAACCTCTACATCGACCAGGCCAAGCCGTGGCTCGCGGCCAAGGACCCCGCCCGCGCCGCCGAGGTGCAGGCCGTGTGCACGCAGGGGCTGAACCTGTTCCGGGTGCTCATGGCCTACCTCAAGCCCGTGCTCCCCGACATGGCCGTCCGCGCCGAGGCCTTCCTGCAGGCGCCGCTCGCGCGCTGGAACGAGGTGGCGAATCCGCTCGTCGGGACGCGCCTCCGGCCCTACGAGCCGCTCGCGACCCGCGTCGAGCCTGCGCAGGTGCAGGCCATCGTGGACGCGCCGAAGCCGGCGGCTCCAGCGAAGCCCGGGCCGCAGGCCGCGCCGGCGGTAGCGCCGGCGGCCACGGAGATCGCCATCGAGGACTTCCAGCGCGTGGACCTGCGCGTCGCGCGCATCGAGGCGGCCGAGGCCGTCGAGGGCGCGGACAAGCTGCTGCGCCTGACGGTGGACGTCGGCGGCGAGCGGCGCAACGTCTTCGCCGGGATCCGCAAGGCCTACGACCCTGCCGCGCTCGTCGGCCGGCACGTGGTGGTGGTGGCGAACCTCAGGCCGCGCAAGATGCGCTTCGGCGTGTCCGAGGGCATGGTGCTGGCGGCGGGTTCGGGCGGCGACGACATCTTCCTCGTGTCGCCGGATGCCGGCGCACAGCCAGGCATGCAGGTGAAGTGAGGCAGATGGCAACTGCGCCGGACGCCGGCGGCGCGCCGCTCGCGCAGCGCATCGACGCCCTGCTGCCGCAGACCCAGTGCACGCGCTGCGGCTTCGCGGGCTGCCGGCCCTATGCGGAGGCGCTCGCCCTCGGCCAAAGCGACATCAACCGCTGCCCGCCCGGCGGAATGCCGGTGATGCGCGCGCTGGCCGCGCTGCTCGAGCGGCCCGAGCGCGCGATAGACCCGGACTGCGGCGAACCGGGCCCGCCGCTCGTCGCGGTCATCGACGAGCCGGAGTGCATCGGCTGCGCCAAGTGCATCGACGCCTGTCCCACGGACGCGATCGTCGGCGCGCGCAAGTGGCTGCACGCGGTGCTGCCCGAGGACTGCTCGGGCTGCGAGCTGTGCGTGCCGGCCTGTCCCGTGGACTGCATCCGCCTCGATCCGGCACCGGGCCTGCCCGGGGCCCCGCTCGGCGCGGCGGACCTGGCCGCCCGTGCCGCACACTTCCGTTCGCTCCACGAGGCCCGGCTCGACCGCCGCGCCCGCGACGCCGCGCGGCGACAGGCCGGGCTGGCCGCGCGCCTCGCCGCGCAGGCCGGGGAGACCTCGTGAATCCCGCCAGGCGCCGCGAGATGTTCGAGCGGCTCGCCGCCGCCAACCCGGCGCCGACCACGGAACTCGCCTGGTCCAATCCCTTCGAGCTGCTCGTCGCCGTGATCCTCTCCGCGCAGGCGACCGATCGGGGCGTCAATGCCGCCACGCCCGGCCTGTTCGCGGCCGCACCGACGCCTGCGGCGATGGCCGCGCTCGGCGAGGCCGGCATCGCGCAGCGCATTCGCACCATCGGGCTTTGGTCCGCCAAGGCAAAGAACCTCGCGGCAACGGCGCAGCTCCTGCTCGAGCGTCACGGCGGCGAGGTGCCGCGCCGGCGCGAGGACCTCGAGGCGCTCCCGGGCGTCGGCCGCAAGACCGCGAACGTCGTGCTCAACACCGCCTTCGGCGAACCGACCATCGCGGTGGACACGCACATCTTCCGCGTCTCGAACCGGACCGGCCTCGCGCCCGGGCGCAACGTGCGCCAGGTCGAGGAGAAGCTGCTCAAGGCGGTGCCCGCCGAGTTCCGGAAGGACGCGCACCACTGGCTGATCCTGCACGGTCGCTACGTGTGCAAGGCACGCAAGCCCGACTGCGCGCGCTGTGCCATCGTCGACCTCTGCGACTACCGCCACAAGCTGCTGCCGGAGCCCGGTTCGCTGCCGCTCGGGCGGGACAAGTCCGCGCCGCGGACGAAGCGGCCGGCGCGCGCGCGCGCCGCACGGGGGAAGTGACATGGTGCTGTTCGCCGGCTCCGATCGTGACCAGCTCAGGCGAACCTGGCTCGAGGCCTGGCGAAAGCACCGCGGCGGACTGCCGCTCGAACCGCTCGAGGCGCAGCTCGCCGACGTGATCTCGGCGCATCCCGAATACCATGCCCTGATCGAGGCCGGCCCGGAGTCCGCCGCGCGTGACTGGACGCCCGAGGGCGGCGAGAGCAATCCCTTCCTGCACATGGCGCTGCACATGGCCGTGCGCGAGGGCGTCGCGACCGACCGTCCGCCGGGGCTGCGGGCGGCATTCCTCGCCCTGGCCACGGCGAGCGCCTCGGCTCACGAGGCCGAGCACCGGCTGCTCGAGTGCCTCGCCGAGTCGCTGTGGGAAGCGCAGCGCGCGGGCCGCCCGCCCGACGAGGCCGCCTTCCTCGATCGGGCGAATCGCCTGGTCCCGCGGCGGTGATGTCGAGGCGCTGCGGCCGGTCCGCGGGGCAGGAGGTCAACGGATGACCGCGCACGCCACCGCCGCCCGCTGGGAGCCGGCCCGGCAGCGCTTTCCCGTGGCGGGCGCCGGCCTGGGTTTCCGCCGCGCGCTGCTCGGCGAGCTGGAGCAGCAGGGCGCGGAGGGGATCGACTTCTTCGAGCTGGCGCCGGAGAACTGGATCGGCGTGGGCGGCTCGCTCGGCCGGCGCCTGCGCCAGTTCACCGAGCGCCACCCCTTCGTGGCGCACGGCCTGTCGCTGTCGCTCGGCGG
>JALORP010000095.1 GCA_025458865.1 Steroidobacteraceae bacterium | reverse complement strand
GAGGCCTGGTAGAAGCGGGTCTTCTTCTCGAGGCCGAGGATGCGGATCGCCTCGAGGATGCGCAGTGTGCCGAGCGCGTCGGAGTTCGCCGTGTACTCGGGCGTCTCGAAGGACACGGCGACGTGGCTCTGCGCCGCGAGGTTGTAGATCTCGTCCGGCCGCACCTGCTGGATGATGCGGATGAGGTTGGTGGCGTCCGTGAGGTCGCCGTAGTGGAGCTTGAGGCGCACGTCCCGCTCGTGCGGGTCGCGGTACAGGTGGTCGATGCGGTCGGTATTGAACAGCGACGAGCGGCGCTTGATGCCGTGTACCTCGTAGCCCTTCTCGAGCAGCAGTTCAGCGAGATAGGCCCCGTCCTGGCCGGTGATGCCCGTGATGAGTGCGGTCTTGGTGGTCATTCATGCCCCTTCGGCATCGTGGTCGATTCCCAGTCGGTCGAGAGGAGTGCCCCATCGGGGAACCCGATCCGCAGCGTGTCGCCGACGACCATCGGGCCCGGCGGCGCTCCCGTCGCGCTGCCGAGGCGCGCCGACCAGAGGCGATAGCGTACACCGGCGTGGTCGAGGAAGGCGCCGGGATACGGACGCGTGACGGCGCGGACGAGTCGCTCAGCGTCGGCCGCGCGTCCTGCGGGGTCGATGCGGCCATCCTCCGGTTTCCGCCCCGGCCAGTAGCTGGCGCGCGAGTCGTCCTGTGGGCGGAATTCCAGCGTGCCCGCCGTGAGGCGCGGCCAGCAGTCGCGGATCAGCCGGCGATGTCCCACGGCGACTTTTTCATAGAGCGTGGTCGCCGTCTCGCGCGGGGCCATCGCGATCTCGACCTGGCCGGCGATCGGCCCGCTGTCGACGCCTGCGTCGAGGCGAAACAGCGTCACTCCGGTGCGCGTGAGACCCTTGATGATCGCCCAGGGAATGGGCGCGCGTCCGCGTCCCTCGGGCAGCAGCGTGGGGTGGATGCCGAGCACGCCCTGCGTCGCCGTGGCCAGCACCTCGGGGCGCGCGATCTGCGACCAGCCGACGATGAGCAGCCAGTCGAGGCCTGCCTCGCCCAGCGCGGCGACCGCTTCCGGGTCGTTGATGTTGCGGACCTTGAGCAGCGGCGTGCCGTGCCGGGCGCACAGGTCGTCGAGCAGCACGCGTCCCGACTTGGCGGCCGCCTGCTCGTCGCGCAGCGTCACTGCGAGTGCGAGCGACCCACCCGCCGCGTGGATTTCCTCGATGCAGGCCCGGCCGAGCTCGACGGCGGTGACGAAGCCGGCGCGCATCAGTACACCGGCGGCCGGCGCAGCAGGTAGCCGACGGTCGCGGAAATGATGCCGAGGTCGGCCGCGAGGCCGACGTGCGTCACGTAGCGTGCGTCCCACTCCACCTTCTCGGACTCCGGCATGCCGTCGTAGGCGTTCACCTGCGCGAGGCCGGTCAGCCCGGGCGCCAGCGCCTCGACGCCGCGCGCCCGGCGCAGGGCCACCAGCTCGCGCTGGCTCGGCAGCGCCGGCCGCGGGCCGACGAGGCTCATGTCGCCGCGCAGCACGCACCACAGCTGGGGCAGCTCGTCGACGTTGGTGCGGCGGATCAGGCGACCGACCCGCGTCACGCGCAGCTGGCGCGCAGCGTCGGAAGGCACCGACGGCGTGCCCACCGGCATGCTGCGGAACTTGACCAGCCGGAATGGCCTGCCGTGGCGGCCGACCCGCTCCTGCCGGAACAGCGGCCCGTGCCGGTCCTCGAGCCAGATCGCGGCCGCCGTGATGGCGAGCAGCGGTGAGAGCAGGACCAGCGCCGCGCCGGCCAGCACCGCATCGAGCAGTCGCTTGCCCCCGCGGCGATACAGGCTCATCCGATCAGGCTCGCCGCGGGACCGGCGGCGAACCCCGTCTGGAAGGCCTCGGCATGGCGAAGTCCCGCCTGGGCACCGCGCAGCGCCGCGAGGCCGCGAACCACCTCCGGGCTGCGCGGATGCGGGTAGTCGCGCATCACTCCGCGGTAGTGCGCGAGGGCGGCGAGCTTCGCGTCGATGCCCGCCTCGCCCGCCTCGACGAAGGTGTCGGGACGGAACGCCGCGACCGAGGGATCGAGCGCCCAGTCCGTCGACGACGGGATCTCCATGAAGTACAGGCGCCGCAGCGGCGGGACGTCGGCGCCGCGTTGCCAGAGCCGGACCGCCGCCTGTGCGGCGCGCGAGACGTGCACGTGGTCGTCGTTGAGGTCGGCCGGGTGGTGCGTGAACACCACCTCGGCACGGGTCGTCACGAGGGCACGCTCCACGAACTGCACCAGCGTGAGGTGCGGGACGGTATTGAGCTGGATGTTGGGGAAGTCGCCGAAAATCGGTTCGCCGAGCCCGAGCGCCGCCTGCGCGGCGCGGCAGTCCGCGACCAGTTCCGTGTCGCTCGGCCGGTTGCCCCGCGCGGCTGCGTGGCCCGAGAGGAAGCAGGCCCGCACGCTGCGTCCCGAGGCGGCAATGGCCGCCGCGGTCGCGCCACAACCCAGGACCTCGTCGTCCGGGTGCGCCACAACGATGAGTACCGACACCGAGCCTCCGTGTCCCGGCGGCCGGGCGGCCGCGGGCGCGCGCACTCTACGAATTCAGCCCGACGCTGACAAGCTTGCGCAGGACCGCAGATTCAGGCCGCCTGTTCCCGGCGCCAGGCCACCACGGCCTGCGCGAGCCCCTGCTCGAGGGACTGCGGCGGTCGCCAGCCGAGCAGCCTCGCGGCCTTGCCCGCGTCGACCTCGAGCGAGCCGGTCAGCCGGCGGAACTCGCCCTCGCGGCCCGCCGCCCGCGCCGCGAGCCGCAGCACGCCCACCGGCACCGGCAGCAGCCGCGCCGGCTTCCCGAGCGCCGTGCCGATGGCCCGCAGCAGCGCCGGCGTCGACAGCGTCGCGTCCGCCGCGAAGAAGGTCTCGCCGGCGGCCGCCGGGTGCGCGAGCGCGAGGGCCACGAGGTCGCAGAGGTTGCCGAGCCCGACCAGGGAGCGGGCGTTGCGTACCGAGCCGAGCGGCAGCGGCACGCCGCGTGCCACGAGCCCGATCAGGCGACGGAAGTTCGCCTTGACACCCGGCCCGTACACCAGCGGCGGACGAACCACCGTGACCCCGAGACGGCTGCCCGCCGCGCGCGCGGCGAGCGCCTGCTCCGCCTCGAGCTTGGTCCGGCCGTAGAGGTCCTCGGGTCGCGGCGGGTCGTCCTCGCGGAAGGGTCGTCCCCGGGTTTCCTCGCCGTTGACCTTCACCGAGCTGAGGAACAGGAAGCGCCCGACGCCGGCCCGCAGGCTGCGGGCGGCGAGCGCGTCCGTCAGCTCGACGTTGATGCGCCGGTACAGCTCGGCGGCACGCGGGTCGTCGAGGTCGGCCGAGTGCGTGCGGGCGACGAGATGCACGACCGCGTCGCTGCGGGCGAGCGCGGCGTCGAGGGCCGGCGCCTCGAGCGCGTCGTCCACCGTGAGGTAGTCGACTCCGTCGACCGGCGCCGCGGGCAACCGACGCACGCAGCCAGTGACCGTGTCGCCGCGGCGCGCGAGCTCGCGGACCAGCGCCGCGCCCACGAACCCGCCCGCCCCCGTGACCAGCACGCGGCTCACGGGCGCGCCCCGCGGCGCCCGCCGGCCAGAAGTTGCCGGGCCGCGCGCGCGGCGAACAGCGTGGTCGAACGCAGGTTGCGCCACAGCAGGCGCCGCGGCTCGCGCAGCGAGCGGTAGGCCCACTCCAGCCCGAGCACGCTGAACGCCGGCGGGCAGGCCGGCACGCGGCCCGAGTACTGGTCGAAGGCCGCGCCCACGCCGAGCATCACCGCCGGCACGCGGCCCCGGTGCGCCGCCATCCACCGCTCCTGCTTCGGGCAGCCGAGGCCGACGAACAGCAGCCGCGCGCCCGAGGCGGCGATCGCCGCTGTCTCGGCCGCGTCCTCGGCCGGCGTGACCGGGCGGAACGGCGGGGAGTGCCGGTAGGCGATGCGGATGCCCGGGAACTCGGCCCGGGCCCGCGTGGTCATCGCCTCGAGCGCTGCGTCCGTCGAGCCGTAGAATCCGACCGGCAGCCCCTCCGCGGCCGCCTGCCGCAGCAGGTCCACCATCGCGTCGGGCCCGCGGATCTGCCGCTGCCACTGCACGCCCTGGGCCCGCAGCATCCACACCAGCGGCCGACCGTCGGCGATCACGAGGTCGGCCCCGCGCACCACGCGCCCGAAGTCAGGGTCGTCGCCCGCGAGCACCAGCATGTGAGCGTTGGCATAACAGACGTAGCGGCTCGCGCCGCGCCGCGCCCACGCGACGATGCGCTCGCTCATTTCCACCGCCGTGCAGGCGTCCACGTCGCTGCCAACGACGCCGCGGCGCACGGGCGCCTGCGCTCCTGAGTCGGTACCGCGCTGTCCGGTTGCCGTCATCGCCCATGCTCCGCGGCGGTTGCGCCGCCGAGTCGCGACGTGCGACGCGCACGGGCGGCGGCATAGATCGTCATCAGCCGCTCGAGGTTTGGAATGGGCGCGAGGTGGCGCTCGTAGCGCGCCCGCGCGGCGACCGACATCGACGCGAGCGCACCGGCCTCGGACCAGAGCTGACGCACGACGCCGAGCAGATCGCCGGGATCGCCGGGACGGAAGCGGCGGCCGACCGACTCGTCCACGAGGTCGGCGAGCGAGCCGAGGTCGGAAGCGGCGACCGGCACGCCGAGCGCGAAGGCCTCACGGATCACCATTGGGTAGCCTTCGAACCAGATGGATGGGACGACGAGCAGCCGGCTGCCGACCATCAGCGACTGCACATCGGTGAAGTCCACCGACCCGCGGAGCCTCACGGTGCTCGACAGGGAATGGTCCGCGACGAAACGGCGTGCCGCCTCGAGCTCCGGCCCCTCGCCAAGGGGCGCGTCAGACCCCCAGCGGCGCCACGCCTCGAGCAGGTGCATCACGCCCTTTTCGCGCCCGATTCGCCCGACGAACAGCACACGCCCGTCGCGGTCCGGCCACGCCGCCGGCACGAGCGGTGTGTCGTAGGCGTTGGGCTTCACGTGCAGTGCGTCACCCGGGAAGCCCGCTCGTCGGAAGACGTCGCGCTGGAATCCGGTGAGAGCCACGTAGGCATCCACGCCCCGGCGCCACGTGCCAAGCGCACGATGAAGCGCGATGGACAACGCCAGCGGCGCGGTTGCCACGCGGCTGCCGCGATAGCAGGCATGGCGCAGCGCCGGAAGCACGGAACGCCGGTCCAGGCACAGGGTGCAGCTGCGGTCCTCGCGCAGGAGCATGGCCGAGGCGCACACGGTGCGGAAGTTGTGCAGCGTCATCACC
>JALORP010000094.1 GCA_025458865.1 Steroidobacteraceae bacterium | reverse complement strand
AACGCCGGCTTCCTGCGCGAGCAGGTCTGCAAGTACATGTGCCCCTACGCGCGCTTCCAGAGCGCGATGTTCGACCGCGACACGCTGATCATCGCCTACGACACCGGCCGCGGCGAGCCGCGGGGCGCGCGCGCCCGCAGCGCCGACCCGCGCGCCGCGGGACTCGGCGACTGCGTGGACTGCAAGGCCTGCGTGCAGGTCTGCCCGACCGGCATCGACATCCGCGACGGCCTGCAGTACGAGTGCATCGCCTGCGCGGCCTGCATCGACGCCTGCGACGACGTCATGGAGAAGATGAGCTACCCGAAGGGGCTCATCCGCTACACCTCGCAGAAGGCCCTCGAGGGCAACGAATCGCACGTGATCCGCCCGCGCATGATCGTCTACGGCACGCTGCTGGGCCTGCTCATCGTGAGCTTCTTCGTGTCCATCTCGCTGCGCACGCCGGTGAGCCTCGACGTGATGCGTGACCGCAACGCGCTGTACCGGCCGCTGGCCGACGGCGGCATCGAGAACGTCTACCTGCTGCGCATCCTGAACAAGGATACGCGGCCACACCGCTACGTCTTGAGCACATCGGGCGTGCCCGGGATCGTGATCGAAACGGACGAGCCCGAGCACTTCGTCGGCCCGGGAGAGGTCTATTCGCTCGCCGCGCGCGTCCGCGTGCCGGCCGGATCCGTCACGGGCAGCCGGGAGATCCGGGTCGAGGTCGCCGCCGTGGACGACCCCTCCCTTTCGGCCGGGCGCGACACGCGCTTCCTCGCCCCATGAACGCCAGCGCACCGGCGCCCGAGGCGCGCCCCTGGCACCGCGAGCCCTGGGTCTGGCTGATCATCGCCATTCCGCTCGTGACCGTGGTCGGCGGGTTCGTCACCCTGGGCCTCGCCATCCAGACCCGCGACGAGCTCGTCACCGACGACTTCCGCAAGGAGGGCGTCGCCATCTACGCCGACCCGCGCCGCGATGCAGCGGCCGCGCAGCTCGGTGTGAGCGCCGAGCTCGCCGTGGACCGCGCCGGAGGGCGCATCAACGCAACTCTCGACATGCCGCGCGGCGAGGCGCCGCCGGAGCTGCTGCTCGTCCTGTCGCATGCGACCCGCGCGGAATACGACCACATGGTCGTGCTGCGGCGGTCGGAGGATGGATATACCGGGCGGCTGGACCGTTTCGAATCTGGCCGCTGGTACCTCGAGCTGACGCCGCGCAGCCGCGCCTGGCGCCTCAAGGGCGTGCTCGAGCCCGAAAAGGATGGAGTCCTCCGCCTCGAGCCCGCGGTACCCTGAAGGGATGGACCGCGTGGACTGCTTCCATTGCGGCGAGGCCGTTCCCGGGGGCCTCGACCTGCGCGTGACGATCGGCGGCGAGCGCCGCCCGGTCTGCTGCGAGGGCTGCAAGGCCGCGGCGGAGTTCATCCGCGACGCGGGCCTCGCCGACTACTACCGCTTCCGCGACGCGCCGGGCCCGCGGCCCGACACCGTCGCGGACGATGCCTGGGTGACCTACGACCGCTCCGAGATCCAGGCACGGCTCGTGACCGTCGCGGGCGACACCTCGAGCGTCAACCTGCTGCTGGAGGGCATGCGCTGCCCGGCCTGCAGCTGGCTGGTCGAACAGCGCCTCGAGCGCGCGCCGGGCGTCGCCTGCATCGCCGTGAACCCCGCCACGGCCCGCGCGCGCCTGGAGTGGCGGACCGGCGCGACCACCCTCTCGGCGCTGCTGCGCGCCATCCACGGCCTGGGCTACCGGCCGCACGTGCTCGGCGCGGCGGACACGCTCGAGGTCGCCGTCCGCGAGCGGCGCATCGCGCTCAAGCGCCTCGCGGTCGCCGGCTTCGGCATGATGCAGGTGATGATGTTCGCCGTGGGCCTCTACGCGGGCGCCTTCGAGGGCATGGACCCGGTGCTGCGCGAGTACCTGCGCCTCGTCAGCCTGCTGGTCGCCACCCCGGTGCTGTTCTACTCGGGCCGGCCCTTCATCGAGGGCGCCTGGCGCACGCTGCGCGCGCGGCAGCTCGGCATGGACGTGCCAGTGTCGGTCGCCCTCGTGCTGGCCTACTCCGCCAGCGTCTGGAACACCTTCCACGGCACCGGCGAGGTCTACTTCGACTCGGTGACGATGTTCATCTTCCTGCTGCTGCTCGGCCGCTTCACCGAGATGACGGCGCGCCACCACGCCGGCAGCACCAGCGATGCGCTGGTGCGGCTGGTGCCCGCGAGCGCGCTGCGGGTCCGCGACGGGCGGCAGGAACGCGTCGCCGTGGCCGACCTCGCGGTGGGCGACGAGGTCGTGGTGCCCGTCGGCGAGGCGTTTCCCGTGGACGGCCGGCTGCTGGAGGGCGGCACCTCGACCGACGAGTCGCTGCTGACCGGCGAGTCCGTCACGGTCGCGAAGACCGCCGGCGACACGCTGATCGGCGGGTCCATCAACACCGGCCGCCCCGTGCGCATGGCCGTGACGGCCGTGGGCCACGGCACGGTGCTCGCGGGCATCGTCCGGCTGCTGGAGCGCGCACAGACCGAGCGGCCCGGCATCGCCCGCCTCGCCGATCGCTGGGCCACCTGGTTCGTCGCGGCCGTTCTCATTGGCACCGTTGCGGTCGCGGCCGCGTGGCTGATCGTGGACCCGTCGCGCGCATTCGAGATCGTGCTCGCGGTGCTCGTGGTCACCTGCCCCTGCGCGCTCTCGCTCGCCACCCCGACGGCCATCACCGCGGCGACCGCGAACCTCGCGCGCCGGGGCCTGCTGGTGACGCGCGCGGACGCCGTCGAGGCGCTGTCGCGCGTCGACACGGTGGTCTTCGACAAGACCGGGACGCTGACCGCCGGCAAGCCCTCGATCCGCGCGCAGCAGGCGCTCGGGCCGCTCGACGAGCGCGAGTGCCTGCGCCTCGCAGCCGCACTCGAGCAATCTTCGTCGCACCCGCTCGCGCTCGCCTTCCGGCAGGTCGCCGGCGCGCTGCCGGCCACGGCCGAGGTCAGTTACGAGCCCGGTCTCGGCATCGAGGCCGTGATCGCGGGCCTGCGCCACCGCATCGGCCGGCGCGATTTCGTGGCCGCGCTGGCCGGCCCGCGCGAGCTGCCGGACACCGGGCTCTACCTCGGCCGGGATGGCGAGTGGCTCGCGCGGTTCGAGGTGGAGGATGCGATCCGCGCGGGCACCGCCCGCACCGTGACCGAGCTGGCGGCCCTCGGCCTCGAGCCCGTGATCGCGAGCGGCGACCATGCGGAAGCAGTCGAGTCCGCCGCGGCCGCCACCGGCATCGTCCGCCGGCACGCGCGCCTCGCCCCGCAGGACAAGCTGCGGCTGCTCGAGTCCCTCGAGGCCTCCGGGCGGCGGGCGGCGATGGTCGGCGACGGGATCAACGACGCGCCGGTGCTGGCGGCGGCGCGCGTGTCCATCGCCATGGGGGCAGGCGCGTCGCTCGCGCAAACGAGCGCCGACATGGTTCTGATGGCGCGCGGCCTCGACGCGCTGCCGGAGGCCGTGCGCCTGTCGCGGCGGACCGTGCGCATCATCCGCCAGAACCTCGCGTGGTCGGCCGCCTACAACCTGGGCTCCCTGCCGCTCGCGGCGCTCGGCTTCATTCCACCCTGGCTCGCCGCCATCGGCATGTCGGCCAGTTCCCTGCTGGTGGTTGCAAACGCCTGGCGGCTCGCCCGCGAACCGGCCAATCGCCGCGAGGCGCCACGTCCGGCGGGGCGGCCGGGTGCGGCCGAGGGCATAGCATGAGCATCCTCTATGTGCTGATACCGCTCGGCCTGGTGCTCGTCGCCTTCGGCGCCTGGGCGTTCTTCTGGGCGGTCGGCTCGGGGCAGTTCGACGACCTCGACACGCCGGGCTGGTCGGTGCTGGTGGACGAAGAACAGCCCAAGGATGCGACGAAACGCCCCGAGGAGACCGGGACGTGAGCGAAACCGGCTTGTGGCCCCTGCTCGGCGCCGCGGTGGCGCTCGGCCTCGCCGGCTCGGTGCACTGCGTCGCCATGTGCGGCGGCATTGCCGCCGCGGCGGGCAGCCGACTGCAGGGCGCGGCCGGCGCCCGCACCGGCGTCCTGTTCAACCTCGGGCGCGTCGCGAGCTACGCCGCGCTCGGCCTCGTCATCGGCGCCGTGGTCGGCACGGCCTTCGGGATCGTGAACGCCAAGCCCTTCGCTTTCGCGCTGCGCGGGCTGGCCGCGCTCCTGATGCTGGTGCTCGGGCTGCAGCTGCTCACCGGCCGCGACTGGGTCGGGCTCGAGCGCCTCGGCGCGCGCGTGTGGCGGCGGCTGCAGCCGTTGACCGGCTCGGCCCTCGGCCTGCCCGGCCCGGGCCGATTCCTCGCCCTGGGCGCGCTCTGGGGCTTCCTGCCCTGCGGCCTCGTGTACTCGGCGCTGGCACTCGCGGCGGCGAGTGGCTCCGCGACCGGCGGCGGACTCACGATGCTGGCCTTCGGCGCCGGCACGCTGCCCTCCATGGTGGGGACGACGCTGGCCGGCAGCGCGGTCATGCGGCGGCTCGGCGGGCGGAACACTCGCAGGGTCGCGGGCGGCCTGATGATCCTCTTCGCCGTGTGGACAGCGCTCGGCCCGCTCGCGCCTCACGGCGGACACGCCCACCACGAGGCGCCCGCCTCCGCCGAGCCCGGCGGGCAGCACGACCACCACGAGCACCATCACCACTAGGCGCCCTGCCTCACGGGCCCTGGCAGAGCATACGCTGTGCCTGCGCAGCGACCAGATCCAGGCACTGCCTCGCGCGGGCGGGATCCGCGAGTGGTGCCTGCGCCGCGACCGGGACGGGAACCGGGATGAGGACAGTGCCTCGCGCGCGGGCGGGATCCGGCCGGGCCCCCACTTCGCTCGCTCGGGAAGAAAACTCGCTCGCTCCGGGGGGCCACGGGCCACCTCGCCCGCGCGCGCGTGAGGTCACGCCTGATTCGGCGCTGCCCGATTCGGGCACAGCGCATCGCGCCGCGACCGAGGTGGCGAGGGGGCCCC
>JALORP010000093.1 GCA_025458865.1 Steroidobacteraceae bacterium | reverse complement strand
TGTACAGCGTGACGAGCTTCAGCGAGCTGCGGCGCGACGCGCTCGACTGCGAGCGCGCCCGCATGGTCGACCCGTCGGCCACGCCGCGGGTGCCCTACGCGCGCCAGTGCCTCGGCGATCGGGAGGGTCCCTTCGTGGGCGTGTCCGACTACATGAAGACCGTGGCCGACCAGGTCCGGCAGTGGGTTCCCGGCCGCTACGTCGTGCTCGGCACCGACGGCTACGGCCGCAGCGACGCCCGCGCCGAGTTGCGCGCCCACTTCGAGGTCGACCGGCACTGGATCTGCGTGGCGGCGCTGTCGGCGCTGGCCGAGGAGGGCAAGGTGGATGCCGCATCGGTGAAGCTCGCGATGAAGAAGTTCGGGCTGGATCCGTCCAAGCCCAATCCTGTCACCGCCTGAGGCGACGCCCGTGACGAACCGCATCGTCCTCACCGTGCCCGACCTCGGCGACTTCAGGGACGTCGAGGTGATCGACGTGCTGGTCGCCGAAGGCGACGAGGTCGACCGCGAGGCGCCGCTGGTCACGCTGGAGACGGACAAGGCGACGATGGACGTGCCTGCCGAGGTGGCGGGCCGGATCGTGGAGATCAAGGTGAGGCGCGGTGATCGCGTCTCGAAGGGCGCTGCCCTCGCCGTGATCGAGGCCGCGGGCGAGACCCCCGCGGCGGCTCCCGCCGAGAATGCCGCTGCCGGCAAGCCTGCGGCGGAGCCCGCCGCCGCGCCGGCCGTTCCGAAGGCCGTGCCCGCGCCGGTGGCGGTCCCGCCCGCACCGGAGCCGCCGCCAGCGGCACGCGCCGCGGAGCCCGCGGGCACGCTGCCGCCGATCGAGGAGGCAGGCTTCTCCCGCGCCCACGCGGGTCCCTCGGTGCGCCGGTTCGCGCGCGAGCTCGGCGTGGACCTCGCGCGGGTCAAGGGCAGCGGCCTCAAGGGCCGCATCACGCACGAGGACGTGAAGGCCTGGGTCAAGGCCGCGCTCGCCGGCGGCTCGACGGCCGGCGCGGGCGCCGCCCTGCCGCGCGTGCCCGAAGTGGACTTCGCCGCGTTCGGTCCGGTGGAGGCGGTGCCGCTCACGCGCGTGCAGCGCATCTCGGGCCCCCGGCTCCATGCGAGCTGGGTCGGCATTCCGCACGTCACCCAGCACGACGAGGCGGACATCACCGACCTCGAGGCGCTGCGCGCGGAGCTGAAGGACAAGGCCACGGCCGCGGGCCTGAAGCTCACGCCGCTCGCGTTCATCCTGCGCGCCTGCGCGCGGGTGCTGGCCGGGTTCCCGCGCTTCAAGGCCTCGCTCGCCGGCGACCAGCTGGTGATGAAGAAGTACCTGCACCTCGGCTTCGCCGCGGACACACCGAACGGCCTCGTGGTGCCCGTGATCCGCGATGTGGACCGCAAGGACATCTACGAGCTCGCGCGCGAGCTCGGCGCGCTGTCCGAGAAGGCGCGCGCCGGGAAGCTCGCGGCGGCGGAGATGCAGGGCGGCTGCTTCACGGTATCGAGCCTCGGCGGCATCGGCGGCACGGCCTTCACGCCGATCATCAACGCGCCCGAGGTCGCGATCCTCGGCGTGTCCAAGGCCCGGATGCAGCCGGTGTGGCGCGACGGCGCCTTCGTGCCGCGGCTGATGCTGCCGTTGTCGCTGTCCTACGATCATCGCGTGATCGACGGCGCCGAGGCGGTGCGCTTCACGGTGGCGCTGGCGAAGGCGCTGGCCGAGCCGCGCGCGCTGGCCGAGGCCGTTCCGTGAGCATCGAGCAGCGCGTCCCCGATCTCGGCGACTTCAAGGACGTCGAAGTCATCGAGGTGCTGGTGAAGCCGGGCGACAGCGTCGAGCCGGAGACCCCGCTCGTCACGCTCGAGACCGACAAGGCGACCATGGACGTGCCCGCCACCGCGGCCGGGCAGGTTGCCGAGGTCGCCGTGAAGAAGGGCGACCGCGTCAGCGCCGGCAGCCTGCTGCTGCGCCTCGCCGATGCCGAGGGCGCGGCCGGCGACACCGTGCGCATCGAGGCCATCGCCGCGCCGCGCGTGGCCGGCCCCGCCGATGCGGCACCCGTTGCCGCGCCCAAGGCCGCCGCGCCGCGCGTCGAGGCTGGCGAGCCGGCGGCGGACCTGACGGCGCAACTCGTGGTGCTCGGGGCCGGTCCCGGCGGCTACACGGCCGCCTTCCGCGCCGCCGACCTCGGCCTGTCCGTGATCCTGGTGGACCGCTGGCCCCAGCTCGGCGGCGTGTGCCTCAACGTGGGCTGCATCCCGTCCAAGGCGCTGCTGCACGCCGCGCGCGTCATCGAGGACGTCGAAGCCATGGCCGAGCACGGCCTGGTCTACGGCAATCCCTCGATCGACATCGAGCGCCTCAGGCACTGGAAGAACCGCATCGTCGGCAAGCTCACGGCGGGTCTCACGATTCTCGCCAAGCAGCGGAAGGTGCAGGTCCTGCGTGGCTTCGGCCGGTTCGCCTCGCCGCATCGGCTCGAGGTGCGCGAGCCGGAGGGCGGCGTGAAGGTCGTCGGCTTCGAGCACTGCATCGTGGCGGCGGGTTCCGAGCCGGTGCGGATGGCCGGCTGGCCGGCGGACCCCCGGCTGATGGACTCGACCGGCGCGCTGGACCTCAAGGATCTGCCGGGCCGCCTGCTGGTGGTTGGCGGCGGCATCATCGGCCTCGAGATGGCCTGCGTGTACGACGCGCTCGGCTCGAAGGTCAGCGTGGTCGAGCTCACGCCCGGCCTGATGCCGGGCTGCGACCGCGACCTCGTGCGTCCGCTCGAGAAGCGCATCCGCGGCCGCTACGAGGCGGTGATGACGGGCACCAAGGTGGTCGGTGTCGAGGCGCTCGACGAGGGCCTCAGGGTCCGCTTCGAGGGCGCGGCCGCACCCGCGCCGCAGCTCTACGACCGGGTGCTGGTGGCCGTCGGCCGCGTGCCGAACGGGCGCGTGGTCGGCGCGGAGCACGCCGGCATCCGGCTCGACGAGCGCGGCTTCATCCCCGTGGACCGCCAGCAGCGGACGAACGTGGCGCACATCTTCGCCATCGGCGACGTGGCCGGGCAGCCGATGCTGGCGCACAAGGCCACCCACGAGGGCAAGGTTGCCGCGGAGGTGGCCGCCGGGCACAAGAGCGCGTTCGACGCGCGCGTGATTCCCTCGGTCGCCTACACCGACCCGGAGGTCGCGTGGGTCGGCGTCACCGAGGAGGAAGCGAAGGCGCAGGGCCGGAAGCTCGGCAAGGGGCTGTTTCCCTGGATGGCGAGCGGCCGCTCGCTCGCGCTCAACCGCGACGAGGGCTTCACCAAGCTGCTGTTCGACCCGGACACGCGCCGCGTGGTCGGCGGCGGCATCGTCGGCACCAGCGCCGGCGACCTGATCGCGGAGGTGGGGCTCGCGATCGAGATGGGGGCGGATGCCGCCGACGTGGGCCTCACCATCCACCCGCACCCGACGCTGTCCGAGACCGTCGGCTTCGCGGCCGAGGCCTTCGAGGGGACGCTGACCGACCTGTACACGCCCCGCCGCTGACGCGGCCCGTCCGCTCAGCGCCGCGTGCCGAGCAGGATGCCGCGTGCGCGCAGCCCCTCGAGCATCTGTGCGCCCCGCGCGGCCGCGGCCCCGTCGCCGAGTTCGGCCGCCACGCGCGCCAGCGTCGCGGCGCCCGGTTCGCACGGATGGGTGTCCATGAGCTCGAGCAGCCGCGCCGTGGCCGCGTCGGCCTCGAGGAAGCGCACGTCGCCCGCAGGGTCGCGGTAGACCACGAGGAACGTCGGCAGGTCGCCGGGCGCCTCGGGCCGGTACGCGGGCGACAGGCGGTGGACCGGCCAGCGATAGGCGAGCGGCCAGGCCAGCGGGGAGACCACGGGGCGGCCCGCGAGCAGGTCGCCGGCCGGGTCCACCTCCGCGAGGTCCGGCTCGGCGTCGCTCACGGACAGCGCGAGCTCGACCCACTCGTAGTGCGCCAGCTCCGTCACGAACGGCGGCAGCGCCGGGTCCGCCGCGCCGGCCTCGCCTAGCCACCGCAGGAACTCCGAGGGCAGCTCGAGGAAGTAAGGCGTGTTTGCGCGGTGCCCGGCGTAGTAGCGCCGTACCAGGGCGCGCCAGCCAGCCTCGCCGAGGATGTCGCGGCACACCGGGAAGGTGCCGCCCAGCAGGCTCGCGACGTTGTTGAAGAACAGCTCGCGATACACGTCCATCCGCCGCGGCTCGATGCCGGGCGGCGGCGGGACGTTGTCGGGGTCCCGCAGGTGCGCGGCGAAGCGCCGCTGCAGCTCGATGAAGTCCATCGCTCAGCCTGCCGCCGCGCGGCCGCCGCGCGCCTGCAGGCCGCGCACCTGCGCAACCTCCCGCAGCAGCCCGGCGAGCGGCGGGAAACTGAAGTCGCGCTCGAGCAGGGTGGGCGCGGGGCCGCAGTGCGCATAGGCCGCCTCGAGCAGCGACCACACGTCGCCGCACACGTCCGCGCCGTGCGTGTCCACGCGCAGGTCCGGCGCCTCCACGTAGTGCCCGGCGACGTGCAGGTACCAGACGCGCTCCGCCGGCAGCGCGCGCAGGAAGGGCAGGGGCTCGTAGCCGTGGTTGACCGCGTTGACGAACACGTTGTTGACGTCGAGCAGCAGGCCGCAGTCGGCCTCCTCCAGCACCGCCGTGACGAACTCGATCTCGGAGAGCTGCGCGCCCGGCGCCGCGTAGTAGGAGACATTCTCGACCGCAATCGGCCGCTCGAGGATGTCCTGGGCGAGCCGGATGCGCTCGGCGACGTGGCGCACCGCCTCGCCGGTGAAGGGGATGGGCATCAGGTCGTAGAGGTGGCCGTCGTCCGTGCAGTAGCTCAGGTGCTCGGTGTAGGCGCGTATGCCGTGCGCGTCGAGGAAACCGCGGATTTCCCCGAGCAGCGTGGTGTCGAGCGGCCCGGGGCCGCCGAGCGACAGCGACAGGCCGTGCGCCACGAAGGGGTGGCGCTCGGTGAACTGGCGCAGGCGCCGGCCGAGCGAGCCGCCCACGCCGATCCAGTTC
>JALORP010000018.1 GCA_025458865.1 Steroidobacteraceae bacterium | reverse complement strand
GAGCGTAAAGCGGCGCGAGGCTCGGCGAGCGCCGCAGCGAGGCGAGGAGTGCCCCCCGCCGGATCCCGGCTGCGGCGCAGGCACCACTCCCGGATCCCGGTCACGGCGCAGGCATTACGCCCGGGGCACAAACGCCGTCAGATGATCGCGGTGTGCTTCAGCCGTTGCGGCTGGGCGATGCCGTAGCCCTGCGCGTAGTCGACGCCCAGGCTGCGCAGCAGCTCGATGATCTCGGTGTTCTCGGCCCACTCGGCGATGGTCTTCTTGCCGGTGAGATGCCCGATCTCGTTGATCGAGCGCACCATCTCGCGGTCGATGGCGTCGTGCAGCAGGCCCTTCACGAAGCTGCCGTCGATCTTCAGGAAGTCCACCGGGAAGTGCTTCAGGTAGCCGAAGGACGACAGGCCCGTGCCGAAGTCGTCGAGGGCGAACTTGCAGCCCAGCTCCTTGAGCGCCTGGATGAAGCGATTGGCCTGCGAGAAGTTCGCGATCGCCGCCGTCTCGGTGATCTCGAAGCAGATCTTGCTCGCGTCGAGTCCGCTCCTGTGGAACTGCTCGATGACGAAAGGCAGGAACTTGTCGTCGCCGAGGCTCTGGCCGGAGAGGTTGATCGAGCACATGGCGAGGCGCGCGCGCTCGTCCGCCTCGGACACCAGCCAGCGGAAGGCGCTCTCCACCACCCAGCGGTCGATCGAGGGCGTGAGGCCATAGCGCTCCGCCGCGGCGATGAACTGGTCGGGCGCCACGATCTTGCCGCTCTCGTCGCGCATGCGCAGCAGCAGCTCGTAGTGCTCGCCCGGCTCGTCCTCCTGCAGCGGCTTGATCGCCATGCGGAACAGCTCGAAGCGCGCCTCCTCCAGCGCGTTGCTGATGCGCGCCGCCCACTGCATCTCGCGGCGGCGGCGCATCAGGTCGATGTCGTTCTCCTCGAAGCAGTGCACGCGGTTGCGGCCCGCCTCCTTGGCCGCCATGCAGGCGCTGTCGGCCGCGGAGAGGATCGTGGCAACGTCCTCGTTCTCGGCCGTGATGGGCACCACGCCCACGGACACGCCGAGGCGGAAGTTGCGGTCCTCGAAGGTGAAGCGGAAGTTGCGCACCGCCTCGCGCAGGGTCTCGGCCGTCCTGAGCGCCTCCTCGAGCGGACAGCTCTCGAGCAGCACGCCGAACTCGTCGCCGCCGAGGCGGCCGAGCGTGTCGCGCCAGCGGACCCTGGACTTGAGCAGCGCCCCCACCTGGCCGAGCAGCGCGTCGCCCGCGGCGTGGCCGCAGGTGTCGTTCACGATCTTGAACTGGTCGAGGTCCAGGTAGCACAGCGCGTAGGAGGTCTCCCTGGCGCGCGCGCTCTTGAGCGCGCGCTCGAGCCGCTGCTCGAACTCGCGCCGGTTCACGAGGCCGGTCAGCACGTCGTGGCTGGTGTGGTAGGTCAGCCGGCGGTTCAGCTCGCGCGACTCGGACACGTCGTGGAACACGAGCACGCCGCCCGTGACCTGGCCCGTGCCGTCGCGGATCGGCGAGGCGGTGCTCTCGACGTACAGCTCGTTGCCGTCCTTGCGGATCAGCAGCATCGGGCGCAGCGACTTGACCGGCCGGGCGCGCCGCACAGCGACCGTCATCGGGTTCTCGAGCGGTTCGCAGGTCTCCTCGTGGAAGGCGCGGAAGACCTCGTCGATGCTTCGGCCGAGGACGTCCTGCAGGCGCCAGCCGGTCAGCTCCTCGGCGACGGGGTTCACGTACTCGACGCGCCCGTGCGCGTCGGTGCTGATGACGCCGTCGCCGATGGACTGCAGCGTGATCTGCGCCCGCTCCTTCTCGCGGAACAGCGCTTCCTCGTAGAGACGGCGCTCGGTGATGTCGAGTTCCACACCCACGAGCCGGCGCAGGCGTCCGTCCTGGTCGACGCGCGCGCGCGCGCGGCTCACGACCCAGCGCCACTCGCCATCGGCGTGCCGCAGGCGGTGCACGCTCTCGAACATCTCCGACTTGCCCGCCAGGTGCTCGCGCATCATGTTGGACACGCGCGGCAGGTCATCCGGGTGGACCATGCGGGTCCAGTCCGGCGACGCGATCACGTCGTCGTGTGCGTAGCCGAGCATCTCCTTCCAGCGCGGCGAGAACCACGTGCGATTGTTCGTCGCGTCGTAGTCCCACAGGCCGTCGTTGGCACAGGGCAGCGACAGCTCCTGGCGCTCCTGGATGATGGCGAGCCGCTCGGCGAGCGCGATGCGCTCGAGCCCGCTCGCGAGGCTCGTGCCGACGAGCTTGAGCAGCAGGTGCAGGTTGACGTCCCAGCTCTCGCGGGGCTGGGCCGAGCCGAAGGCGAGGAAGCCGCGCACGACGCCCTGCACGCCGAAGGCGATCAGCAGCAGGGAGCGGATGTCCAGCTCCGCGAGGCGGGCGGCGTCCGCCGCCTGCTCGGCGCGCACCGCGTGCGTGTCGCGGAACTCGATGATGCGGACGTGCTCGAGGCGCGAGCGGATCCAGGGCAGTTCATCGAGCGACTTGCCGCGCAGCGACTCGGGCCGGCAGCCGGCGAAGACGCTGCGCGAGGCGGCGACGGAATCGATGTTCGCGCCCGGGTTGTCGAACAGCGCGAGGAACACCACGTCGGTTCCCGTGGCTTCGCGCAGGATCTCGAGGTTCTGGCGGATGACCGCATCGGCGGTGGCCGCGGTCAGGTTCTGGAAATCGACCGCCACCTTGGTGCAGGTGATGTCGACACCGAGGGCCGGGCGACTCGTGGGGGGCTGCCACAGCTTCGGCGACAGAATGTCCGACGCCGTGAAGTCCTGTAGCTGATCTCCCTGCACTGTCGGCACCCGGCCTGGCTCCCCCACCGTCGGCAGTGTGTCATTGCGACCGGGTCCTGCCGCAGGAACGGGTTAACAGTTTCCCGTCACGGGCGCCCAGTCGGTTACGGCGCATTGTGTCAGAAAGATCTAGGAATGCAAGCTAAGTCCATGTATTTAAAACGGCTGGTAGCGGCGAGCAGCGGCGGGGTTGCCGGCGGCGGCACAGGCCGGATCGGCCGGGGCCATGACCAGGTACCAATCGCGGCGGTTGGCATGGATCAGGAAGCGCTTGGCGGATGTGGCAAAACAGCCGGCCAGGCGCTCGTCCTCCACGAGCAGGGCGCGGTCCGGCGCGGCATTCAGCCACAAGGCCGCATCGCCATCCTCCTGCTCGGGGTCGAACGAACGCCGGTGGCCGAAGTTCGTGGTCGGCCGCCGCAGTTGCAGCAGGTACTGCTCACGATACGCGACGAGACCGAGTTCAGTCCCCGGAGCGATGGTCCGCTCGACCGCATCCGCAAGATCCCGCGCCGACCGCGCTCCGTTCATCATCGGATTGATCCAGAATCCCTGCACGACCACGACCAGCGCCAGCAGGCCCGCCCAGGCGGCGAATCCGCGCCGCGGCCGCAGCAGCGCCAGCAGCACCGCCCCCGCCACGGCAATCGCCACGAGCGGCGCCACCGAGACGACGTCGTAGCGCTCGGCGAGCTGCGCAAGCTTGTCCGGCCTGAGCAGCTCGAGGTAGACGGCCCCGCCGGCTGCGACCAGGACCACGGCCGCGGCCAGTGCGAACACGAGCGCCTGCGCGCTCCGGCGGGCGGCGATCGCCGCGAGCCAGGGACCCGCCGCGAGCGCGAACGCGGGCAGCGCCGGCAGGATGTACACGCCCCGCTTGCCGGTGCTCGCGCTGAAGAAGACGAGCACCAGCGCGATCCAGCCGAGGAACAGCCAGGGTCGGCCATCGCGCTCGCGCCAGGCGGCCCGCCAGCGCGGCACGAGCCAGGGAAGCAAGGCCGTACCCGGGAGCCACAGTCCCGGAATCACGTTCACCAGGAAGTAGTGCCAGGGCTCGTGGTGGTGCCACGCGGACGCGTAGCGGGTCACCGTCTGCTTCAGCAGGATCTCGTCCCGGTACGCCGCGAGGTCGGGATCGCCGGACAACGCCGCCGCGACGAGCATCGGCACGAGCCAGCAGGCAATCGCGGCGAGCGCCGCGGCGGGCGCGAGCCACCAGCGTGCGCCGCCCCGCCCCGCCCAGAGCCCGGCAAACCCCAGGCGGCGCAGCGCGAAGAATGGCAGCACCAGCAGCAGCGCGAGGAACCCCGTGCCCTTGGTGATGACGCCCAGGCCCGCCGCAAAGCCGCCCAGCGCATAGGCGCGCCAGTCCGGCCCGGCCAGCAGGTGCCGCCCGATGCCGTAGAGGGCGGCCGTGCTCAAGAAGGCGAGCAGCATGTCGATCTGCGCGGCGCGCGCCTGGATGACGAACTGCACCGAGAATGCGAGCAGCAGTGCGGACGCGAGCCCGGCCTCCCGCGACCACGCGCGCCGGCCGAGGTCGTAGACGAGCAGCAGCGTGCCTATCGCGGCCAGCAGCGAGGGCAGCAGGAAGGCGAGCCGCAGCTCCCCCGTGAGCGCGTACAGGCCGCCGATCGCCCACATGAAGACGGGCGGCTTGTCCTGGTACAGGTCGCCGCCGATGCGTGGAAACAGCCAGTCGCCCGTCACGGCCATGTCGCGGGCAATGAGCGCGAAGCGCGGCTCGTCCGCGGGCCAGGGATCGCGCAGCCCGAGCCCTGCGCCAAAAAGCACCGCACCCACGAGGGCCAGCCACAGCAGGTCCCGGCGCAGCTGCGCCGCCTCGCCGGCCGCCGGGGCACGCATCAGGGCGTCGCCAGGTCCTGCGCCCGCTCGCGGCGGACGAAGTGCACGTTGCGCAGATAGACGAACAGGCCAGTCGCCTGCCCGACGATGAAAACCGGGTCACGCCGGTGAATCGCGTAGACGAGCAGCGTCAGGCCGCCAGCGATGCTCAGGTACCAGAACGCCGTGGGAATGACGCTCTTCTTCTGTCGCTCGCTCGCGATCCACTGGACGATGAAACGCATCGAGAACATCGCCTGGCCGAGGAAGCCGAAGGCGAGCCACATCGCCGGGATGTCGAAGAACTGGAGGTCCACGATGACTCCTTGTGGTGGTCGGCGCCGCGGGACTCAGTCCTCGGTAGCGCCGAGCCCGGGTTTGGCGCGTGCCCTGAGCCACATCACGCCGAAGAGGTCGACGATGCCGACCCACAGCCGGTTGTTGAGGCCGTACTTCGACCGTCCGCAGGTGCGCGGCCGGTGATTCACAGGCACCGAGACCGAGCGCGCGCCCTGCTGCAGGTAGAGGGCGGGCAGGAAGCGGTGCAGGTGATCGAAGAACGGGAGCTCGAGAAAGGTCGCGCGGTGCATGAGCTTGATCCCGCAGCCGGTGTCGGGGGTGCCGTCGCCGAGCAGGCGGCCGCGGACACCGTTCGCGACGCGCGAAGACACGCGCTTGAGCCAGCTGTCGCGCCGTGTGGTGCGATGGCCCATCACGATCAGCACGGCGGGATCCCGCGCCCGCGCTTCATCGCGCGCAGCGATCAGCGCCGGGATGTCAGCCGGGTCGTTCTGCCCGTCGCCGTCGAGGGTCGCCACCCACTCGGCCCGGGCAGCGCGCACGCCGGTCCGTACCGCGGCGCTCTGGCCGCTGCGGCGGGAATGACGGATGAGGCGCACCTGCGGCACCTCGCCGCGTGCAGCCCGTACCGCGTCCGCCGTACCGTCGGTGCTGCCGTCGTCAACGAAGATCAGCTCGAACGAGCACCCCGCGAGCGCAGCGGCGACCTCGCGCGCGAGCGGCAGGACGTTGTCCACCTCGTTGCAGACGGGCACGACCACGGAGAGGGAAACCGACTCCTCCGGGCTGGTGGCACGACGTGGGACCAGCCTGAGGCCCGTCGAGCCGGCGGCGTCGTCACCCGTCGAGGGAGGCCAGTGCGCGGGATTGTGTGCCATGGTGCTGACCTGGGGATTCGGGGAACGCGGACCGCCCCCTCTGCGGGGCCGAGGAACGCAACATTGGGGGCCGCCCGAACTTCCCGCAGCCGTGGATTGCCGCAAGGCCCGGAAGTTCCGCCCGCCTGCAGCGCTGGCGCCGGCCTTCATGGCGCGCGGCAACCCGCCGCGGGCAACGCGACGCAACACGGATTGTATCCTGACGGGCTTAGGCAGGCCTTAAGCGGCGCGACGGCTCAGGGGCCCCCTCGCCGCAATGCCTGCTGGGCCTGCTCGAACAGCCCGTCCAGCCTGGCTGTGAAGTCGTCCTGCCAGCGCTGGAGGCCGGCCGCATCGAGCCCCTTCGGCACGACCACCGGCTCGCCAATCGCCAGCACCGCTCGCGAGAAGGGCAGCGGCAGCACGTGCCGGTCCCAGGTCGGGAACAGCCACGCCCGGCTGGCGGCATAAGCCATGGGCACGACCGGCTTGCCCGACAGCTGGGAGACCAGGACCGGACCCGGCTTGCACTGCCGCCGCGGCCCGCGCGGTCCGTCGGGGGTCATCGCCGGCGACACGCCGTGGCGCGCAATGGCCTCGTAGTAGTCGCGCAGCGCACGCGCGCCGGTCGTGTTCGACGAACCGCGGACCACGACGCCGCCGATGCGCTGCACCAGCAGCGCCGGCAGCTCGCCATCCACGGAAGGGCTGATCAGGAAGCCGAGCTTGAGTCCGAAGCGGCGACATTCGAGCAGGTGTTTCAGGGGCAGCAGCTGCTGCGCGTGCCAGTAGATCGGGATCACCGCCCCATGGGTCGCGATGGCCTGCTCGAGTCGCTCGCGGCCGGTCACCTCCACGACGCGCACCCAGCGCCACCACAGCCGGACGATGCCGATGGCGATCGGCGCCGCGAGCCGATAGAGGAACATCCGCGTGGGCGTCAATCGACGGCTGGAGCGCGAGCGCCGCTCGTAGATGTTGTCGGGTGGAGGCGGCGTGGGCGCGGACATGACCCGCGGGATTGTCGGTCAAGCCGCGCGGCGCGGCAACGCGTCAGGGCCCCAGCGCCAGAAGCCGCGCGGCATCTTCCCCGGCGGCCTCGAGCGCAGCCACGGCATCGCTCGCGACCGCGCAGGCGATGCCCGGCGCAAGGGCCGGCCGCGACAGCTGCCAGCGCCGCCCGCCGAAGTCCGCCGTGGCGCCCAAAAGCGCCACCGCAGCCGCTTCCGCGAGGGTCGCGCCGGCCGCCTTCAACACCGCTTCCTTTCCGACCCAGACCTCAGTCGCCTGCTCCGCGCCCTCGCCCGGAGACTCGCCGGGTGCGAGTACCAGGCGCAGGTCGTGCCAGCAGGCCGCATCGGCCCGCTCGAGGTCGAGCCCGACGCGGCCCGTGGGGAAGATGAGCGCACAGCCGACGTGCCCTCCGCCATGGGAAACGCTGAAATCGGGCCCGCCCGGCCAGCGCGGCTTGCCGCGGTCCGGAAACTCGAGTCGTGCAAGGTCCGGCGGCGCCAGCCCGGCCGCACGCGCGGCGGCCACGAGCAGCGCGAGTCCTGCGAGCGAGGCGGCGCGATCGGCGGGATTGCGCAGGCGCTCGAGGCGGGCGCGCCGCTGCGGCGGCAGCGCAGCCAGCCAGCGAGCCACCACCACGGGCGACAGCGCCGGAGGTGCAGGCGCGTGGTGTAGTAAAATTCTGACTCGCAAATCCGGAGCAGCCATGATCCAGGCCCAGACGCTCGCCGGCCTCCTCGAGCACAACGCCCGCCTCACGCAGCACGTCGGCTACTTCGAGGGCGATGACCAGGAGCGGCGGGTATCGTACGCGGATCTGCACCGGCGCGCGCTCGGCATCCTGCGCCACCTGCAGGACATGGGAGCCGCCCGAGGCGACCGGCTGATCCTGTTCCTCAACAACAACGAAGCCTTCATGGACGGCTTCTGGGCGGGCATGGCCGGCGGCATCGTGCCGGTGCCGGTCGCGGTCGGCATCAGCGACGAGCATCGCCACAAGCTCCTCAGGATCGCGCGCCGGCTCGGCGATCCCTGGCTCTACACGGACCGCAAGACGCTCGACCGCCTCGCGGCCTTCGCCGATACCTGCGGCGAGGCGGCCCTCGGCCAGCGCCTCAGGTCCCGCGCCTTCCTGATCGACCAGCTCGAGGACGTGAGCCGCCCCGGCCGGCCCGCGAGCCCGCGGCCCGAGGATCCTGCCTTCATCCAGTTCTCCTCAGGCTCCACCAGCGAACCCAAGGGCGTGGTGCTGACCCACGCCAACATCCTCGCAAACGCGCGCGGCGCGACCGAGGCGGCGCGCTTCGGCGCCGCGGACGTGCCGCTGTCGTGGATGCCGCTCACCCACGACATGGGACTCATCGGCTTCTTCATCATGATGTTCGCGAACGGCATGCAGCTGAACATCATGCCGACCGACCTCTTCATCCGCCGGCCCCTGCTGTGGACCGCGCTCGCCGCGCGCAAGAAGGCGACGCTGCTGTCCTCGCCGAACTTCGGCTTCCGGCACTACCTGAAGGTGCTGGGGGACCGTCCCGCCCCCGCCGACGACCTCTCGTCCGTGCGCTACATCTTCAACGGCGCCGAGCCGATCAACGTCGCGCTGTGCGACGAGTTCCTGGAACGCATGCGGCCGACGGGCCTGAAGCGAAGCGCGATGTTCCCGGTCTACGGCCTCGCCGAGGCCTCGCTGGCCGTGTCCTTCCCGGCACCAGGCAGCGAGTACCGCGTGTTGGTGCTCGACCGCGCCAGCCTTGCCGTCGGCCAGCCGGCGCGCGAGGCGCCGCGCGGGTCCCCGGGCGCGGTGGAGTTCATCTGCGAGGGCCGAGCGATCCCCCGCTGCGAGCTGCGCGTCGTGGACGATTCCGACGCGAAGCTGCCGGAGCGGCACGTGGGCCACGTCCACATCCGCGGCGAGAACGTCACGCGCGGCTACTTCGAGGCGCCGGAGGTGAACGCCGCGTCGTTCACGGCGGACGGCTGGTTGCGCACGGGCGACCTGGGCCTCGTGGACCAGGGCGAGCTGGTGATCACGGGGCGCGCGAAGGAAATCATCTTCGTCAACGGCCAGAACTACTACCCGCACGACATCGAGTCCATCGCCCAGCAGGCGAGCGGCCTCGAGCTTGGCAAGGTCGCGGCGGCCGGCTGCCGGCCCGCCGGCGCAGAGACCGACGAGCTGACGCTGTTCGTGCTGCATCGCGGCTCGCTCGAAGACTTCGTGCCGGTGGCCGCCGAGGTCACGCGCCTCGTCAACGAGCATGCGGGTCTCGAGGTGAGCCACGTGGTGCCCGTGAAGCGCATCCCGAAGACCACGAGCGGAAAGGTCCAGCGCGTGGCGCTCGAGGAGAGCTTCCTCGCCGGCGAGTTCGCGACCGAGCTGGCGGAGCTCGCCCGTCTGCGCGAGGCCGTGCACGCGCACGCGCACGACCCGGCCGGAGGCCTCGAGCGGCGCCTGAAGGCGATCGTGGATGACGCGATGCCGGGCAAGCGCATCGAGGTGGATGACAACCTGTTCGAGATCGGGGCGAGCTCGCTCACCCTGATCCAGATCCACGAGCAGATCGACCGGGAGTTCCCGGGTCTGGTCGACCTCACCGAGCTGTTCGACTACCCGACGGTGGCGCAGCTGTCCCGCCACCTGCAGTCGAAGCTCGCCGCCGGTAGTAGCTGACCAGGAGAATCCCGGTCAGCGCGGTCCAGCCGAGCACGAGCCAGCCGACCATCCCGTCGAAATCGGAGAGCAGGAAGGACAGCGGCTGGTCGCGGACGGGCTGCGAGAGCCTGCGCGTCAGCGCGATCACGGTGACCCAGCCGGCGTGCAGGCCGATGCAGGCGGCCACGTTGCCCGTCGCGTGTCGCACGAGGCCGAGCAGCACGCCCACCGCCGCCAGGCACAGGAACGCGTCCGCGATGACGAGCGGATGGGCGAAATTGGCGAAGGAGCCCGCCAGCAGCTCGACGCCGCTGCCGGCATGGACGTCCTCCGCGGCGATCCTGTAGCGCCCCAGGAAGTGAACCGCCGAATAGATCGTCGCGGTGCTGGCGATGGCGAGGACGGGCCCGGCGTCGCGGGCCACGCCGGTGTGCATGGCGCCTCGGAAGAAGGTTTCCTCTATCAGCGCGACCGTGAGTCCGGAGAGGACGCCGGCAAGCAGGATCGGCGCCAGCAGCCCGAAGCGGAACTCCACCCAGGGCTTCAGCTCCCGCAGGTCGAGCGCCGCCATGAGGCCGACGACCAGGGCCATCAGCACCACGCCGAACGCGAAGCCAATCGCGACCTCCCGCAGGAACTGCGCACGTGCGAGCCCGAAGCCCAGGCTCACGCGGTCGCCGAGACCGAGCCTGCGGGCGGCGAGGACGAAGCCCACCAGCAGCACGAGCATCCCGAGCCGGCTGCCCACGCGGTGGAATGCGAGGTCGAAGTGCGCTGAGAGGGCCACCCACAGCGGATACGTGAGCAGCCCCATGGCTGCGAATCCGGCAGCGAACAGGCCGAGGAACCAGATCAGGCTTCTCATGCGCGCCACGGGTATCACTCTTCGCCGAAGGTCCGGCCCCGCTGCACCACGCCGTCCGCGTCGCGGCGCATCTTCCAGCGTCGGTAGGACCAGAGCCACTCGGCGGGCCGCTCGCGGACGAGCGCCTCCACGCGGCGGGCATAGCGCTCGGTGATGCCGCCCTCGGGCAGCTCCTCGTCATGCCCGACCAGAGGCTCGAGCTCGATGACGTATCGGCCGCGGCCGCTGCGGCGCGTCGCCACGAAGACCACGGGGATCTTCAGCACGCGCGCGAGGGCCTCGGGCCCCGTGTAGAACGCGGTCTCCTGGCCGAAGAAGGTGACGAAATGCCGCGTGGCGGCCGAGACGGGGTCCTGGTCCGCGACCATGGCGATCGCGCGCGGCTGGCCGCGGCGGCGAACCACGCGCAGCAGCAGCTGCTTGGCGGGCACCATGTGCGCGCCGAAGCGCGAGCGGATCGCGAGGAACAGCCGGTCGGCCCAGGCGTCGTGCAGCGGCTTGTAGGCCGCATCGAGCGGGTAACCCAGCCCGAGCGAGAGCGCGAGCAGCGACCAGTCCCAGTTGCAGTGGTGGCCGGTGGCGAGCAGCACGCTGCGGCCCTCGGCGAGGTGGCGGCGGACGACGTCATACCCGCGCACCTCGATGCGCGCGCGCATCTGCTCTTCGGTGATCCGGGTGGACTTGATCGACTCCACGAGCACGTCCGCGAAGCTGCGGTAGAAGTCGCGGCGGATGCGGCCGATGGCCGCGTCGTCGAACTCGGGGAAGCAGCGCTTGAGCTGCGCGTCGATGACCTTGCGCCGGTAGCGGATGAGGTGCTCGGCGAGGAAGGTCAGGAAGTCGGAGAACGCGTACCAGAAGCCGAAGGGCAACCGGCCCAGCGCCCGCAACCACAGCGGGAACGGCTGCGCCTGCGCGCGGTCTCCTGCGGCCTCGGCCGGTTTGGCGGGCGCGTCGTTCATGCGCGCGAGAGCTTAACCGATGCCTGCCGGGGCCGCACGAAAAACGGGCGCCGGAACCCGGCGCCCGCATGGCAAACCAGCCCAGCTACTGGATGCGGACCTGCACGGGCGGCGCCTTCTCCGCCTTCGGGATGCGCGGCAGGTGCAGCTTCAGCATGCCGTCCTTGAACTCCGCCTTGATCTTGTCGATCTCGACGTCCTCGGGCAGCGCGAACGTACGCTCGAAGGTGCCGTAGAAGCGCTCCATGCGCTGCATCTTCTCGCCTTCGTCCTTCTTCTCGTACTTGCGCTCGCCGCGAAGGGTCAGCAGGCCGTCGGCAACGTCCACCTTGACGTCCTCCTTGGCCACCTCCGGCAGCTCGGCCTTGATCAGGTATTCCTTTTCGCTCTCGATGATGTCGGCGGTGGGTTTCCACTCCACGCGGACACCGAGCTCACGCGGCCAGGCGGCCGGCATCAGCCGGTCCTCGCCGAAAAGCCTCTCCATGCGATCGAAGTAGTCCTCGAAGCGTTTGATGGGGAGGAAATCGCGTGTCAACAGCATGACATCCTCCAATGCACGCCTGGTTTCAGGACGCTCATCCCCTAGCGTGCACGACGAGTGTAGTCCCGCAGCACCGCCCGCGTAATGACCCCCGGCGCAGTGCGGCTGGTGGCTTTCCACGGGCGATCTAGCGCCCGGCGAAGGCGGCCGCGAATCCGCCGGGCACCCCGGCCACGAAACGGATGTCATGAGCCTCCCGAGCGAGAATGGTCCCGTCGCCCCGCCCCGCGTCACCGTGTTTTACGACGGCGGCTGCCCGCTCTGTTCCCGCGAGATCGGCACCTACCGGCGCATGCAGGGAGCGGACGAGCTCTGCTGGATCGACGTCAGCCGGCAGGACGCTCCGCTGGATGGGCGCATCACGCGCGAGCGGGCGCTCGCGAGATTCCACGTCCAGGCGAGCGATGGCTCGCTGGTCTCGGGAGGCGCCGCGTTCGTGCGGCTCTGGGCGTCCCTGCCGGGCCTGCGCTGGCTGGCGGCCATCGCATCCCGCCCGCCGCTGTCCTGGGCAATGGAGCCCGCCTACCGCCTGTTCCTGCGCCTACGTCCCTGGCTGACCCGCCGTCACGCGGACCGCGTCGCGGTATAGCCAGCCGCGCCGCACGAGGACCTTCTCCACTTCAACCGCGGCGAGGATCGCCGCCGCCGCGGCGCAGGCGACGCCGAGCTCGGCAGCAGTCAGCGGGACGGTGTGGAACCACGCGTTGCCCTGCGGCGTATAGACGATCGCCAGCTGGACGAGCACGGAAACGGCCACGACGACCGCCAGCGGCAAGTTGGTCAGGAGCCCGCGGCTTAGCAGGGAGTCGCGCTCGGAACGGATCGCGACCACGTGCATGAGCTGGGCGAAGACCAGGACGGTGAACACCAGCGTCTGCCAGCCCTCCGACCCTTCGCCGAGCGCCCAGGCCATGGACAGCAGTGCCAGCACTGCCATCAGCCCTCCTACACCGGCCATGTGCTGCCACAGGCCGCGCCCGAACAGGCTCTCGACCGGGGGCCGTGGCGGCCGCCGCATCACGTCGCGCTCCGCGGGCTCGACCGTGAGCGCGAGGCCGGGCAGGCCGTCCGTAACGAGGTTGATCCAAAGGATGTGGATCGGCAGCAGCGCCAGCGGCATGCCGAGGAACGGCGCGAGCAGCAGCGTCAGCACCTCGGCCGTGTTGCTGGTCATGGTGTACTTCACGAACTTGCGCACGTTGTCGTAGATCCGCCGGCCCTCCTCCACCGCGGCGACCAGCGTCGCGAAGTTGTCGTCGAGCAGCACCATGTCGGCGGCCTCGCGGGCGACGTCGGTTCCGCCGCGGCCCATGGCGACGCCGATGTCGGCACGGCGCAGCGCAGGCGCGTCGTTCACGCCGTCGCCGGTCATGGCAACGAACTCGCCCCTCGCCTTGAGTGCCTCGATGATCCGGATCTTGTGCTGCGGCGAGACGCGCGCGAAGGCCACCGGCTCGCCGAGCACGGCGGCCAGCGCGGGCACGTCCAGGGACTCGAGCTCGGCGCCGGTCAGCACGCGCCCGTCTTCCGGCAGCAGCCCCACCTCGTGCGCGATGCTCCGCGCGGTGTCCGGATGGTCGCCCGTGATCATGATCGGCACGATGCCGGCCTCGCGGCAGGCCCTCACCGCCGCCGCGGCCTCGGGGCGCGGCGGGTCCTCGATGCCGGCGAGGCCGAGGAAACGCAGCCCCGATTCGGCTTCCGCGGGTTCGGCCGCGCGATCCTCGAAAGCCCGCAGGGCGATCGCCAGCACGCGCCGGCCGGATCCGGCCATGCGTCGCGCCGCCGCCGTGGCCTGCGCCGCGGCCTCGGCATCGAGCGCGCACAGCGGCAGCACGGCCTCCGGCGCGCCCTTCACGAAGGCGACGCTGCCGGCGTCCACGCGGTGCACGGTGGTCATGCGCTGCCGCGCGGCGTCGAAGGGCAGCTCCCCGCACCGCGGCAGGCGCGCGACCCCTTCCGCCTTGGCCAGACCCATGTCCCAGGCGGCCTCGACGAGGGCCACCTCCGTGGGATCGCCGACCAGTCCGGCAGCACCGGACTCAACGTCGTTCGACACCGCGAGCGCCTCGCGCAGGCGCAGCCAGTCGCCCTCGAGACGCTCCGGCGGCGCGGCGCTTTCGGCCCCGCAGACGAACCAGGCCCGCACGCGCATGCGGTTCTGCGTCAGCGTGCCCGTCTTGTCGGTGCAGGCATAGGTGACCGAGCCGAGCGTCTCGACCGCGGGCAGGTGACGCACCAGCGCATGCCGGCGGACCATCTTGCGCGCGCCGAGAGCGAGCGAGATGGTCACGACCGCCGGCAGCGCCTCCGGAATCGCGGCGACGGCCAGGCTGATGGACGTGAGCAGCATCAGCACCAACGGCTCGCCGCGCAGCAGCCCGGCCGCCAGGATCAGCAGGCAGATGCCGATGACGATGAGCGAGAGCCGTCGGCCGAAGGCGGCCAGGCGCTTCTGCAGCGGAGTGAGCTCCGAGACCGACGCGGCCAGCAGCCCCGCGATCCTGCCGAGCTCGGTGTCCATGCCCGTCGCAACGCACAGGCCGATGCCGCGGCCGCGCGCGACCGTGGTGCCCTTGAAGGCCATGTTGGGGCGGTCGGCCACGCCGAGCGCCTCGTCCGGCAATGCATCGACGAGCTTCGGCACCGCCTGCGACTCGCCGGTGAGGGCCGACTCGTCGAGCGCCAGGTCCGCGGCTTCGATCAGGCGCAAGTCGGCGGGCACCACGGAGCCCGCCTCGATCAGCACGACGTCGCCCGTCACCAGCACCGACGCCGGGAGGGTGGACACCTCTCCGCCGCGACGCACGCGGGCCTCGGGCGCCGCCATGCGCCGCAGCGCGTGGATAGCCTGTTCCGCGCGGTACTCCTGCCCGAATCCGATCCCGGCATTGAGCAGGACGATCGCGAGGATCACGACGACGTCCTGCGTGCCCCCGGTGACAGCCGCCAGCGCCGCGGCCGCGAGCAGGACGAGGATCATGAAGTCCCGGAACTGGCCGGCCAGCAACGCGTACCAGCGGCGCCGCGGCGCCTCGCGAAGCAGGTTCGGCCCCTGCACGGCCGCGCGGCGCCCGGCCTCCGCAGCGTCGAGACCGTTCCGCGGATCGCTCTCGAGACGCCGCGCGGCGTCGAGGGCGGATTGCGCGTGCCAGGCGGTCATGCTGTCACGCTGGCGGCGATGCGGGCGGCACCGCCACGAGCACGTCGGTGGTGCACTCGGCCAGCACGTGCTTGGTGACGCTGCCGAGCAGGAGCTCCTCGACGAGGCCCTTGCCACGCTTTCCGACGACGATCAGGTCGCAGCCTTCGTCCTGCTGCCGCTCGATCACGACACGGGAGGGATCGCCGCGGCCGACCAGCAGCCGCGTGTCGCCCGCTTCGAGCCCCGCCTCGCGTGCGAACGCCTCGAGCCGGTCGAGGGCCTCTCTCTCCGCACGGCGGCGGTAGGCGTGGATGGCAGCATCGTCCACCCCGGCGAAGTGCAGCTTGCCCTCGAAGGGAAGATCGTAAGCATGCACGAGGACCCGCTCGGCCGAGGGCGCGACCACCGATGCTAGGCGCAGGGCCTCGGCGGAGGCCGCCGAGAAGTCCACGGCCACCAGCACGCGGCGGTAACCGTCGTAGGGCATCTGCCGGACCACGAGCACCGGGCGCTCGAGCTTGCGCAGCAGGCGCTCCGCCGTGGTGCCGAGGACGAGGTGACGGAGGAATCCCTCGCCGCGCGCACCGAGCACCACCAGTTCCGCGCCGAGGCTCGCGGCCTGGGCCACCAGTTCGTCCACCACCCGGCCGACGGCGACGCGCTGCCCGACGCCCGGGACGCCGGCGGCCGGCGCGCCGACCATCCGGGCCAGGCGCTCGCGGGCCTGCTCGAGCACCAGAGCCTGCACCGGTCCACCGCCTTCGCCGAACAAGTGCCTCAACTCGTCGAGCGCCCCGGCACTCACGACGTGCACGGCCGTGCAGCCGGCACCATGGCTCGCCGCGATGCGCATCGCCCGTTCGAGGGCGAAGCGGGAAGGACCGGAGAGATCGGTCGCCGTCATCACGTGGCCGAGGGTCTTCATGTCGCTTCGCTCCTGTCCAGCACCTGGCGAGCCAGCTGGTTACCCACGTAGTCCACCGCGTCCCGGAACGGGTACAGCACCGTGACGCGTCCGAGCTTCTCGAGGCGCGCGCCCTGCGACTCGTCGCGGGCGACGACCGCGACGCTGCCGCCGAAGCCGCAAGCCTCGAGGGCATGCAGCAGGGCCTGCACCGAGTCCACGTCCGGCAGGGAGCTCACCACCCAGGGGACTCCCTCGAGCGGGAGCGCATCCACGAAGTCGACGTCCTGCGCATCGCCAAAGCGCACCGGCACCCGCGCGCGCCGCTCGTCGCGCACGACCTCCGGGTCGAAGTCCACGCCGAGCACCCGGATCCCCGAGCCCTGCAGCCGCTCCGCGAGGCGCTGGCCGTAGCGGCCGAGCCCGAATACGATCACCTGCGGGCGGCCGGCGCCCTGCTCGCCGTCGTCCACCGCAATCTCCCGGAACGGCACGCGCCGCTCGAAAGGCTTAAGCCATGGCGACAGCCATTCGTAGAGCCGCTGGGCGTACAGGATCATGTAGGTCGACAGCGTGATCGTCACGATGCCCACGAGGGTCGTCAGCCCCAGCGCCTCCATGCCGACGTGCCCGAGCGTGATGCCCATCGCGACGAAGACGATCGAGAACTCGCTGATCTGCGCCACCGTGAGTCCGGCCAGGAAGCCGGTGCGCTTGCGGTAGCCCATGTAGCCCATGATGGCCATCACGATCAGCGGATTCCCGATGAGGACGAAAGCCGACAGTATTGCTGCCGGCCACAGCTCGCCGCCAAGCGTGGAGAAATCGAGCTTCGCGCCGAGGTCGAGGAAGAAGAAGAGCAGCAGGAAGTCCCGGATGCCGGTCAGCCGCGCGCTCATCGCCTCGCGATAGGCGGTCGAGGCCAGCGAAAACCCGGCAAGGAAGGCCCCGGCCTCCTTCGAGAATCCAGCCCACTCGCCGAGCGCGGCGAGACCCGTGCCCCAGGCGATGGCGAACAGCAGCAGCAGTTCCTGCGAGCGCGCCATCGAGCGGACGATCCACGGCAGCAGGTAGCGCATCAGCACGTACAGGAGCACCCCGGCCGCCGTGACGCGCAGCACGAGGGACACCGCCACCTCGCCATAGCTGCCGCCCTCGCCGGCGCGCAGCGCGCTCATGGCCATCATGGCGAGCACCACGGCGATGTCCTGCACGATCAGGAAGCCGACCGCTATTCGGCCGTGCAGGGAATCCAGCTCGCGCTTGTCCGACAGCAGCTTGACGATGATGATCGTGCTCGAGAACGTGAGCGCGACCGCCACGTAGACCGCCTCCATCGTGCTCTTGCCGAGCAGCAGCAGCAGCGCGAACCCGAACAGGATCGTGAAGCCGAGCTGGCCGAGGCCGGTGGCGAGTGCGACATGGCCGATGTGGCGCACGTGCGTCAGGTCCAGTTTCAGGCCGACGACGAACAGCAGCACCGCCACGCCGACCTGCGCCAGCAGGTCGATCTGCTCGTGCGCCTGCACGATGCCGAAGACCGCCGGACCGGCCACGATGCCGACGAAGATGTAGGCGATGAGCACCGGCTGGCGCAGGCGCGTAGCCAGCGCGCCGGCCACCGCGGTGATGCCGAGCAGCAGCGCGAGCTCGGCGAAGGCGCCGCCGGGCGCGAGCGTCATGGCCTGCGCTCACGCCGGCGCGCTAGCGCGCGCCGGCTCCCCGGCCGCGGCGGGCCGATCGCCTGCGGACGATCCATTTCTCAGCCTCCACGACCAGCAGCACCGCCGCGCCGAAACCGGCGATGTCCCTCCAGTCTTGCAGCGTGAGGGGTGCCGTATGGAACACCTCCTGCATCACCGGAAGGTAGACGAAGGCCGCCTGCAGCGCCACCATCGCGCCCACCGCGACGAGCGCCTTGGGGTTACCGAGGAATCCCGCGCGGTTGAGGATGCTGGCCGTCAGCTGCCGGACGTTGAACAGGTAGACGATCTCGCCCATCACGAGCGCGTTGATCGCCACCGTGCGCGCCGCCGCAAGCGAGTCGCCGTGCTCGAGGGCGCGGAGGAAGAGCGCCAGGCTCCCGGCGACCAGCAGGGCGCCGACGAAGAACACGCGCCACAGCAGGAATCCCGTGAGCAGCCGTTCGCGCGGGTCCCGCGGCGGCCGGTCCATGACGTCCGGCTCCGCGCGCTCGAAGGCGACCGCGAGCGCGAGGGTCACGGCGGTCACCATGTTCACCCACAGGATCTGCACCGGGGTGATCGGCAGCGTGATGCCGAGCGCGATCGCGACCACGAGCAGCCCCGCCTGGCCGATGTTCGTCGGCAGGATGAAGGCGATGGCCTTGCGTATGTTGTCGTAGACGGTGCGACCCTCCTCGACCGCGGCTGCGATCGAGGCGAAGTTGTCGTCCGCCAGCACCATCTCGGCCGCTTCCTTGGCCGCCTCGGTGCCGGATACGCCCATGGCCACCCCGACGTCCGCCCGCTTCAGGGCCGGCGCGTCGTTGACGCCGTCGCCGGTCATCGCAACCACCTCGCCGCGCGCCTGCAGCGCGGTCACGAGGCGCAGCTTGTGCTCCGGGCTCGCCCTCGCGACGATGGACACGCGGCCCACCATCTTCCGCAGCTCCTCGTCGGACATCGCCTCGACCTCGCGGCCGGAGACGGCCTCGAGCCGGTCCGCAAGTCCCAGTTTCGCGCCGATGGCGCGCGCGGTGACGACATGGTCTCCGGTGATCATGGCGACGCGGATCCCGGCGCGGCGGCAGCGGGAGACCGCCTCGATGGCCTCGGGCCGCGGCGGGTCGGCGATGCCGACGAGCGCGAGCAGCGTGAACCCGCCGCGCTCGACGTCGGCGAAGCTCAGGCTGGCGGGCGGCGGCGACGCGGGCCGCGACGCCAGCGCGAGCAGCCGCATTCCGTCCTCCGCAATCGCCTCCGCGCGCCGCTGCCAGGCCTCGCGGTCGACCGGCGCACAGCGGCCATCGCGACGCTCGTCCGCGCAGAGGTCGAGCACGCGCTCCGGCGCGCCCTTGAGGAAAACCGTGGCCTGTCCCCGGTGGTCGTGATTGAGCGTCGCCATGAAGCGATGCTCGGATTCAAAGGGTATGACGTCCTCGCGTGGCCAGGCCTCGCGCTCGAAATCCTCCTCGAGGCCAGCCTTCAGGGCGAGCGTGATCAACGCGCCTTCGGTCGGGTCGCCGGTCATGGACCAGCTGCCATCGTCCCCGCGCCGGACCGTAGCGTCGTTGCACAGGAGCGCGGCGCGGGCAATCTCCTCCAGCGCCTCGCGCTGCGCCGGCGTCGGCTCTGCACCGTCCTGCGTGAAAGCACCCGCCGGCTCGTAGCCGGCGCCGCTCACTTCGAACGCGGCAGCCGGCGTCTCCACGCGCTGGACGGTCATCTCGTTGCGCGTCAGGGTGCCCGTCTTGTCCGAGCAGATGACCGTGACCGACCCGAGCGCCTCGACCGCCGGCAGCCGGCGCACGATCGCGCGCCGTCGGGCCATCTGCTGGACGCCGATGGCGAGCGTGATGGTGAGGATGGCCGGCAGGCCCTCCGGGATCGCGGCGACCGCGAGCCCGACCGCCGCCATGAACATCTCGGTCGCGGTGTAGTCACGCAGCAGGGTGCCGAAGGCGAACGAGCCGCCGGCGAGGGAAAGGATCGCGACGGTGAGCCAGCGACCGAACGCGGCCATGCGCCGGGTGAGCGGCGTCTCGAGGGTCTCGACCTCGGCCAGCATGGCGCTGATGCGGCCGATCTCGGTGGAAGGCCCGGTCGTAGTGACGACGCCGGTGCCCTGGCCGTAGGTCACCAGCGTGCCCGCGAATGCCATGCTGGATCGGTCGCCGAGCAGCGCGTCGACGGCAACCGGTTCGCACGATTTTTCGACCGGCACCGATTCGCCGGTGAGCGCCGCCTCCTCGATGCGCAGGCTGCGCAAGTCGACGAGCCGGAGATCGGCAGGCACCCGGTCGCCCGATGCGAGGAAGACGATGTCCCCGGGCACGAGCTGCCCGGCGGGCACCGACTGGCGACGGCCGTCGCGCAGGACCTGCGCACAGGGCGAGAGCATGCCGCGGATCGCGTCCAGCGCTTTCTCGGCCTTGCCCTCCTGCACGAAGCCGATGATCGCGTTGATCACGACCACGCCGAAGATCACTGCGCTGTCGAGCCACTGCCCGAGCAGCAGGGTGACCACCGCGGCGGCGACCAGTACGTAGATGAGGACGTTGTGGAACTGCAGCAGGAACCGCGTCAGCGGACCCCGGCGCTCCGGCGAGGGCAGGCTGTTGGGGCCGTGGCGGGCGATCCGCTGGGCCGCCTCCGCCTGCGTGAGGCCTTTCGCGCGCGACACCCCGAGTTGCCCGAGAGCCTCGCCTTCCGGCAGCGCGTGCCAAGGGGCGGGAGCGTCGGCCGGGCTGCGGGTCTCGGGGCGGTTCACCTCGCGCGATCCTCCGGTCGGGTCAGTGCCCTTTGCCTGTTTGGTCGTTTCAGACGGTGCCATAGGGACACCCACCGGCGCGTCCGGGACAACCGATGCATGCCCGCGGTTGTGCCACAATCGGCGCATGCCAGACCGACCTGCCGCGCCCCTGCCGCGCACCTGCGTCATCGGCGCGGGATCGAGCGGATTGCCCGTCATCAAGGCCCTGCTCGACCGCGGGTTGCCGGTAACCTGCTACGAGCGCACGCCGCACGTGGGCGGCCTCTGGTGCATCGACAACAAGCGATTCGGCGCGAGCGCCGCCTACGACTCGCTCCACATCAACACCGACACGAAGCTCATGGAGTATCAGGACTTCCCGATGCCGGAAGACCTGCCCGCCTACCCCAGCCACAGGCAGATCCACGAGTACTTTCGCGCGTACGTCGGGCGCTTCGGCCTCGCGGAGCACATCCGCTTCGGCGTGGCGGTCGAGCGCTGCCGGCGCCTCGACGACGGCCGCTGGGAAGTGACCCTCGCCGGCGACGAACGGGAGACCTTCGATGCGCTCGTGATCGCCACCGGCCACCACTGGGATCCGCAGGGGCCGGAGCCCGCGCCTCCCGGCCACTTCGACGGCTTGCAGATCCACTCGCACCTGTACCGGAATCCCGGCGAGCCGGTGGACATGCGCGGACGGCGCATCGTGGTCGTCGGCCTGGGCAACAGCGCGGTGGACATCGCCACCGAGCTCGGCAGTCGCGCCGTGGCCGAGCGCGTGTTCCTCTCGGTGAGGCGCGGTGCGTGGATCCTGCCGAAGTGGGTCGGCGGCACGCCCATCACGCGCCTGCCGGAGCCGCAGCGGCTCTTCCCATGGATGCCCTGGCAGGTCACCTCGCTGATGATGGGGCTCATCATGCGGCTGTCGGTCGGTCGACCGAGCGACTACGGGCTGCCGATGCCCGATCACCGCCCGCTGCAGTCGCACCCGACCGTGAGCCAGGATCTGCTCTCGCGCATCGGCCACGGCGACATCGCGATCAAGCCGCCGATCCGCGCGCTCGACGGCGACGGCGTCGTGTTCGAGGACGGCAGCCGCGAGCCTGCGGACGTCATCGTCTGGTGCACCGGCTACAGGGTTTCATTCCCGTTCCTCGGACCGGAGGTGCTCGAGGTGAGCGACAATGTGGTGCCGCTGTGGACCCGCACGGTGCTGCCGGGCGTCGACAACCTGTTCTTCGTCGGGCTCTACCAGCCGCTCGGGTCGATCATGCAGCCCGCCGAGCTGCAGGCCCGCGTCATCGGCGAATACCTGCTCGGCCACATCGCCTTCCCGGAGGAGGCGCGCATGCGCCGCGACATCGAGGCCGAGCGGCGCGCCATGGAGCGGCGCTACCTCCGCTCCCGGCGCCACACCATGCAGGTGGACTTCGGACCCTTCATGCACCGGCTTCGCCGGCTGCTCGTCGACGGCCGCCGGCTCGCGGCGCAGCCCGGCAGCATGCGCCTCGGCGCGCGCCACGCGGCCGCGCCGCACACCCTGGAGACGACACCGTGAAACGCACGATCTTCGACGCCGACCACGACATGTTCCGCGAGGGCGCGCGACGCTGGTTCATAAACGAGGTGGAGCCGCAGACCGCCCGCTGGCGGGAGCAGGGCTTCGTCGAGCCCGAGTGGTTCCGCCGCGCCGGCGAGCAGGGCTACCTCCTGATGTGGGCCGACGAGGCCTACGGCGGCGCCGGCATCACCGACTTCCGCTACGAACAGATCCTCATCGAGGAGTGCACCCGCCACGGCGACATTGGCTTCTTCCTCTCGCTGCACTCGCGCCTCGTCGCACCCTACATCGGCCACCTCGGCACCGAGGAGCAGAAGCAGCGGTTCCTGCCGAAGTGCGCCAGCGGCGAGCATATCCTCGGCATCGCCATGACCGAGCCCGGCGCCGGCAGCGACCTCGCCGGCATCCGTTCGCGCGCCGAGGACAAGGGCGACCACTGGCTGCTGAACGGCTCGAAGACCTACATCTCGAACGGCCAGATCGGTACGCTGTTCGTGGTCGCCGCGCGGACGGTGCCCGACTCCCGCTACGGGCTCGGGCTGTTCTTGGTCGAGGACGGCATGGAGGGCTTCCGCCGGGGCCGCAACCTCGAGAAGATGGGCTTGAAGGCCCAGGACACCTCCGAGCTCTTCTTCGACAACGTCCGGGTGCCCAGGAGCCACGTGCTCGGCGACCCCACCCAGGGCTTCCGCTACCTGACCACGTTCCTCGCCGAGGAGCGGCTGATCAACGCCTGCTGGAACGTCGCCCACGCGCAGACGGCCTTCGACCTGACGCTCGACTACGTCAAGGAGCGCAAGGCCTTCGGCCGGCCGATCGGCACTTTCCAGAACTCGCGCTTCAAGCTCGCGGAGATGCGCGCCCAGCTCGACGCCATCCAGTGCTTCGTGGACCAGTGCGTCCTGCAGCACAACGACGGCCAGCTGACGGCCGAGGTGGCCGCCGAGGCGAAGCTGCTGACCAGCGAGCTCGAGAACCGCGTCATGGACGAGTGCGTGCAGCTTCACGGCGGCGCGGGCTACATGCAGGAGTACCGCATCTGCCGGATGTTCACCGACGCGCGGATCTCGCGCATCTACGCCGGCACGTCGGAGATCATGAAGGAGATCATCGGGCGGGCGCTCGGCCTCGACGACCGCAAGCTCTGAGATAGTTCACGAGGGGGAAAGCCGATGCATGGACTGATGATGGACTCGCCGCTCACGATCACCTCGATCATGCGGCACGCGGAGCGCTGCCACCCGGACACGCCGGTCGTGTCCGTGACGCTCGATTCGCCGCTGCACCGGACAACCTACGGCGAGGTGTTCCGGCGGGCGAGGAGGCTCGCCAACGCGCTGACCCGCGTGGGCATCCGCCTCGGCGACCGCATCGGCACGCTCGCCTGGAACGACCACCGCCACCTCGAGCTCTATTACGGCGTCTCCTGCATGGGCGCGGTGCTGCACACGGTGAACCCGCGGCTCTTCCCCGAGCAGGTCGCCTACATCGTCAACCACGCCCACGACCGCATGATGTTCGTGGACCCGCTGATATTCCCGCTGGTGGAGAAGCTCAGGTCTCACCTGCCCTCGCTCGAGCGCATCATCGTGCTGACCGACGACGCGCACCTGCCGAAGACCTCACTCGATGGCGTGGTGTCCTACGAATCCTTCATCGCCGGCGAGCCCGACGACTTCGACTGGCCGGACCTCGACGAGCGCAGCGCAAGCTCGCTCTGCTACACCTCCGGCACCACCGGGCACCCCAAGGGCGTGCTGTTCAACCATCGCTCGACGGTGCTGCACACCTACGCCTGCGGCTTCAAGGACACCATGAACCTCGGCCGGCAGGACACAATGCTCGCGGTCGTACCCATGTTTCACGCAAACGCCTGGGGCCTGCCCTACACCTGCCCCATGCTCGGCACGCGCGTCGTGTTTCCCGGCCCGAAGATGGGCGATGGGCCCACGCTCACGGCGTTGATCCAGTCCGAGCAGGTGACCCACGCCGGCGGCGTGCCGACTATCTGGCAGGTGCTGCTCAACCACGCGCGCGAGGCGGGCGTCGTGTTCGAGTCGCTGCAGACCGTGCTGGTCGGCGGCTCAGCCTGCCCACTGTCCATCATGGAGGAGTTCCGCGAACGCCACGGCGCGCACGTGATCCACGCCTGGGGCATGACCGAGATGAGCCCGCTCGGCACCATCAACACCTTCCCCGCCGGCTTCGACAGCTGGCCGAAAGAAAGGCAGGACGCGCAGCGCGTCAAGCAGGGCCGGCCCGTGTTCGGCGTGGAGATGAAGATCGTGGACGACGACGGCCGCGAGCTTCCCTGGGACGGCAAGTCGGCCGGCATCCTGAAGGTGCGCGGCCCCTGGGTGTGCAGCGACTACTTCAAGCTCGACGAGAAAAGCAGCGCACACGAGGAGCCCGGCTGGTTCGCCACCGGCGACGTCGCCAACATCTCGCCCGACGGCACCATGCAGATCACCGACCGCGCCAAGGACGTGATCAAGTCCGGCGGCGAGTGGATCAGCTCCATAGACCTCGAGAACGCGGCGACCGGCCACCCCAAGGTGCTGCAGGCCGCAGTGATCGGGATCAAGCATCCCAAGTGGGACGAACGGCCGCTCCTGATCGTCGTTCCGCGCCCGGGTGAGACGCCGAGCCGCGAAGAAGTGCTCGGCTACCTCGAGGGCAAGGTCGCGAAGTGGTGGCTGCCGGACGACATGGTGATCGTGGACAAGATCCCGCTCACCGCGACCGGCAAGATCTCCAAGCTGGAGCTGAGGAAGCAGTTCGAGGGTTACCGGCTGCCGGGGGCCTGACGGTCGCGCTCGCGACGGAACTCAGCGCCGGCGGAACTCGTACCGATAACCCTCCGGGACCCTGAAGGCGGCGCGGCCATCGTCGAGCAGGCCAGCCTCGTCGTACTCGAGCCCATCGCGGTCGAGGGCGATGCGGGCGCGGATCTCCATGCGCCTGCCCGACTGGCGCGCCACGATGCCGCAGGCGCCGGCGGGAATCTCGCCGGCGAAGCTGCCCTTGCCCACCGCAGCGAAGAGCACTTCGCAGCCGTCCGGGTACGGCAGCAGCGTCGTCGCTGATAGCACCGCCAGCGCGTCCGGGTCGCCGGCCGCCGCCGCCCAGTCCTCGCCCCGCTCGAGCGTGTAGAAGCGCATCGGTGTGACGCCATCCCGCGCAGGCAGGAAGGCCCACACGCGTTGGCGGCTGATGCGCCCTTCTGGGCCGCCGGCGCGCCATTCCAGGTAGTAGACATGCTCGCCCAGCTCCGGCGCCGGGAACGGCACGAAGCGCGCGAACTGCGCGTCCACCCAGTGCTCACCGGGCCGTGGCTCGCGGGCGACGCCGGTGGGCAGCGCCGCCACCTGCGCGGCGTTATCGAAATCGCCCACGAGTTCGGCGGGCCCGACCACGCCTGCCGCGAACGCACTGCCCGCGGCCGCGGCCAGCAGCGCGGCAAACGAGCAGGACAGGCTGTGGGCCGGCTTTCTCACGCGGCAAGACTAAGCGAAAGCGCGGCACGCGGGAACTTGGGCCCCGCGGCAAGGCCGAGCGGGAGACATGGCGCTCACCTGCGGTTGCGCGCGGTGGCGAGCAGCTGGGCCACCGCGAACCAAAGCGCCGCGACCATGAGCCATTGCCAGAACGCGAAGCTCTGCCACAGCGGCACGCCGAGCTCGCGCCAGTCGGGCTTCACCCAGCCTGTGTCACGCTGCAGGACATACAGGCCAAGGCTGCCCAGGCCCACCAGCACGAGCGGACTCATGCCCGCAAGCGACCGCCACCGCCCCCCCCTCCCCGGACGCGACGCGCTGGACGTAGACGGCCAGCAGGCCGACGTAGAGGCTGAGGAAGGCGAGCAGCGCGAGGGCCTCGTGGCTCTTGTCGACGAAGCCCGACAGGTGCACGAAGACGGTGCGCTCCAGTCCGACCAGCGCCGCGAACACGAGACCGGCGCGCAGGGCGATGGCGGCGGTTGCAGACCCTGCGCCGGGCGCGCGCGGCCGTATCCGCTCCATCACCGGCCACAGCAGGAGCATCGACACGGCCAGGCCAATCGAGAACCAGAGACTGCCGTCGGGATTGTGCCTGCGCGAAGCGAGGCGCGACATGACCGTGTACTGCCAGTCGAAGCCGCCCGGATAGGCGGCAGCGGCCAGCGCCACCCCTGCCGCGAAGACGGCGAGCGCAGCGCCGTAGCCGATCCACGCCCGGCGGAGATCCTGCCCCGCAGGCGCGGGCAGTGCCCGCCCTGGATCGCTCTTCGACAACGCTCAGCGGTTACCGGCTGTCCGGGCCGCCGGTACCTGTCGCGTGTCCGGAACCGGCGGCGCGCCGACTCCGTCGGGCAGGCGCATGCCGGTCGCGACCAGCTCCGCCCTCACCTGCGGCGTGAACTCGAAGCGAAGCCCCTCCTCCGTGAGCGTCTCGAGTACCGGAAGCCGGATGCTGCAGCAGTGTCCCTCGACACGGAAAGCGTCGGGGTCGATGGCCGGACCACGGGTGTCTTTCATGGCAGCGTCCTCGTCGCTCGTGAGGAGTGTAGCGGGAACCAGCAGCGGGGCCATTCGCATTGCCGGCAACCGCCGGCGAGGCGGATCGTCGACCCGGCGTCACCTGTGGAAGCTGCGGATGCGTATTTCGCCATCTGACGAAATACTGCGGATCGTGAAAACAGAGTCCCCGCGTCCCGCCCCTGAAGCCGTATTCAAGGCCCTTGGCCACCCTGCCCGCCTGACGGTCGTCAGGACGCTGCAGGGTGGCGAGCACTGCGTCTGCGACCTCGTCGAGGCCATCGGGCTCGGCTGGTCCACGACGTCCCGCCATCTGGAGATCCTGCGCGAGGCGGGCGTCGTCGGCAGCGAGAAGCGCGGCCAGCAGGTTTTCTACCGGCTCGAGCTCGCTTGCGTCCCGGGCTTTCTCGCCTGCCTCGACGGCACCGGCGCGGCGCGGAATTTCCCCCCGAAACCCTGCGGCTGCGACTGAGCGACCCGCCGACATGAGCACCCTGACGTTCAGCCCCGAAGCCCGGCACGAGCTCAAGGTGTTTGCCGCGCTCACGGCCGCATTCGCGGCGATCTACTTCCTGCCGGTCGGGCAGCCGCGCTTCGACGGCGCGCTGACCGAGGCCCTGGAACTCACGAAATGGTACGCACGCGAGCACGTGGTGCTGTGCCTCCTGCCGGCCTTCTGGATCGCGGGCGCGATCGCCGCCTTCGTGTCGAAGGCCTCGGTGATGCGCTATCTAGGGCCAGCTGCGCACCGGCCGCTCGCCTACGGCGTCGGCTCCCTGTCGGGCGGGATCCTCGCTGTCTGCTCCTGCACCATCCTTCCTCTCGTGGCCGGCATCTACCGCATGGGCGCGGGCATCGGGCCGGCGACGGCTTTCCTCTATGCCGGCCCGGCCATCAACGTCCTCGCGGTCATCATGACGGCAAAGGTGCTGGGCCTGCAGCTCGGCGTGGCGCGCGCCGCTGGCGCCATCGCCTTCAGCATCGTCATCGGACTGCTGATGGCCCTTTTCTTCCGGCACGACGACCGCGAGAAGAATCCGGCCGCCTTCGCCTCGCCCGCGGACGAACCGGCGCGGCCGCTGCGGCAGACTGCGGCCTTCTTCGGCGTGCTCGTCGGCATCCTCGTCTTCTCCAACTGGAGCAGCGGGTCGCCCGACGGAGGATTCTTCGCCGCAGTACACGCGATGAAGTGGCCCATCACCTCGCTGCTGGCCGCGACGCTCGCGCTGATGCTGTGGCGCTGGTTCCACCTGGCTCCTTGGCGGCTGCTCGCAGTCGCCGGCGCCGTCGCGGCGCTTGCGCTGGCCGTGCCTGAGCGCCCCACGTGGGCATTCCTCGTGGGCGTGCTCGGCCTCGCCTGGCTCACCGCCGGACGCGGTGACGAGGCCGGTGAGTGGTTCGCCCAGGCCTGGAGTTACACCAAGCAGATCGTGCCGCTGCTGCTCGCCGGCGTGCTCGTGGCCGGCTTCCTGCTCGGGCGGCCTGGACACGAGGGCATCATCCCGTCGGCGTGGGTCGCCGCCATGGTCGGCGGCAATTCCATCGGAGCGAACATCTTCGCCGCCGTCGCCGGCGCACTGATGTATTTCGCCACGCTGACCGAGGTGCCGATCCTGCAGGGCCTCATCGGCAACGGCATGGGCCAGGGCCCGGCGCTGACGTTGCTGCTCGCGGGGCCTGCCCTGAGCCTGCCGAGCGTGATCGTCATCAACACCATCTTCGGGCTGCGGCGAACCGCGACCTACGTCGCCCTGGTCGTCGTCATGTCCACGCTCACCGGGTGGCTGTACGGCGCCTGGGCCGGTTCAGCCTTCTGACACTGGAGAATCCGCCATGACCAAGATCCAGATCCTCGGTTCCGGATGCACCAAGTGCCACCGGCTAACGGAAGTGACCGAGCAGGCCGCCCGCGAAATGGGCCTCCAGTACGAGCTCGAAAAGGTGACCGACGTGCTGCGATACGCCGATTTCGGCGTGATGTTCACGCCGGCGCTGGTGGTGGATGGAGTCGTCAAGCTCTCCGGCAAGGTGCCGACGCTCGACGAGGCCAAGCGCCTGCTCGCCTGAAGCCGCCCGTCCAGGCCCGGGCGGCATCGCGGTCGAATCCCTTCAGGCCGTGGGCCGCGCCGCCTCGGACGGCACCGGCTCGGCGCGTGCCAGCGCCTCGATCCGCTCCAGCTCCTCGTCCGACAGCTGCTGGTCGCCGCCGCCGCAGGCCATGATCTGCGCCTGCTCCTCGCCCTTGATGCGCGGGTCGTGGCGCGGGCGCCAGTCGATCTTCTGCATGTCCGGCCGCTGCCGGCTGGCGTCGAAGTCGAACTTCACGCCGCGCTTGGACTGCGGGCCCCAGTAGTTGTTGCGGCCGAGATCGTAGAACTGCCTCTGCACGCCGGCCTTGAGGAAGGCTTTAAGGCAGCCGAGCAGGTAGCGGCGGCGTGCGCCGGTGCCCTGCCAGGGATACGCGAACAGCGCCTTCTTCATGTAGAAGCGGCGGTAGTTGTTCATCACCCGGTCGAGCAGCTCGGCGCGGTCCATCGCCTGCGGCTTGATGATCGGCGTGACGAAGTTGTAGCGCTCGAAGTCGAACACCTCGACCTTGTCGCCCAGCTCCTTGAACAGGTCCGAGAACGGCCAGGGCGTGTACATCGCCCAGTTGGCGAGGTCCGGGTCCCAGTCGCGGGCCATCTGGTAGGTCTCTTCCAGCGTCTCGGCGGTCTCGTTCTCGAGGCCGACGATGAACTGTGCCTCGACCACGATGCCGTTGTCCCGCAGCAGCTGCACGGCCTTCTTGTTCTGCGCGACCGTGGTTTCCTTGTTGAACAGGTCGAGCTTCAGCTGCGCCGCGGCCTCGGTGCCGAGGGAAACGTGGATGAGGCCGGCCTTGCGATACAGCGGCAGCAGCGCCTCGTCGCGCAGGATGTCGGTGACGCGGGTGTTGATGCCCCACTGAATGCCGAGGTCGCGCGCGATCAGCTCCTCGCAGAAGGCGACGAACTTGCGCCGGTTGATGGTCGGCTCCTCGTCCGCGAGGATGAAGAAGCCGACGTCGTGCTCCTTCACCAGCTTCTCGATCTCGTCGACCACCTTCTTCGGGTCCCGCACCCGGTAGTCGCGCCAGAACTTCCACTGCGAGCAGAAGCTGCAGGTGAACGGACAGCCGCGCGCCATGTTGGGGATCGCGACGCGCTTGCCCATCGGGATGTAGATGTACTTCTCCCACTCCAGCACGCTCCAGTCCGGGTCGATCCCGTCCAGGTTGCGCACCGTGGGCGCCGCGGGCGTGGCCTTGATCTCGCTGCCTTCGATGTAGGCGATGCCGCGGATGGTGTTGCGGTCCTCGCGCCAGCGGCCGCCGGCGACCGTGTGCACGAGCTCGGTGAAGATCTCCTCGCCCTCGCCGCGCACGATCGCGTCGATCCACGGCGCCTCGGCGAGCACCTGCTGGTACATGAAGGTTCCATGGATGCCGCCGAGCACCGTCACGGCCTCGGGGTGCAGTTCCTTGGCCATCTTCAGGATGTTCTCGGCCTTGTAGATGGCCGGGGTGATCGCCGTGCAGCCGACGATGTCCGGCTTCTCCTCGGCGATCAGGCGGCGGATCTCGTCATCCGAGAGCTTGTTGGTCATCGCGTCGATGAAGCGCAGGTCGGTGTAGCCCGCCGCCTTCAGCGAACCCGCGAGGTAGGCCACCCAGGCCGGGGGCCAGTTGCCGGCGATCTCAGCGCCGCCCGAGTGGTAGTTCGGGTGAATCAACAGGATGCGCATCGCGGAGGTCCCCCTCGAGTTCTTGCTGGGCCGAAGTCGACCATGTGTCAAGTCTTTCTAACATCCGTATCGTCCACTTTACTTGACAAACATCAATTCGAAGGCAATGAAAACGCCGCCAGCCTGACGACTGGCGGCGCCTCGGGGGTGCCGCGCTGCCCAGGACGCAAGTCCGGGCAGGGCAACGTCAGTGCACGTCGATCAGGCGACCGCTGCGGACGTCGTAGATCTGGCCGTGAACCGGGATGTTGCGCGGCACCAGCGGGTGGTTGCGAATGCGGGCCACGTCCTCGCGGACGCTGCCCTCGAGGTTCTTGAACGTGAGCCAGCGGACGTAGCGGCCTTCAGGACTGCCACCGTTCCGACTGTTGTTCTGCCAGCCGGCCGGTGTGTAGCTCGCCGTGGCCAGGTCCTCGGCCAGCAGCTCGCCCATCGTCTGGTCGTCGAAGAGCTCCATGCCGCAGTCGGTGTGGTGGATCACGAACCACTCGTTGGTGCCCAGCAGCTTGTGCGAGATGACGAGCGAGCGGATCGCGTCGTCGCTGGCGCGGCCGCCGGCGTTCCGGATCACGTGGGCATCGCCCTCGCTGAGACCCGCGAACTTCGCCGGGTCCAGGCGCGCGTCCATGCAGGTCAGGATGGCGAAGCGGCGCGCCGGCGGCAGCGGCAGCGCTCCCTTGTCGAAGTTGCTGGCGTACCGCTCGTTGGCGGCGACGACTTCATCGTAGATCTTGGACATGCGGCTCTCCGTCGAATCGGGATGATCAAGACGCTGCCTGCCGGCCCAAAGGGGGGATGGCACGCGAACATGCCCGCGACTCTAGGGCCGCGCCGGGCCACGCCCAACGAAACAAATGGCATGTGGTGATAACGACTCGTTCGCAGCGGCGTCGATGCCGCCAGGGCGAGGCCTCGGGGGCTGGGGAGTCGTCAGGGGGAGCGGATGGTGCCGGTGGAGGGACTTGAACCCCCGACCTCTCGCTTACGAAGCGACTGCTCTACCAACTGAGCTACACCGGCACGGGGGCGCGAAGTATAGGCAAGGCGCGGCCGGCGGGCAACGCCGGCGGACGGAAGCCGCTGATAAATCAGGCCTTGCGGCGCAGGCGGATGACGACCTCGACGCTGAGCGACTCGGTGCCCGCCGGCAGCGGCGGAAGGCGGGCGAACTCCACCTCGCCGGGCGCCACGTCGATCAACTCACCCGTGTCCTCCACGTGGAAGTGGAAGTGCGGCTGCGTGTTGGAGTCGAAAGCGCTCCGGCCGGCCTCGGCATTCACCGTGCGCAGAAGGCCCTTCTCCGCAAACAGGTTTAGCGTGTTGTAGACGGTCGCCTTGGAAACGCGCCGCCCCTCGGCCCGCAGCGCCGTGAGGACTTCCTCGGCGGTCAGGTGCTGGTCGCAGGCGAACAGGACGCGACCGATGGTGACGCGCTGTGAGGTCGGCGCGATGCGGTGCTCGCGCAGCAGCCCGAGGACCCGGTCCTCGTCGGCGTGCGGCAGGGAAGCCGTGAAGGCGGTCATCGCCTGTTGAATATAACAGTCGCTTCCGCACCCCCTCAACCGGCCGTTTCGCGAGAAACACCGCAAATCCCACACTTTTTCGCGCACACGCCGCCCGGTCGGCATGCCAGTCTTCGATCTCGGCCAGGGAGGGCCCGGGACATGCGAGGCGCGAAAGGACTCACGCTCGTCGAGATGCTCGTCGTCGTCGCCGTGCTGGCGGCGGGGGCGACGCTCGTTGCGCCCGCCTTCCGTGACCTGCTGCGCGATACCCGCCGCGCCGCGGCGCTCACCGCGCTTTCCCACGCCCTGCAGGCCGCACGCACCACGGCCGCCTCGAGCGGGCGCAGCATCCGTGTCTGCGGCACGCTCGACGGGCGGTCCTGCTCGGGCAGCACCCGCTGGGGCCCGGAACTGCTGCAGCGGCCCGCTGCCGGCGAGGCCGCGGCGCTGTCGCGCATCGTCGCCCTGCCGGCCGGGCGTGGCGCCCCGACGGTTCGCGCAAACCGGGCCTACATCGATTTCGCGCCCCTGGCGCCCTCGGCCACGACGGCCACGATCACGGTCTGCGACGACCGCGGCCCGCCGGCGGCCCGCGCGCTGATCGTCAGCCGCACCGGCCGGCTGCGCGTCAGCGATCGCAGCGCGTCGGGCGAACCGCTGGCCTGCCCGCGGGAATCCCGGCCGTGAATGCCGAGCGCGGCTACACCTTGGCCGAGGCGCTCGTGGCGCTGCTGCTGCTCTCGGCCGGGCTGCTGGCGGGCGCCGCCGTGGTCCTCGAGGCGCTGCGGCACGAGCGCGCCGCGGCAGAGCGCGCGGCGGCGCTTCGCACAGCGGTTTCTCTCGCGGAGGAGCTTCGCGCCGCGCCGCGGCCGGATGGCCGGGCGCTGCTGTCCGTGACCGGCATCGATCCGGCCGAAGCCTGCGCGGCCCACCCGCCGAGCTGCCCTGCCGAGGCTGCGGCCGCGGCGGCGCTCGAGGCCGCCACCGCCTGGGCCGCGCGTGTCCTGCCGCTCGGCACGACGATCAGCGTCGAGGTTCCGGCGGCGGACCAGCCCTCCTACCGCATCCACATCGCGTGGCCCGGCGGCGAGCCCGACTCGTCGCGGCTGCGCCTGGCGGTGGACACATGAACAGTCAGCGCGGGTTTACGCTGGTCGAGCTCATGGTCGCCGCGACGCTGATGCTCGTCGCGTTCGCGGGCGCGCTGTCGCTGCTCGCCGCGACGCGCTCGACCTGGACGGTGGGCCAGGCGCAGGCGGAGCTGCAGGAAACGGCGCGCGCCGCGCTCGACCTGATCACGGCGGACCTCCGCCTCGCCGGCCACCTCGGCCTTGCCCCGCCGGGCACGGCGGTCGAAGGCGCCGGGCCGCTCGGTGCGCCCGAGCCCGCCGCGCTCGCCGTGGCGGGACGCTGCGGCCCGTCGCTCGCTCACGACCTGGCCCGGCCGGTCACCGCGGCCGACGGCCGCTACGGCGCCTCGCAGGCGGCGACGCTCGGCTGCGCGGCGGCCCCGTCGGGCCGCGTTGTTCCGGGCGCGGACACGCTGGTGCTGCGCCACGCCGGCGGTGATTCGATGAGCGCGAGCGCCGGCCGGCTGCAGCTCGAGTCCACGCGCCGCGCCGCGCGGCTGTTCGCGGATGGCGAGCGCCGCCTCGGCGCCGGCAGCCGCGTGAGCGCCCTGCAGACGAGCGTCTACTACGTCAGCGCCGACTCGGCCGGCGCCGCGGGCACGCCCTCGTTGCGCCGCAAGCGGCTCGTCGGCGGCACGCGGCCCGCGTTCGAGGACGAAGAACTGCTGACCGGCGTCGCCGACCTGCAGGTGGAGTTCGGCGTCGCCGCCGACGCGGGCCCGGCGGAGCGCTATGTGAGCCCCGTCGACCTGCCCGCGGGCGCACCCGTGCGTTCGGTGCGGCTGTGGCTGCTGCTGCGCGGCGACCGGCCCGAAGCGCGCGACATCGACCAGCCGGCGCTGGCCTATGCCAATCGCGCCTGGCCCGCCGAACGCTCGCGCCTGAGGCGCCTGCTCGCGACGCGCAGCGTTGCCCTGCGCAACGGCGAGGTCGAGCCGTGACGCGCGCGACCGGACAGGCACTGGCGACACTGCTGGTGCTGCTCGTCGCCTTCGCCCTGCTCGCGCTGTCGGCGATGGCCAGTGCGCTCGTGGGCCTCGCCACAGCCGGACAGGAGGGCGAGACCGTGCAGGCACAGGAAGCCGCCGAGGCCGCGATCGCGGGCGTGTTGCGCGCCTGGCCAGCGAGCCGCGACGGCCGCGGCGTTGCGCCTGCCTGGCCGGACCTGCCGCAAGACGTCACGTCGGACGCGACCGTGCTGGCCGATGCGCCCGATGCAGCCGCCGCCTGGGCCAGCGGCATGAGCCTTGGCGATGACGGCGAGGGCCTCGTGCTGCGTCACTACACGGTGGTGGCGACGGGGCAGGCGCGCCGCGGGGCGGCGGTGACGCTGGAGCAGGGTTTCACCGTCGTGGAGCCTGCGCGATGAGCAGGGCACAGCCCCTCTGGCCACCGCGCAGCCTTGCGCTGCTGGCGCTGCTCGCGCTGCCCGCAGCCGCCTCGATGGACGAGGCCTGGGTCGCGCGCGCCGCCTTGCCGGAGGGCGTCCGGCCGCTGCTCGTTCTGCTCGACCATGCAAGCGGCGATCCTTCGCAGACGGTGAATGTCCTGCCCGCGTACGACCCGGCCGTGGACTACGCCGCAAGGGTCGCGGATGGGCCAGCCTGCGATCCCGCGCGCATCTACTGGCGCCGCGGACCGGGGCCGGCACCCGACTGTGCCACCGGCCCCTCCGTGTCGCTCGAGGCCGCTGCGCGCGTCGGCCTGCGCTGCGCGGCCGCGAGGCCGGCGCTCGAGGCGCACGGTGTCTACGTCGCCTCGCGCGCCGCCCAGTGGCAGGACGCGCCCGGCGGCGGAGGCTGGCGCGAATTGCAGGCCGCGTCCGAGGCTGCGGTGGAATGCCGAGCGGACCGCGGCCTGCACGGAGCGGCGGCCGGCACCTGGTTTGCCGCCTCAGGCGCCGCCGGGCCCTGGAGCGCGGACGCGCGCGCCGAGACCGACTGGGACGCCTCGCCGCTCTCCGACGCCTATGTGTTCTTCAGCGGCAACTACCTCAACTATCTCGACACCGCCAGCCGCAGCGTGAACACGCCCCTGCCGCAGGCCTTCGCGGCCGCCGCCGTGCTCGCGGCGACCGTCACCGAGGGCCTGGATCTGGCGATTGCAAGGCCCGCCGACGAGCCGGGCCGAATGGATTTCATCCTGCCGCCTGCCGCGCTTCCGGCGAGCCATCTCGTCGCCGATGCCCTCGCCGGGCCCAGCGACGCGAGACACTCCGACGTCGCCTCGAGCGTCACCGCGCTCGCGGAGTGGCTGTCGCGCGACGGCCGCGCCTTCACGCACGCCTGCCGCGCCGCCACGTCGGCGCTCGTGACCGCGACCGCGGGCGAGGACTGCGCGGACGGCGCCTGCCTCGGCGCGGCCCTGTCCACCCTCGACTCGTATGATCTCGTCGCGACCTTGCCCGACACGCAGCGAAGCCGGACGTGGGTGCTCGGGCCTTCGCCGGCGGCGACGGCGCTCGCCGGCGCCGCTCACGCCAGCGGCACCGGCCAGCTCGACCTCGGCGACCCGCTCGCGATGGTCATGCTCTTCGCGCACGCGCTGCAGCGCGACGCCGGACGGCCTGCCGAATCCCGGGTGTCGAGCCCCGCGCTGCCGGTCACCGGCCATGGCCTGCACGCGCGGGACATGTTCTTCGGCGTGTCACGGCCCGAGGCGTTCAGGCGCTGGAGCGGCAGCCTGCGCAGGACATCCCTGGATGCCGCCGGCGGGCCGCCGCTGTTCGACGCAGCTGACGAGCTGGCGGCGCCCATCCAACGCGTCGTACGCAGCGATCTGCTGACGGCGGACCTGATGTCGCGCGACGGGGCCCTCGAGAGCGCACTCGCGGCACGCGACGCCGGTTCGCTCGGGCTGTCACGGCATGACACCGCCACGGCTGCGGACCTCGCGGCGTGGACGCGCGGCGTGGACAACTTCGACGAGGATGCCGACGGCGACCGCGAGGAGCCACGGCGGCCGCTGGGCGACCCGGGGCTCGATCCACCGCTGGTGATCCGCTACACGGGCGATCCGCCGCGAACGCTCGTCTTCACCGCCACCGGCGACGGGCTGGTGCACGCCTTCGACGCCGACGACGGCTCCGAGGACTGGGCATTCCTGCCGGCCGCGAACCACGGATCGCTGCGAGCCCTCGCCGATCCGGCGGAGACACGCGTCCGACTGCCGCGCGGCAGCGGGCTGCGGCTGGAGCGCCTCGACAGCAACGGGGACGGCCTCATCGACGCGAGCGCCGGAGACCGGGCACGGCTGCTGCTCGGCCTCGGCGCCGGCGCCCGTGGCTATGTCGCCCTCGACGTGAGCGATCCGTCGCGGCCACGGGTCGCATGGTCGATCGACGAGACGCTCCTGCCCGACCTCGGCGAGACCTTCACGCCTCCCCTGCCCGCGCGCATGCGCATCGACGCGCTGCGCCAGCGCGGGGATTGGCGCGTCGCGATCGTCACCGGCGGCTACGACCCGCTGCAGCGCACTCGGGGCGCAGCCGCCGACCGCGTGGGCGGGCGCCTCGCGATCGTTTCCGCCGCAACCGGTGCGCTGCTGTGGCAGGCGGCATCGGCCGAGGCACCCGGCGTCACGCTCGTCCATCCGGAACTCACCGCGAGTTTCGCGGCCGCGCCACGCGCGGTGGATGCCGACGGCGACGGCCTCGCCGAGCGTCTCTATGCGCTGGACGTGTCCGGCCGGCTGTGGCGGTTCGATTTCGAAGGCGACGCGCCGACCGTCCGGCTGATGGCGCGGCTGGGACTCAGCGGCCGGCCCGAAGATAGCGCCAATGCGCGACGCTTCCACGCCACGCCCGACGTGGTCTACCTGCGCGAGGGCGCAAGCCCGAGGCTGGCGCTGGCCTTCGGCTCGGGCTGGGCGGAGCGCCCCCGCGATACGGTCATCGCGGATCGCTTCCACGTGATCTTCGACAGCCTCGGCAGCGACGAGGCAGGCGACCCGACGCCGCTCGGCGATGACGACCTCGCCGACGTGACCGCGGGCGCAGCGCCGGCTGCCGGCGCGGCGGGCTGGTTCCTGCGCCTCGATGCTCACGGGCCCGGCGAGAAGACCTGGGGCGCGTCGCTCACCCTCGGCCATCGCCTGCGCTTCACGACCTGGCAGCCGCTGGCGGCGGATCCCGACGCGCCCTGCGGACCGCCGCGCGGCACAGGTCGGCTCTACTCGCTTTCCGTCGCCACGGGCCAGCCGCTCGAGTTCGTGGACGACGCGCCCGCGCCATCCGTGGACCTGCCCGGCGACGCGCCGCCCCCGCCGCTGCGCCTCGTCCTGCCGCTGTCCTCCGGGCCCGGCTGCGCACTGCCTCCCTGCCGCGGCGAGCCCTTGCTGGTGACCGGCGAGCACGCGTGGCCGGCAGGCTTCGGAAACGACCCGGTGAAGACCTCATGGCGCAGGCTCGAGACCGCGGAGTGACGCTGATCGAGCTGCTCGTGGCGCTGGCCGTCGCCGCGACGCTCGCCGTCATCGCGTTTCCGACCTACCGCGCGCAGGTGCTGCGCGCCCATCGCTTCGAGGCCATGTCTGCGCTGCTTGCGACCGCGGCGGCGCAGGAGCGCTTCCATCTCGCGCAGGGCCGATACGCCGCCTGGCTGTCGGGCGAGGGCGACGGGGAACCGGCGCTTTCAGTACCACCGATCACGCCCGGCGGACGATACCGGCTCGAACTCAGGGACGCCGGCGCAGATCGCTATCGCGCGCTCGCGCGGCCATTGAGCGGTCGCGGGCAGGACACGGACGCGCGCTGCGCCGTGTTCGAGATCGAATCGAGCGGGCGGCGCAGCGCGCGCGATGCGGCCGGCCGGGAGTCCACGCTGGAATGCTGGCGCTGACCTCCGTGCGCAGGGGTTCCACCGGCCCTGCGCCGCGTGGGCAGCGCATCCCGCAGCCGCCTGCGCCCGTGTTTACTTCGCGACCGACGTCGCGCGCGGCGCGTGCCTGAGTTCGCGAGGCAGGCCGAAAACCACGTTCTCCTCGCGCCCCACCAGCTCGACCGCGGGCATGCCGCCCCACTCGCGCAGACGCTGCACGACGCGCTGCACCAGCACCTCGGGCGCGGACGCGCCGGCGGTCACGCCGGCCACCTGCCTGCCCTCGAACCACTCGGGGCGCAGGTCGTCCGGCCCGTCCACGAGGTAACCGGGGATGCCGCGCGTCTCCGCGATCTCGCGCAGGCGGTTCGAGTTCGAGCTCGTGACGGACCCGACGACGACGATCACGTCGCACTGCTCGGCCAGCTTCTTCACGGCGTCCTGGCGGTTCTGCGTCGCGTAGCAGATGTCCTCGCGGCGCGGGGTGACGAGCTCGGGGAAGCGCGACTTCAGCGCATCGACGATCCGGGCCGTGTCGTCCACCGAGAGCGTCGTCTGGGTCACGAGCGCGAGCGAGCCGGGATCGCGCACCTCCAGCCGGGCCACGTCCTCGGTTGACTCGACCAGGTGGATGCGCCCGCCGTGGGAGGTGTCGAAGCGACCCATGGTGCCCTCGACCTCCGGATGTCCCGCATGGCCGATCAGCACGACGTCGCGTCCACCCCTGGCATAAGCGATCACTTCCATGTGCACCTTGGTGACGAGCGGGCAGGTCGCGTCGAAGACCGCGAGCCCGCGGCGCTTCGCGTCCTGCTCCACCGCGCGCGACACGCCGTGCGCGCTGAAGATCACCGTCGCCCCCGCGGGCACCTCGTCGAGTTCCTCGACGAACACGGCGCCCATGCGCTGCAGCCGCTCCACGACGAAGCGGTTGTGCACGACCTCGTGACGCACGTAGACGGGCGCGCCGAGCAGGCCCAGCGCGCGCTCGACGATGTCGATCGCACGGTCCACGCCGGCGCAGAAGCCGCGGGGATTCGCGAGCAGGATCCTCATGACTCGCCCTCCGCCCGCCGGCCCCGGCGCCCTTCGAGCAGCGCATCGAGGATCAGCAGGCCGGCGCCGATCGTAATCGCCGTGTCCGCGACGTTGAAGGCGGGGAAGTACGCACCCTTCCAGTGGAAATGCAGGAAGTCGATGACGTAGCCGAAACGGACCCGGTCGATCACGTTGCCGATCGCGCCGCCCATCACCAGCACGAGGCCGAGCGGCAGCCAAAACGGGGTGCGGCGCGGCAGCGACCGCAGCCAGAACACGATGCCGACGCTGACGCCAGTCCCGAGGGCGATGAAGAACCAGCGCTGCCAGCCGGAGGCCGTCGCCAGCAGGCTGAAGGCCGCGCCGGGGTTGTGCAGGCGGGTCAGGTCAAAAAACGACCAGACCTCGAGCACCTCGTAGAGCTCGAAACGGCTCTCGATGATCGCCTTCGTCGCCTGGTCGGCCACGATCACCGCGAGGGCGACCCACAGCCACTTGAGCGATCCCGGTCTCTCCATGTCGGTCACGCGTATTTCCTCGTCTCGCCCGGCCCTTCAAGGTTGCTCACGCAGCGCCCGCACAGCTCGGGGTGGCCCGCATCATGGCCGACGTCCGGGCGACGGTGCCAGCAGCGCGCGCACTTGGCGTGCTCGAGCGGCCGGACGTCCAGCCAGGCGCCCGTTGCGGCGACGGACTCGGCGGCGACCGCATCGACGGGACGGGCCGCCTCCGGCAGGATCCGCGACTCCGAGGTGATGAGCACGAAGCGCAGTTCCTCGCCCAGGCCGCCGATGCGCGCCTGCTGCGCGGCATCGAGATACACATCCGCCTCCGCCTCGAGCGGCGCGCCGATGCGACCCTCGGCCCGCAGCCGCTCGAGCTCGCGCGCCACGTCCGACTTGAGGGCGAGCACCGCCTCCCAGTCGACCCCCGGACTCGGGTGGACGTCCGGAAGTTCCCACCAGGTGGACAGGAACACCGACTCGTCGCGCGGGCCGGGCAGGAAGTCCCAGATCTCCTCCGCGGTGAAGGACAGGATCGGCGCGAGCCATCGCACCATCGCCTCCGCCACGTGCCACATCGCCGTCTGCGCGGAGCGGCGCGGCACGCCGGACGCCGGCGTCGTGTACAGCCGGTCCTTGAGGATGTCGAGCCAGAAACCACCGAGGTCCACCACGCAGAAGTTGTGGACCTTCTGGTAGATCAGGTGGAACTCGTAGTCGCGGTAGGCCTCGATCACCTCCTGCTGCAGCCGCCGGGCGCGCTCGATGGCGAAGCGGTCGATGGCGAGCAGCTCCGCGGGCGGCAGCGCGTCGCGCGTCGGGTCGAACCCGTGCAGGTTGCCGAGCAGGAAGCGCACGGTGTTGCGGATGCGGCGGTAGCTGTCCGCCATGCGCTTGAGGATCTCGTCGGAAACGCTGATCTCTGCGCGGTAGTCGGTGGACGCGACCCACAGCCGCAGAACGTCGGCGCCGAGCGAGTCCACCACCTTCTGCGGCGCGACCACGTTGCCGAGCGACTTCGACATCTTCCGGCCCTTCTCGTCCACGGTGAAGCCGTGGGTGACGACGGACCGGTACGGCGCCTCGCCCTTGCCGGCGACCGAAGCCAGCAGCGAGCTCTGGAACCAGCCGCGGTGCTGGTCCGAGCCTTCCAGGTAGAGGTCCACCGGGAACGGGATGGCTTCCGGCCGCAGCCGCGGCAGGCAGTGGTGCACGACGCCCGAGTCGAGCCAGACGTCCATCACGTCGTCGGTCTTCTCGTAGTCAGCGGCCTCCTCGCCCAGCAGCTCGCGCGGGTCCAGGTCGAACCAGGCCTCGAGGCCGGCGGCCTCGACCCGCTCCGCGACCTGCTCAAGGAGATCCGCCGTGCGCGGGTGAGGCTCGCCCGTGCGGCGGTGCACGAACAGCGCAAGCGGCACGCCCCACGCGCGCTGGCGCGAGATGCACCAGTCGGGACGCGTCTCGACCATGCCGGCGATGCGCTGCTCGCCCCAGGCCGGCAGCCAGCGGACGCCGCGGATCGCCTCGAGCGCCGCCGCGCGCAGACCGTGGCCGTCCATGCTGATGAACCACTGCGGCGTGGCGCGGAAGATCACCGGCGTCTTGTGGCGCCAGCAGTGCGGGTAGCTGTGCCGGTAGGGCTCGTGGTGCAGCAGCGCGCCGCGCCCGGCGAGCGTCGCGACGACGGCTTCGTTCGCCTCGAAGACCTTCTGGCCCGCGAAGAGCGCCGTTCCTTCGACGAAGCGGCCGTCCGGGCCGACCGGGTTGTCCACGGGCAGGCCGTAGTGGCGGCCGACCGCGTAGTCCTCGACGCCGTGGCCCGGGGCCGTGTGCACGGCGCCGGTGCCGGAATCGAGCGTCACGTGCGTGCCGAGGATCACCGGCACCGTCCGCTCGAGGAAGGGATGCGAGAGCGCGAGCCGCTCGAGCGCCTGCCCGGTGATGCTGCCGAGCTTGGCGACGGCCGTCGCGCCGGCGCGCCTGGCGACCGCCTCGAGCAGGCCCGCGGCCACGACCACGAGCTCGCTGCCCGCACCGGCTTCCAGCCGTGCAAGGTCATACTCGAGGTCCGGGTGAAGGCAGACGGCCTGGTTCGCTGGCAGCGTCCAGGGCGTCGTGGTCCAGATCACCACGGACGCGGCCGGCACCCGGGCTGCGTCCACGCCGAAGCGGCGCGCGAGGTCCGCAGGCTCGGTCGCCGCAAAGCGCACGTCGATCGACGGCGACGTGCGTTCCTCGTACTCCACCTCCGCCTCGGCGAGAGAGGAGCGGCAGTCGAGGCACCAGTGCACCGGCTTGAAGCCGCGCAGCAGGTGTCCGCGCCGGACGATGCCGGCGAGCGCGCGCAGCTGCTCGGCCTCGTAGCGCGGCAGCATGGTGAGGTAGGGGCGCTGCCAGTCGCCGAGGACGCCGAGGCGCTCGAAGTCGGCCCGCTGGCCATCCACCTGGCTCGCCGCGAAGTCGCGGCAGGCCTGGCGGAAGGCGCGGGCGTCGAGCTTGTGGCCGACGCGGCCGTGCTTCTTCTCGACCTGCTGCTCGATCGGAAGGCCGTGGCAGTCCCAGCCCGGCACGTACGGCGCGTCACAGCCGTCGAGCGTGCGCGCCTTGACGATGATGTCCTTGAGGACCTTGTTGACGGCATGGCCGATGTGGATCGAGCCGTTCGCGTACGGCGGGCCGTCGAGCAGCACGAAGCGCGGGCGGCCGGCGCCGCGCTCGCGCAGCCGCTCGTAGAGGCCGCCGCTTCGCCACCGCTCCAGCAGCGAAGGCTCGCGCCGCGCGAGGTCGGCCTTCATCGGGAAGTCCGTGAGCGGCAGGTTCACCGTCTTGCGATAGTCCACGAGATCTCCTGGTCGGTTCAGCCGGCGGCCAGCAGCCGCCGCGCCTCGGCGGCGTCCACGTGCATGCGGGCGAGCAGCGTGTCGATGTCTGGGAACTTGATCTCGTCGCGCAGCCGCGCGACGAACTCGACCTCGATGTAGCGGCCGTACAGGTCGCCCTCGAAGTCGAACAGATGGGTCTCCAGCAGCAGCTCGCCGCCGCCGACCGTCGGCCGCGTCCCGAGCGATGCAACGCCCGGGCGGGCGCCCTCGCCGACACCGCGCACGCGCACCGCGAAGATGCCGAACAGCGGCGTCACGCGCCGGTGCAGGCGCATGTTGGCCGTCGGATAGCCGAGCTTGCGGCCGAGCTTGCGGCCGCCGATCACGCGGCCGCTGATGCTGAAGTCGCGGCCGAGCAGGCGGCGCACGGCCGGGAGGTCACCGGCCGCGAGCGCCGCGCGCACGCGGGTCGAGCTGACGCGCTCGCCGTCGAGCATCACCGGCTCGACCGCCTCCACGCCGAAGCCGAGCCTGCGGCCGTGCCCCACGAGGAGTTCCACCGTGCCGGAACGGCCGCGGCCGAAGCGAAAGCCCGAGCCGATCACGACGTGACGTGCCGCGAGGGCGCCGGCGAGCACCTGCCCGGCGAAGTCGTCGGCGGTCAGCGCGCGCAGCCGCTCGTCGAAGCGAAGGAGCACGAGCCGGTCCACCCCCGCCGCGGCGAGCGCGGCCGCCTTGTCGCGCAGGCGCATGAGGCGCGCCGGTGCGTTCGCCGGGTCGAAATACTCGCGGGGGTTCGGCTCGAAGGTGACGACCGCGGTGGGCACGTCGAGCGCGCGTGCGCGTTCGCGCAACCGGTCGAGGATCGTCCGGTGGCCGAGGTGCACGCCGTCGAAGTTGCCGATGGTCAGCGCGAGGCCGCGGCTCGACGGGTGCAGGTTGACCAGTCCGCGGATGATCTGCATGCGGGGCGGCTTTGCCAAAACATTGAATTATAAGGGTTCAGCGTGCCGATCCGCTGCGGAAATCGGCGGGCCGCAGGCCGGCGGCCCACAGCAGGGCGAAATACACGGCCCCGCCGCCCGCCACGCAGGCCGCGGTGCGCAGCGCGCGCTCGGCCGCGGCCATGGCGGTCCAGGCGGACCAGTCGCCGGAGGCCCACCACAGGAAGCCTGCCATGCCCGCATTCGCCGCGATCACCCGCGGCCACAGCCAGGCCCAGCGCGAGGATGGCTGGTAGACGCCGCCCCGGCGCAGCCCCCGGTAGAGGAGGGCGCTGTTCAGGCAGGCCGACAGGCCGGTGGACAGCGCGAGCAGCGCGTGCGGGGCGAAGAATCCGCCGAGGTACGCGGGCACCACCGCCACGAGGTTGAAGGCCATGTTGGTGGCAAGCGCGATGATTCCCACTTTGACGGGCGTCTTCGTGTCCTGCCGGGCGAAGTAGCCCGGCGCGAGCACCTTCACCAGCGAGAAGCCCATGAGCCCCAGCGAGTAGGCCATGAGGGCGTAGGAAGACATCTCCACGTCGCGCGCGCCGAACTCGCCGTAGCCGAAGATGGTCGCGGTGAGCGGCCCGGACAGCATGAGGAGGCCCAGCGCGGCCGGCGCGACGATGACGAGCGTCAGGCGCAGCGCCCAGTCGAGCGTGTCGGAGAACTCCGCCTTCGACTCCGCCGCGTGATGCGACGACAGGCCCGGCAGGATCACCGTCGCGAGCGCGATGGAGAACACGCCCATCGGGAACTCGACCAGCCGGTCGGCGTAGTACATCCAGGCGATGCTGCCGGTCACCAGGAAGGACGCGATGATCGTGTCGAGCAGCAGCGATACCTGCGCGACCGATGAGCCGAAGATCCCGGGCAGCATGAGGCGACCAATGCGGCGCACCCCTTCCTGCGCCCAGCCCCATCGCGGCCGCACCAGCAGGCCGATCCGGCGCAGCGCCGGCAGCTGCACGGCGAGCTGCACGAGCCCGGCCACGAACAC
>JALORP010000057.1 GCA_025458865.1 Steroidobacteraceae bacterium | reverse complement strand
AGGCCGCCGAGGCTCCAGACGTGGAACTGCTCGCCGGTCCTGAGCGCCGCCGAGATCGCCACGACGCGGTGCTGCTCGTAGGGAAGGAAGTCGCTGCCCGTCTCCTCCCGGCGGCGCGCAAACATGGCTTCCGCGACGGCGGCGTCGTCGGCGTCGGGCAGGTCCAGCAGCCGGCGGCCGAGCTCGGTGTCGGGCACCGTCTCGATGTCGAATACGAGGCAGTTGAGGCTCATGCCGGCGCCTTGCGCATGAGGACCGCGACGGCGACGACGAGGCCCGCCTCGTCGGTGAGGCTGACGTGGCCCTCCCCCGCGCCGAGGGCGTCGGCCACCGCGCGGCCGCGCGCCGAGAAGCGCACCTCGGGGCGTCCCCAGGCGTTCTGCACGACGCCGACGTCGCGGATCCAGACACCGTGCGCGAAGCCGGTGCCAAGCGCCTTCACGATCGCCTCCTTGGCCGCGAACCGCATGGCGAGGAAGCGGACCGGACGCTTGTGGCCGTCGAAGGCCTCCAGTTCCTCCGGCATCAGCAGCCGCTCGACGAAGCGCCGGCCGAAGCGCTCGTAGGCCGAGGCGACTCGATCCAGCCTCACGACGTCGGTGCCGATGCCGAAGATCACGGCCGGCGCGCCTCGCACATGAGCCGCTTCATCTCCGCGACCGCCGGGCCGAGCCCGGAGAACACGGCGCGGGACACGATGGCATGGCCGATGTTCAGCTCCACCAGCTGGGGCAGCGCCGCGACCGGCTGCACGTTGTGGTAGTCGAGGCCGTGGCCGGCGTTGACCACGAGCCCCAGCGCGGCGCCATGGCGCGCCGCGGCGGCCAGGCGGTGCAGGGCCTCGGCGCGGGCGGGGCCCCGCGCCTCGGCATAGGCGCCCGTGTGCAGCTCGACGACCGGCGCGCCCGCGGCGACGGCCGCCTCGAGCTGCCGGTCCTCGGGGTCGATGAACAGCGACACGCGGATGCCGGCCTCCGCGAGGCGCGCGCACACCCCGGCCAGCCGCGGCAGCTGGCCCGCCACGTCGAGCCCGCCCTCGGTGGTCACCTCTTCGCGCCGCTCGGGGACCAGGCACACGTCCGCGGGCAGCACGCCGAGCGCGATGCCGACCATCTCGTCGGTGGCAGCCATCTCGAGGTTCATCCGGGTCTTGAGCGCCTCGCGCATCGCCCGCACGTCGCGGTCCTGGATGTGGCGCCGGTCCTCGCGCAGGTGCAGGGTGATGCTGTCCGCGCCGTGCTGCTCGGCGACGAGGGCCGCGTGCAGCGGGTCGGGCTCGCGGCCGCGGCGGGCCTGGCGCAGCGTGGCCACGTGGTCGATGTTCACACCCAGCGCGATCGAATGCGGGTTCACTCGTCTCCCTCCAGCCGGCGCAGCGCCAGCATCACGTCGCGGCTCCGCAGGCCCCGGCCCTCGAGGCAATGCGCCAGCGCCTCGCGCAGCAGCTGCCTCGCGCTCCTGAGCGCCTGGGCGGTCTCGAGACGCCCTGCCGCCAGCGCCAGCAGGTCGGCGCCGAGGTATGCGGACCCGGGCGAGGGTTCCGCGACCGCGCGGAAGATGCCGTGTCCTGGCCTGAAATGATAGTACCGATCCTCGGCGAGCGGTTCGCCGACGCCGGCCTCGTGGGCCAGGTCGAGCCCGTAGCCGAGCTGGTCGAGCAGCAGCTTCTCGAAGAGCCGCAGCGGCTCCTGCTCGCCGCCCGGGCCCGCCAGCGCCTCGAGCGCGACCGAATAGGCGCCGAAGATCTCGGGCTGCGCCTCCTCGCGGGGCAGCAGGCGCAGCAGGAGCTCGTTGAGGTAGAACCCGGACATGATGCGCCCGGGGGGCAGCGGCCGGCACTCGCCGGCGAGCTCGGCGCCGGCGAACGTGCCGCCATCGGCGCGGCCGCTCCAGGAGACGCTGAGCGGGACGAAGGGCTGGAGCACGGCCTTGAGGGCCGACTGGCCGCGACGCACCCCTCGAGCGAACAGCGTCACCCGGCCGTGGTCCCGGGTCAGGAGCTCGAGGATGCGGCTGGAGTCGCTCCAGGGCCGGTGATGCAGCAGCCAGGCCGGCTCGAGCAGCACCCGCTGCCGGACCGTCATGACTGGTCGTAGCCGAACTGCCGAAGCGCGGACTCGCTGTCCGCCCAGTTTTCGCGCACCTTGACCCACAGCTCGAGGTGGATGCGCCGCTCCAGCATCTCGTTGAGTTCGAGGCGCGCGGCCTGCCCGACCTGCTTGAGCCGCTCGCCGCGCTCGCCGATGACGATCCGCCGCTGGCCCTCGCGCTCGACCCAGATCACCGCGCCGACGAGGGTCTTGCCCTCGCCTTCCTCCTCCCAGCGCTCGATCTCGACGGTGAGGCCGTAGGGCAGCTCGTCGCGCAGCACGTGCGTGAGCTTCTCGCGGATGACCTCGGTCGCGAGGAAGCGCTCCGAACGGTCGGTGACCTGGTCCTCGGGCCAGGCCGGCGGGGCCTCGGGCAGGCGTCCGGCGATGAGCGCGAGCAGGCGCTCGAGGTTGTCGGCCCGCAGCGCGGAGACCGGCACCACCTCGACGAAATCGTGCTTCGCGGAGAGCGACTGCAGGAGCGGCAGCAGCTTCTCGCGCGGACGGACGCGGTCCACCTTGTTGACCACGAGCAGCGCGGGCCGCCCCGACTCCCGGAGCCGTTCGAGCGCGCTGTCGTCCTCGCCGGTCCAGCGGGTGGCGTCCACGACGAACAGCAGCAGGTCCGCCTCGGCCAGCGAGCCGAGCGCCGCGCGGTTCATGGCCTGGTTGAGCCGTCGCGAGGCGCGCGCGTGCAGGCCCGGCGTGTCGAGGAAGGTCACCTGGAAGCCCGGCCGGGTGACCACGCCGGCGATGCGGTGGCGCGTCGTCTGCGGCTTCGCGGAGACGATGCTGACCTTCTGCCCCACGAGGGCATTGAGCAGGGTGGACTTGCCGACGTTCGGGCGTCCGATCAGCGCGACGGCCCCGCAACGGTGGACGGTGGTCACGGCTGCCTCCCCGGCGCAGCGAGGGCCAATAGCCGCTCTGCCGCGTCCTGTTCCGCGCGGCGCCGGCTGGTGCCCGTCGCTTCCGTGGACAGGCCGAGTTCATCCGCGGTGCAGCGGACGCGGAAGCGCTGGTCGTGCGGCTCGCCGCTGACCTCCAGCACTTCGTAGCGCGGGAGCGAGAGCCCGTCGGCCTGCAGGAATTCCTGCAGGCGCGTCTTCGGATCCTTCAGGTCGGCCGCCGCGGGCAGCGCCGAAAGCCGCGGGCGCAGCAGCCGCTCGACCGCCGTCCGGGCAGCGTCGAGGCCGGCCCCGAGGTAGAGCGCCCCGACCAGCGCCTCGAGCGCATCGGCCAGGATGGAGGCCCGGCGGAAGCCACCCGATTTCAGTTCGCCTTCGCCGAGACGGAGGTGGTCGCCCAGGCCGAGGTCGAGGGCGATCGCGCCGAGCGACTCCCCGCTGACGAGGCTGGACCGGAAACGCGACAACTCCCCCTCCGAAGCGTCCGGGAACTCGCGGTAGAGCATCCCGGCGACGAGAAACGACAGCACCGCGTCGCCAAGGTACTCCAGTCGCTCGTTGTTGCGCGAGGAAAAGCTGCGGTGAGTCAGCGCTTCCTCGAGCAGGGCCGGGTCGGGCAGTCTGCAGCCCATGACCCGCTCGAGCCAGGCGCCCGACGTCTCCACCGGCATCCCGGGCCTCAGCGGACCGGGATCTCGACCGTCTTGTCGAAGGTGACGAGGAACTGGATGTTGTAGGCGAACGGCGCCGTGGCCTCGTAGGCGGCGGTCACGTCGAACTTGTCGCCCTTGCGCTGGATGAGGATGTCCCGGTCGCTGATCGCGTTGACCATCTCGATGTCGAAGTGACGCTCGATGGCCTTGCGGATCATGAAGTCCGTGGTCCCCGGGTTGGAGCTGTACTCGTCCCGGACCTTTTCCAGGGTGCTGGCGATCTTCATGTTCTCGAGATACAGGGGGACCACGCGGATCGCCGCGTAGATCCAGGTCCCGACCACGAGGATCAGGATCAAGAGCCCGAGAAAGGTGATTCCACGTTGCCTGGCGCGCATGTCTGTTCTCCCTGCCCTACTGGATTCGCGAACCCATCCGCTCCCACATCAGCAGCGAGCCTTCGTCCGGGTTGAAGGACAGCCAGATCGCCACCGCCTTGCCGATCAGGTTGTCGGCGGGCACGACGCCGACTTCCGGGAAGCGGCTGTCGCGGCTGTTGTTGCGGTTGTCGCCCATCATGAAATAGTGCCCCTCCGGCACGGTCCACTCGCCTTCGCTGGCCGGCCGCGACGGATCGAACATGACGCGGTGGCCCGCCTCGCCGAGGCGCTCGTCGCCGACGATCGTGAACGGGTACTGGGCTTCCTTCGGCCCGCGATAGAAGTCGCCCGGCTCCAGCGGCACCGGCTGGCCGTTCACCGAGACCTGCGCCCCGCTCACGCGGATCCGGTCGCCCGGCATCCCGACGAGGCGCTTGATGAACACCACCGACGGATCCGAGGGCTTGCGGAACACGATCACGTCGCCTCGCTCCGGCTCGCCGACCGGAACCAGCTTCCAGTTGAGCACGGGCAGCCGCAGCCCGTATCCCCACTTGTTCACAAAAATGAAGTCGCCCTGGATGAGGGTCGGCATCATCGAGTCCGAGGGGATCCGGAAGGGCTCGTACAGGAAGGAGCGCAGGACGAGGACGAAGACGATGACCGGGAAGAAGGACCGGGACCAGTCCACGAGGACCGGCTCGGCGGTCGCGCCGCGGGCCAGGCGCTTCGGACGGAACACGCGGTGGTCCACGGCCCAGACGACGCCGGTCACGAGGGCGAGCACCACCAGCACGAAGGAAAAGTCGAAGACCATCGGGGCTCCCGGGGCGCGGCGCGCCTACTTCTTGCCGACCTGAAGCACCGCGAGGAAGGCTTCCTGCGGGATCTCGACCGTGCCGAGCTGCTTCATGCGCTTCTTGCCCTCCTTCTGCTTCTCGAGGAGCTTGCGCTTGCGGCTGACGTCGCCGCCGTAGCACTTGGCGAGCACGTTCTTGCGCAGCGCCTTGACCGAGGCGCGCGCGATGACCTGGGTGCCGATCGCGGCCTGGATCGCCACCTCGAACATCTGACGCGGGATCAGCTCCTGCATCTTGTCCACGAGCTCGCGGCCGCGCTGGTACGCGGTGTCCCGGTGCACGATCAGCGACAGCGCGTCCACGCGGTCTCCGTTGATCAGCATGTCGAGCTTGACCAGCGGCGCCTTCTGGAAGCGGGCGAACTCGTAGTCGAAGGACGCGTAGCCGCGGCTCGCCGACTTGAGCCGGTCGAAGAAGTCGAGCACGACCTCGGCGAGCGGCAGCTCGTATTGCAGCGACATCTGCGTGCCGAGCTGCAGCATCTTCTTCTGCACGCCGCGCTTCTCCTGGCACAGCTTGAGCACGCCGCCGACGTGCTCCGGCGGCACCAGGATGTTGGCGGTGATGATCGGCTCGCGCAGCTCCGCGATCAGCCCCCCGGACGGCAGCTTCGAGGGATTGTCCACGTAGGCGACGGTGCCGTCGGTCTGCTCGACCTCGTAGACCACGGTCGGCGCGCTGGTCACGAGGTCGAGGTCGTACTCGCGCTCCAGGCGCTCCTGCACGATCTCCATGTGCAGCAGCCCGAGGAAGCCGCAGCGGAAACCGAAGCCGAGCGCGGCGGACACCTCCGGCTCGTACTGCAGCGAGGAATCGTTCAGCCGGAGCTTCGAGAGCGCGTCACGGAAGGACTCGTAGTCCTCGGAGCGCACCGGGAAAAGACCCGCGAACACGCGCGGCTTCACCGACTTGAATCCCGGCAGCGGCGCCGCGCAGGGCCGCGACTCGTGGGTGATCGTGTCGCCCACCGGCGCACCGCCGATGTCCTTGATGCCCGCGACCAGCCAGCCGACCTCGCCCGTCCTGAGCGCCTCGCGCTCGACGCGCTTGGGCGTGAAGCGCCCGACCTGGTCCGCCTCCCAGGTGCGGCCGGTGGACATCACGCGGATGCGGTCTCCGCGCTTGAGCTCGCCATTGACGATGCGCACCAGCGACACGACGCCGACATAGTTGTCGAACCAGGAGTCGATGATCAGGGCCTGCAGCGGCGCATCCGCCGCGCCGGCCGGCGGCGGGATCCGCTGCACCAGGGCCTCGAGCAGCTGGTCGACGTTCTGGCCGGTCTTGGCGCTCACGCGAACGGCGTCGGTCGCCTCGATGCCGATGATGTTCTCGATCTCCTCGATCACCCGGTCCGGGTCCGACGAGGGCAGGTCGATCTTGTTGAGGACCGGCAGGACCTCGAGTCCCTGCTCGAGCGCCGTATAGCAGTTGGCGACACTCTGGGCCTCAACGCCCTGCGCCGCGTCCACGACCAGCAGCGCCCCCTCGCAGGCCGCGAGCGAGCGCGAAACTTCGTAGGAAAAATCCACGTGTCCGGGGGTGTCGATGAAGTTGAGCTGGTAGGTGGCGCCGTCGCGGGCGTGGTAGTCGAGCGTGACCGACTGCGCCTTGATGGTGATGCCGCGCTCGCGCTCGAGGTCCATCGAGTCGAGCACCTGCTCCTGCATCTCGCGGTCGGCCAGCCCGCCGCAGAACTGGATCAGGCGGTCAGCGAGCGTGGACTTGCCGTGGTCGACGTGCGCGATGATCGAGAAGTTGCGGATGTTCTGCATCTACGCCCGTCGCGGCTGTAGCCCCTGTGCGGGGCCGGTCCGGCCAGTGAAAAAAGTCCGCCGATTATACCAGCGCGGGCCGACGGGCCCGCTCAGGAATCGAGCAGCCGCTCGACCGCCGCCAGGTCGAGGTGCCCGTAGCAGGCCAGCACCCCGTCCACCGTCAGGACGGGCACCTTCAGGCCGAAACGCCGGCGGGTGACCGGATCCGCGTCGACGTCGCGCACGTCCAGCGCGAGGCTGCGTGCCGAGAGCCAGGGGGCGAGTTCGGCCATGAGCTCGTCGCAGAGCCCGCAGTGCTCGCGCGTGTAGAGGACGAGGCGTGCGCCCCGTTCAGCGACGGTCATCGGGCGCCCTGTGAAGCCCCTTGGCCAGCGCCTCGAGCGTGGTCGAGGGCACCTCGCCGATCGCGGTGACCTGGTACCCGTCCACGACGGTCGAGAGCGCGGACGCGGAGCCGGCCCGGCCCGCACCGATCGGCAGTTTCTCGCCCGGCGCCGCCGCCCGGATGAACAGGGACACCGACGCGAGCCCGTCCGAGAACACGAGGTGACTGACCGGGACCGGCGTGCCGACCATGTCCTGGATGGCGCTCGCCGACAGCCGGAATCCCGGCGGCGGGCTCGGCACCGACCAGCCTTCCGCCTCCACCGCCGGCTGCGCCACCTGCCGCACCCAGCGGAACCGGCGGCGGTCGAGGCCTGGGTCGAGCTCGGCATCGGCGATGTCGTCCCGCAGTTCCAGCTGCGTGAACCGCATCCGCTCGAGCGGCCGGCCGTCGGCGCCCGACAGCTCGGCCTTGACCGGCATGCCGCTACCCTCGTCGATCCACAGGCGGTGGCCGAAGCGGTAGCCGTCGCGCGGCCGCACGGCCACCTGCATCGCGTAGCGGCCGTTGAGCGCGGCCCTGCGTCCCTCGAGGACCACCTCGTACCAGCGCTCCACCTCGGGGCCGAAGCGTGGCATGCGGCCGAGCAGGCCGCTGCGCTCGGGGCGATGCTCGATGATGGCAAGCTGCTGGTCGGGCAGGTAGGCGATGACTTCGTCGCCGCTGCGGACGACCTCGCGGCCTTCGGCGGACAGGGACGTCAGCCGCTCCTCGACATGGCCGTCGCGCACCCGGTGGATGATCCGCAGGCGCTCGAACCGGCCCGCCGACTCGACCTCGAACTCGCCGGAGTAACTCTCCTCGGCGAGCGCGCGCGTCATGCGTTCGATCCAGGCGCGCGCGTCGTCGTCGGCGCCGGCCGTCCCCGGGATCGCGGCCGCGAGGGACGCCGCGGCCGCCAGGGCGGCCGCGCGGATCATCGGGCCTTGCCCTCCCCCTCCGGGGTCGCGGGAGCGGCGGCGGGAGCCGGTGCCTCGACCGGCGGCGCGACGATCACCGTGCGCCGCGCGAGCGGCGAGGTGAACTCGCTGTGGGCGACGAGATAGGCGGCGAGCTGGGCCCCGCCCAGAGGGGCACCGGCAGCGGGCGCAGGGGGGGTCGTGTAGGACGGCGCAGGCTCATCGAAGGCGGGCGCCTCGAGATTCACCGCGGCCGGGACGGCGACCGGCGCCATCTCCTGGGCGAACTGGGGGGCCGCGGAACCCGGTTCCGCGTTCCGCTGCGGCATCACGAGCAGGGTGGCCGCCGCGACCGTGGCTGCGATGCCGAACCCCGCGACCGGGCGCAGCCAGCGCGCGGCAAAGTCCCGGGCCGGCCTGGCCGGCAGCGCCGGCTCGATCGCAATCGCCGCCCGGACGCGGTTCGCGACGTGGCGCGCGGCGGTCACCTCGCCGTCGGCGCGCAGCGCGGCGCCGATCAGCGAATAACGCGAGAGCGCACCCTTGAGGTCGTCGTCCCGTTCGAGGCGCTTGAGAAGAAGGGTGGTCTCGGCTTCCGGCAGCTCGCCGTCGAGAAAAGCGGAGAGCTGTTCCTTGATGGTGTCGGTCATGTGTCGTCCCCGGAGCGCCCGAGACCGCCCTCGAACACCACCTTGAGGTGGCGGTCGATGGCTTCGCGGGCGCGGAAAATCCGCGAGCGCACGGTGCCCACCGGGCAGTCCATGGTGCGCGCGATGTCTTCGTAGCTGAGACCCTCGAGTTCCCTGAGCACGATCGCCGTGCGCAGGTCCTCGGGAAGGTTGTCGATCGCGCGGTTCACGGTCGCGCGGATCTCGTCGGTCAGCAGCAGGCGCTCCGGCGTATCCGGGTCGCGCAGCCGCTGGCTGAGGTCCGGGCCGTTGCCCTCGCCGTCGAGGTCGTAGGTCATCGGCCGGCGGCGGGACGACACCAGCGCGTTCTTCGCCGTGTTGATCGCGATGCGATAGAGCCAGGTGTAGAACGCGCTGTCGCCGCGGAAGCCGGGCAGCGCCCGGTAGGCCTTGATGAAGGCGTCCTGGGTCACGTCCTCGGCCTCGGAGGGATCGCGCACGTAGCGCTGCACCAGCTTGAGGACCTTGTGCTGGTACTTGAGGACGAGCGCATCGAAGGCGGACTTGTCGCCCTTCTGCACCCTCCGCACCAGCGAGAGATCGCCTGTGTCCGCCCCGTTGGGCAAGGTTGTCAGCACAGCACCGGTCGCTTCCATGCCGGGTCTGACCGGCGGGTCCGCGATAAGTTCGCGTCGGGATGAAAGGCGTCCGGGACCCGCTGCCTCCTGTCCGTGGAAACCCTGATTCTATCAGGCCGGCGGGACCGCACCGGGCCGCAGGGCACGCAGGGCGACCTTGAGACGGCGGAAGTCGGCGGGCGGCAGCGCCGCGCGAGGGATCCACAGGACCTGGCGCCGCCCGTCGAGTTCGGCCCTCAGCAGGACGAGTTCCGGAAACACCCGGGTCGAGGGCAGCACCCGAAGCGTCCCGGTGGCGGGCGGAAGCGACAGCCCGCCGGAGCCGTGAGCCACGGCCGTGAACGCGCAGCCCCGCCCCGGCACGGATCGCAGCGCCGCCGGCAGCGGGGCGAGCGCGAGCGCCGACAGCAGCAGCGCCGGGCCCAGGGGCACGCCGGCAATCCAGGGCAGCGCCGCGGCGGCGAGGCACGAGATTGCCAGTCCGGCCGCGAGCCCCGGACAGGACGCCAGTTCAGACCGGAAGTGCCAGCAGCTCATCCACGAGTCCCTGCAGTTCGACGTCCGGCGCCGGCTCGCCCTTCAGCAACCACGCCACGAGCTGCGGGTCCTGCGCCTCGAGCAGGCGGGCGAAGGCCGCGCGCTCGGCCGGCCCTGCCGCCGGGTAGCGTCGGTCCAGCCACCGGACCAGCAGCAGGTCCAGCTCCTTCATCCCGCGCCGGCAGCGCCAGCGCAGGCGGCCGGGTTCGGCAGCCGACGAATCCACGACCGCCTTCAGAGGTGGCGCTCGACCATCATCTTCTTGAGCTCCGCGATGGCGCGCGCGGGGTTGAGGTCCTTCGGACAGGCCTCGGTGCAGTTCATGATCGTGTGGCAGCGGTAGAGCCGGAACGGGTCCTCCAGCTCGTCGAGGCGCTCGCCCGTGGCCTCGTCGCGCGTATCGACGATCCAGCGGTAGGCCGCGAGCAGCGCGGCCGGGCCGAGGTAGCGGTCGCCGTTCCACCAGTAGCTGGGGCAGCTCGTGGAGCAGCACGCGCACAGGATGCAGGCGCTGGGCCGGTCGATCTTCTCCTGGTCCGTGGGTGACTGCAGCCGCTCGCGATCGGGGGGCGCCGGTGTGCGGGCCTGCAGCCAGGGCTTCACGGAGGCGTATTGCGCGTAGAAGTTGGTCAGGTCGGGGACGAGGTCCTTGATCACCGGCATGTGCGGCAGCGGGAAGATCCTGATCTCGCCCTTCACCTCGTCGATCGCCTTGGTGCAGGCGAGCGTGTTGACCCCGTCGATGTTCATCGCGCAGGAGCCGCAGATGCCCTCGCGGCAGGAGCGGCGGAAGGTCAGGGTCGCGTCGACCTCGTTCTTGATCTTGATCAGGGCGTCGAGGACCATCGGCCCGCAGCGGTCGAGGTCCACCTCGTAGCGGTCGATGCGCGGCTTGTCGCCGCTGTCGGGGTCGAACCGGTAGATGCGCAGCGCCTTCACGCGCTTGGCTCCGGCGGGCGCCTTGTGGTGGCGGCCCGGCACGTCCTTGAAGCGCGAGTTTTCGGGAAGCGTGAATTCGGCCATGGAAGGTACCGTGAAGCTTGAGCCGGGCGCGGATCAGTAGGTGCGCGCCTTCGGCGGGATCGTATCCACGTCGTCCGTGAGCGTCTCGAGGTGCACCGGCCGGTAGTCGATGCAGACCCGGCCGGTGCCGTCCACCCAGGCGAGCGTGTGCTTGAGCCAGCCGGCGTCGTCGCGCCCGGGGAAGTCCTCGCGCGCGTGGGCGCCGCGGCTCTCCTTGCGGTTCTCCGCCGAGTGGATGGTCGCCACCGCCTGCAGCAGCAGGTTCTCGAGCTCGAGGGTCTCCATCAGGTCGGTGTTGAACACGAGCGAGCGGTCGGACACGGACACGTCCGAGAACGACTGGAAGGTCTGCGCCAGCTTGCCGCAGCCCTCGGCGAGCGTCTCGCCGCTGCGGAACACCGCGGCGTCGTTCTGCATGATGCGCTGCATCTCGAGGCGGATCTCGGCGGTCGGGCGCGAGCCGTCGGCGTTGCGCAGTCGGTCGAGGCGCGCGACCGCCGACTCGGCCGCGTCCTTGCGCAGCGGGCGGTGCGGCGTGCCCGGCTTGACCACCTCGGCGCAGTGGCGCGCCGCCGCGCGCCCGAACACCACGAGGTCGAGCAGCGAGTTCGAACCGAGCCGGTTCGCGCCGTGGACCGACACGCAGGCGGCCTCGCCCACGGCCATGAGGCCCGGCACGACGCTGTCGGGGTTGCCGTTCGCGAGCGTCACGACCTCGCCGTTCACGTTGCAGGGGATGCCGCCCATGTTGTAGTGCACGGTCGGCAGCACGGGGATCGGCTCGCGGGTCACGTCCACGCCGGCGAAGATGCGCGCCGTCTCGGCGATGCCCGGCAGGCGCTTGGCGATGACCTCCGCGCCGAGGTGCTCGAGGTGCAGGAAGATGTGGTCCTTGTTAGGGCCCACGCCCCTGCCCTCGCGGATCTCGATGGTCATCGAGCGGCTCACCACGTCGCGCGAGGCCAGGTCCTTGGCGTTCGGAGCGTAGCGCTCCATGAAGCGCTCGCCGAGCGAGTTCCTGAGGATGCCGCCCTCGCCGCGCACGCCCTCGGTGATGAGGCAGCCGGCGCCGTAGATCCCGGTCGGGTGGAACTGCACGAACTCCATGTCCTGCAGCGGCAGTCCCGCGCGCAGCACCATGCCGCCGCCGTCGCCCGTGCAGGTGTGCGCCGAGGTGCAGGAGAAGTACGCGCGCCCGTAGCCGCCGGTGGCGAGGATGGTCATGTGCGCGCGGAAGCGGTGCAGCGTCCCGGTCGCCATGTCGAGCGCCACCACGCCGCGGCAGGCGCCGTCCTCCATCAGGAGGTCGAGGGCGAAGTACTCGATGAAGAAATTCGCGCTGTGCTTCAGCGACTGCTGGTACAGCGTGTGCAGCATGGCGTGGCCGGTACGGTCGGCTGCGGCGCAGGTGCGCTGCGCGATGCCCTTGCCGTAGTTCGTCGTCATGCCGCCGAAGGGGCGCTGGTAGATGCGGCCGTCCTCGGTGCGCGAGAAAGGCACGCCGTAGTGCTCGAGCTCCAGGACGGCGCTCGGCGCCTCCTTGCACATGAACTCGATCGCGTCCTGGTCGCCCAGCCAGTCCGAGCCCTTGATGGTGTCGTAGAAATGGAACCGCCAGTCGTCCTCGCCCATGTTGCCGAGCGCGGCGCTGATGCCGCCCTGCGCGGCGACCGTGTGGCTGCGGGTCGGGAAGACCTTGCTCAGGCAGGCCGTGGACAGGCCGGCCTCGGCGAGGCCCATGGTGGCGCGCAGGCCGGCGCCGCCGGCGCCGACGACGACCACGTCATAGGTGTGGTCGACGAACTGGTAAGCGCTCATGCCGCACCCCCGAGTGCGATCCGGAGGATGGCGAACACCGCGGCGACGCCCACCAGCGCATGCAGGAAACGCGAGGCGACGAGCGCCGCGACGCGCGGACCCTTCGCGTGGACGTAGTCCTCGATCACCACCTGCACCCCGAGCGCCGAATGCCAGGTGGCCACGGCAACGAACAGGCCGAGCAGCACTGCCGTGACCGGCTTCGCGATCCACGCGCTCACGGTGGCATGGCCCAGGTCGGGGCGGGTCAGCAGCGCGAAGATGAACCAGGCGCCGAGCAGCACCAGCGCCGCGGAGGTGGTCCGGAGGCTCCACCAGTGATGGACGCCCTGGCGGGCGGAACCGTGGCCAAGCACCCGGCCGAGCGGCGAACGCAGGCTCATGCCGCACCCCCGAGGTGGCGCCAGGCCAGCGCCAGCGTGAACAGCGAGGCGAGCGCGGTCGCGACGACCACGGCCTGGCCGCTGCGGCGCGCAGCGGGCTTGTCGAAGCCGTAGCCCGCGTCCCAGACGAGGTGGCGGATGCCCGCGAAGAAGTGGTACCAGAACGCCACGGCCCAGCCGGCCAGCAGCAGCTTCACCAGCGGGTTCGAGAACAGCCGGGCCGCCGAGGCGTACGCGTCCGGGCCGCTCGCCGCGGCCACCAGCCACCAGGCCAGCAGGAGCAGGCCAACCGACTGGAACACCCCGGTGATCCGGTGGGAGATGGACAGCACCATGGTGTACATCGGCCGGTACACCTGCAGGTGCGGCGACAGTGGTCGAGTCCGGGTCGACATCAGCACCTCATTGGCGCGCGCCGCCGGCACGGCCGCAGACCCGACCGGGCCCGGGGCCGGGGCGCGCGCAAGTCAGAAATCGATGCAGCGGCCGGCCTTTTCCCAGTCTCCGAAGCGCGTTGGCTCCGGCCCGGGAGGGCCACCGATTTCCCTGGATTTGTCCTCCGCCGGGCGCTGGGGCGCGGGCACCTGCGGCGCGATCTCCGATCCGGGCTTTGGACCTTCATTTTGCATCGCCGCAATTCTGCCAGACTCGCGCCGTAGCTCCCAAGGGTTTTCCATCCGAAACAGCGTCTTGTACTGGATATCGGCCAGTTATCCGCGCCCCTGCGCCAAGCGGCGCAAGCGCGCTAACATTGGTTCATGAACCGCACTTCGCATCATCGCCTCCATTGGATGGGCGCGTTGACCTTTCGCGGGCCGGACGCGGTCCGTTTCCTGCAATCGCAGCTCACGGCCGACGTGACCCGGCTGGCTCCCGGCACAGCGATGCCCGCCGCCTGGTGCAATGCCCAGGGACGCGTCCTCGCGGTGCTGTGGCTGCTCTCCGGGCCGGACGGTGTCCTCGCGCTCCTGCCTCGCTCGCTGGCCGCAACGACGGCCGAGGGACTGCGCCGGTTCGTGATGCGCAGCAAGGTGACCGTCGCCGACGAGTCGGACCAGCTGCAGATCGCAGGCCTCGTCTGCCCGGTCGAAGGCGGACTGGACAGCCTGGCCGTGCCGGATGGCCTCGTGATCGGCCGGCTGGCGGGCGACCGCGCCTGGGCCGTGGGCGCGGCGGCGGCCCAGGAGTCCCTGCGGCCAGGCCTCGCGGCGCGTTCAGAAGCGGCCTGGGTGGCCCTCTCGGTCCGGCGCGGCGAGGCGACCGTGCTGCCGCCGACGAGCGGCGAGTGGATTCCGCAGATGCTGAACCTCGACCTGATCGGCGCCGTCAGCTTCACCAAGGGCTGTTATCCAGGCCAGGAGATCGTGGCGCGTGCCCATCACCTCGGTCGCGTCAAGCGGCGCATGGCCCGCTATCACGTCATCGCCGGGCCACTGCCGGCCTCGGGCCAGGCGCTGTTCATCGCCGGCGAGAAGGTCGCCGACGTCGTGATCACGGCGCCGGGCGACCCGGCCGAGCTGCTGGCGGTGGTGAATTTCGACGCGCTCGGACACCCGATCACGGACGCCTCGGGTTCGCTCGTCTGCGGTCCGCGGCCGCTGCCCTACGCTTTCCCGGAGATGCGTGCCGCCGCCAGCTGAGCGGCGCCTCAAAGGTCGACGAGTTCGACGTCCTCGGCAGCCACCGACTCGCCGGCGAACAGCGCGCCGACGCGCGCGAAACGCTCCGGCCCGTCCGTGGCCAGCAGCCTGAGCCGTCCGATCCCGGCTTCCTTCGCCAGCCTGAGCGTCGCAAGCCCCTCCGCGGTGGCCCGCGCGGTAGTCGCGGCCGAGTCCACCAGCATGACGCGGTCCCCGACCGCGCGGCGGATCGGCGCCATCAGCGCCGGGAAATGGGTGCAGCCGAGCAGCAGCGTGTCGGGCGCGTCGGGCACGCTGAACAGCGGCTCGAGGTAGCGGCGCGCGACGGCCTCGGCGACCGGACCGTCCGTCCATCCCTCCTCGGCCAGCGCCACGAACAGCGGGCAGGCGCGCTGGACCACGCGCAGGCCGGGCCGCAGCGACTCGATGGCGCGCGGATAGGCTCCACCGCGCACCGTGCCCTCCGTGGCGATCACGGCGACGGCGCCATTCTGCGTCGCGGCCGCCGCGGCCGCGGCGCCGGGCTCCAGCACGCCGACGACGGGCAGGCGGGCGTGGCGCTCGCGCAGCGCGTCGAGGGCGACGGACGAGGCGGTGTTGCAGGCAACGACGAGCATCTTCACGCCGCGCTGGACGAGGACCTCGGCGGCCTGCAGCGAGTAGCGGCAGACGGTCTGGGCGCTCTTGCTGCCGTACGGCAGGCGCGCGGTGTCGCCGAGGTAGACGAAGTCCTCGGCGGGCAGCGCGGCTCGCAGCGCGCGCAGCACGGTGAGGCCGCCGACGCCGGAGTCGAACACGCCGATCGGTGCGTCGCGCCTTGACGCTGCCTCAGGCATGGACGGTCGCTACCGGGCCCGCGACGGGGATCCGGGCATCGCCTTGCGCACGGGCGGGATCCGGAAGTGGTGCCTGCGCACTCCTCGCCTCGCTGCGGCGCTCGCCGAGCCTCGCGCCGCTTGACGCTCGGCTGTGGGGCCCCCTCGCCACCTCGGTCGCGGCGCGAAGCGCTGAGCCTGAATTGGGCAGTGCCGAATCAAGCGTTACATCACGCGCGCGCGGGCGAGGTGGCCGGAGGCACCCCAGAGCGAGCGCGTTTGTCCGCGCGAGCGACGCGGGGGCCCGGCCGGATCCCGCCCGCGCGCGAGGCAAAGTCCTAGTCCTGCTTCCAGACCCGGTCGCGGCGCTGGCACAAGCCACGAATTCCGTCCGTGCGCGAAGCGCCGACCAGATCGAGCGGGTCATCGCCTACCCTGCCGCCTCGGGCTTCATCGCCGGGAAAAGCAGAACGTCGCGGATGCTCGCCGAATTCGTCAGCAGCATCACCAGCCGGTCCACGCCGATGCCCAGGCCCGCCGTCGGCGGCAGGCCGTACTCCAGTGCTCGGACGAAGTCCGCGTCGAAGAACATCGCCTCCTCGTCGCCAGCCGACTTGCGCGCCGCCTGGGCGCGGAAGCGCTCCGCCTGGTCCTCCGCGTCGTTGAGCTCGGAGAAGCCGTTCGCGATCTCGCGGCCGCCGATGAAGAACTCGAAGCGGTCGGTGATGAACGGGTCCGCGTCGTTGCGCCGCGCGAGCGGCGAGACCTCCGCCGGATACGCGCAGGCGAAAGTCGGCTGCTCCAGCACGTGCTCGCAGGTCTTCTCGAACAGCTCGATCTGAGCCTTGCCCGGCCCGTCCTCGCGACCGAGCTCGATCCCGTGGCGGGCGTTGACCTCGCGCAGGTACTCGAGGTCGCGCAGCCGGCCGCGGTCGAGGCCCGGGTTCTGCTCGAGCAGGCAGTCCTCGATCGAGACGCGGCGGAACGGGCCCGAGAAATCGAAGGTTCGCCCCTGGTAGGGCACCTGGCGCGTGCCGAGGACCGTGTCGGCGAGCCCCTGGAGCAGCCGCTCAACGAGCTCCATCAGGTCGCGGTAGTCCGCGTAGGCCTGGTAAAGCTCGAGCATCGTGAACTCGGGGTTGTGCTGCGTCGAGACGCCCTCGTTGCGGAAGTTGCGGTTGATCTCGTAGACCCGCTCGAAGCCGCCGACCACCAGCCGCTTGAGGAACAGCTCCGGCGCAACGCGCAGGTACATGTCCACGTCGAGCGCGTTGTGGTGGGTGACGAAAGGCCGGGCCGCCGCGCCGCCCGGGATCTGCTGCAGCATCGGCGTTTCGACCTCGAGGAACCCCTGCGCATCGAGGAAATGGCGCAGGTAGCGCACGATCTCCGTGCGCTGGCGGAAAGTGCGCCGGCTGTCCTCGTTGACGATCAGGTCCACGTAGCGCTGCCGGTAGCGCGTCTCGGTGTCCGCGAGGCCGTGCCACTTGTCAGGCAGCGGCCGCAGCGACTTGGTCAGCAGCCGGACCGAGGACGCCTTGACCGAGAGTTCGCCGGCGCGCGTGCGCATCAGCGTTCCCTCGACGGCCACGATGTCGCCGATGTCCCAGCCCTTGAACTGCTCGTAGGCCGGGCCGAGCGCATCGGCCTGAAGGTAGGCCTGCAGCTGGCCGCTGGCGTCCTGCAGCTTGGCGAAGGAAGCCTTGCCCATCACCCGCTTGGCCATCATCCGGCCCGCGACGCGCACCGGCACCGGGTGCGCCTCGAACCACTCCTGGGCGCGCTCGCCGAAGGCGACGTGCAGGTCCTCCGCCAGAGCGTCGCGGCGGAAGTCATTCGGGAAGGGAACGGCCGCGGCGCGCAGGGCCGCGAGCTTCGCCCGGCGCTCGGCGATGAGGGCGTTGTCGTCCCCGCCGGCGGGGCCGCTGGATCCGGTCATGGCTTCAGTCCTAGAGCCCCTGCTTGAGGCTCGCTTCGAGGAAGGGATCGAGGTCGCCGTCGAGCACGGCCTGGGTGTTGCCGATCTCCACGCCGGTGCGGAGATCCTTGATGCGCGACTGGTCGAGGACGTAGGAGCGGATCTGGTGCCCCCAGCCCACGTCGGTCTTCGACTCCTCGAGGACCTGCGCGGCGGCGTTGCGCTTGTTGACCTCGAGCTCGTAGAGCTTGGCCTTCAGCATCTTCATCGCGGTGGATCGGTTCTTGTGCTGGCTGCGCTCGCTCTGGCAGGCCACCACGATGCCGGTCGGGAGGTGCTTGATGCGCACCGCGGAGTCGGTCTTGTTGACGTGCTGGCCGCCGGCGCCGCTCGCGCGGTAGGTGCCGGTCTCGAGGTCCGCCGGGTTGATGTCGATCTTGATGTCGTCGTCGACCTCGGGCGAGAGGAAGACCGAGGCGAAGGACGTGTGGCGGCGGTTGCCGGAATCGAACGGCGATTTGCGTACGAGGCGGTGCACGCCCGTCTCGGTCCGCAGCCAGCCGTAGGCGTAGGGACCCTCGAGCCGCAGCGAAGCGCTCTTGATGCCGGCGACCTCGCCGGGGCTCTCGTCGACGACTTCCGCCTTGAACCCGCGGGCGTCCGCCCAGCGCAGGTACATGCGCATGAGCATCTGCGCCCAGTCCTGGGCCTCGGTCCCGCCGGCGCCGGCCTGGATGTCGAGGAAGGCGTTGTGCCGGTCCATCTCGCCCGGGAACATCCGCCCGAACTCGAGCTGGGCGACGCGCTTCTCGAGGAGGGCGGCGTCGCGCTCGAGGTCCCCGAAGCCGGCCTCGTCGCCCTCGGCCTCGACGAGGTCGAGCAGCTCGGTGGAGTCGGCGATGCCGCGGGCGATTCCGTCGAGATCGTCGATCACCTCGGCGAGGCGCGAGCGCTCCCGGCCGAACTCCTGGGCCCGGTCGGGCGTGTCCCAGATGCGGGGGTTCTCGAGCTCGCGGCTCAGCTCTTCGAGGCGTTCGCGCTTGCGGTCGTATTCAAAGGTACCCCCTCAGCGCGGCGAGGCGCTGCTCGAGGTCCTTGAGGGATCGTCTGAGGGGAGCGGTTTCCATCGGCGAATTTTAGCAGATCAGCGCGGCGGCAGCGGCTCGACGAGGTCGAGCTTGAGCTCCGGGCGCGGCGTGCCGCCGAACTCGGTGACGTCGAGGCGGTAGGCGAGCCGGACGCGCTCCCCGGCGCGCGGCGTGGGCGCCTGCGGCGCATCGAAGTGGCCGAAGGCGATCGCCTCGATGGGCTTCGCCTCGCGCGAGGCGCGGGCCCACAGCTTGAGGTGGCGCTGCGCGACGACGCGGCTCTCGACCACCTCGAACTCGCCGTCGAAGAGCGGCTCCGGGAATCCCTGCCCCCAGGGCCCGCCCTCGGCGAGCGCGCGGGCCGTGTCGAGCGCGATCTCGACGGGCGCCAGTTCGCCGTCGCTGTCGATGACGCCGCGCATCTGCGAGGGCGAAAGCCACCGGCCCACCTCCTCGGCGAAGGCCGCCTTGAATCGCGCCAGGCGCCGCTCGTCGAGGCTGAGCCCGGCCGCCATGGCGTGCCCGCCGTAGCGCAGCATGAGTCCCGGCTCTCGCACGTCGATGGCCTCGAGCACGTCGCGGACGTGCACGCCAGCCACAGAGCGCGCGGAACCGCGCAGCTCGCCGTCGCCGGCGGGCGCGAAGGCGACCACCGGCCGATGCAGGCGCTCCTTGATGCGCGAGGCGACCAGGCCGACGATGCCCGGGTGCCACGCCGGGTCGAACAGGGCGAGCCCGGCCGGCAAGCTGCCCTCCTCGATCCGCAGCCGGCGGACGAGTTCGACGGCCTCGCCGCGCATCTTCTCCTCCATCTCGCGCCGCTCGACGTTGATGCGGTCGAGCTGGCCGGCGAGTGCCAGCGCCTGTGCGGGGTCGTCGGCCAGCAGGCAGCGGATGCCGATGGACATGTCGTCGATGCGCCCGGCTGCATTGAGCCTCGGCGCGACACCGAAGCCGAGATCCCGCGCCCCGAGCTGGGTCACCGCGCGTCCGGCAACGTGTGCGAGCGCGCGGATGCCCTCGATGCCGCGCCGCGCCCGGGCGCGGCGCAGGCCTTCCTGCACGAGGATGCGGTTGTTGCGATCCAGCGGCACCACGTCGGCCACGGTGCCGAGCGCCACGAGGTCGAGCAGCTCCGCCACGGCGGGCAGCCGCTCGCCGCGCAACGACTCGAGGCGGCGGGTCAGCGCCGCCATGACGTAGAAGGCCACGCCGACGCCCGCGAGCGCACGGCTGCCGAAGGCCGCCCCGCGCAGGTTCGGGTTGACCATGGCGTTGCAGGCCGGCAGCTCCTGCGCCGGCAGGTGATGATCGGTGACCAGCACGTCGAAGCCGCGGGCGCGCGCCGCCTCGATGCCGGCGAAAGCCGCCACGCCGTTGTCCACCGTCACGAGCAGTGCCGGCGGCGCGAGGTTCATCTCGGCGACCAGGCCGGCAGTGAGCCCGTAGCCGTGGCGCAGCCGGTCCGGGACGCAGAAGTCCACCCGCAGGAAGCCGAGGCGGCGCAGCTGGCGCACCATCAGCGCCGTGCTGGTCGCGCCGTCGGCATCGTAGTCGCCGACGATCACCACGCTGGAACCGCGCTCGAGATGTTCGAGCAGCAGCTCCACGGCCGCGTCGACGCCATCCAGGGAAGACACCGGCAGCAGCGCCGCGAGCCTGAGGTCGAGGTCCTCCGCCGTGCCGAGGCCGCGCGCGGCGTAGACGCGGCGCAGGACCGGGTGCAGCGATGACGGCAGGCCGGGCGCTTCCGGCACGGGGCGGCGGACGATGCTTCGCGCGCTCATGCGAGCGCCTCGCGCCACGGCCTGCCCTGGCGCCAGAAGCGCAGCCGGTCACGCCCGGTGCAGGAGACGCGGCGGCCGCACAGGTAAAGCTCGGCCGCGTCGAGCCGCCGGGTGGCCAGCGCGCGCTCGAGCGGCGCGAACCAGCGCTCCTCGGCGGCCTCGAGCGCCTCCGCCGGAGAGGCGGCGAGCGCCGACAGTTCCAGCGTGACGATGGACGGCCCCTGCTCCGCCTGGCGCAGCCAGTCCCCGAGGGCTCCTGGCGGCGCCTCGACGCGCGCGGCCTGCGCGGCCCAGTAAGACCGCAGGAACGGATCAGCCGAGCCGAGCGTCGGCAGCGCCCGGGAGGGAACCGCCAGCGCCCCGCCTCCCGTCCCCCACAGCCACAGCGCGTTGATGGGCAGCTCGCCGCGCGCTTCGCGCGCCGCATTGACCGGATGCGCATGCAGCAACATCTGCGCCTCCGTCATCAGCCTGCGCAGCCAGCCGCCGTCCGGTCCGGCCGGCAGGCAGTCGCCGGCCTCGCGACCCGCGAGTGGCGCCGGGTCGTGAGCCTCGGCCTCGACCGGGCGCAGCAGCGAGAGCAGCGCGAGCGACGGCGTCACCGGCTCGAGCGCGACGCCGTCGGCGCCCAGCTCCGCGTTGAATGTCGCGCCGACCGCCTCGATCTCGCCCGGTGCGATACGGGGCAGGCCCGCCGGATGCAGGTGCACGCGATCGAGACCCGCGACGAGGTTCACGGGCGTGGCGAGCGCCCAGGCCCCGGGCCGGCCGGCGATGAGCGAGGCCAGCGGCAGCCGCGCAGGCGGTTCGAGGCCCGCCTGGGCGAGCGCCCAGCGGCGGAAGTCGCCCGGCCCGGCCTCGCGACGGCCGCGGGCGAGCAGGCGCTCGAGCGCGCCGAGCCGCGGCAGTGCGGCGTCGGCTGAAGGGACCGCGAGGTCGCCGAGGGCGAGCGAGAGTGTCGGCATGGGGGCGACATGATACCGGCGCTGCGCCGGCACCGACGGTATAGTGGCGGCCGCCATGAAGTTCACGCTCGAGGCGGCCGGCCCGGTCAATGCGATCACCGCTCGCGGGTCCGGTGAGATCCGGGTGCGCGAGCGCGTCTTCACCGCGAGCGTGGTGCTCACCGCGCGCGACGCCCTGCCGGACTGGAACGCCCGCGACGCGGCTTCGCTCACGCTCGACGACCTCGACGCGGTGTTCGCGCTCGGCCCCGACCTCGTGGTGCTGGGCACAGGCGAGCGGCAGGTCTTCCCGCCGGCGGCCCTGCTCGCGCACGCGGCCCGCCGCGGCATCGGCCTCGAGGTCATGGACAACGCGGCGGCCTGCCGCACCTACAACGTGCTGCTGCACGAAGGGCGCAACGTGGCGGTGGCGCTGATCCTGGGCTGAGCCTTCGTTGCGGCGAGAATCTGACTCTTGCCTCGCGCGCTTGCGGCATCCGAGAGCAGTGCCTGCGCCGCGACCGGCACTGTGCCTCGCGCGCGGGCGGGATCCGGAAGGGGTGCCTGCGCCGCGAACGGGATCCGGGTTGTGCCTCGCGCGCGGGCGGGATCCGGCCGGGCCCCCACGTCGTTCGCGCGGAACAACGCGCTCACTCTGGGGGGCCTCCGGCCACCTCGCCCGCGCACGCGTGATGTCATTGGCGAGGGGGCCCCACAGCCGAGCGTCAAGCGGCGCGAGGCTCGGCGAGCGCCGCAGCGAGGCGAGGAGTGCCCCCCGCCGGATCCCGGTCGCGGCGCAGGCACTGCTTTCCGGTGTCCGTCCCGCCCGCGCACGGGGCAGATTTCTGGTTCCAGTTCCAACCCCGGTCGCGGCGCAGGCACGACGCCTCTGCTGGAATTCGCTACCGCCGCGGCAGCTGCGTCAGCGGGTCCACCGGCCTGCCGTCGACGCGGATCTCGAAGTAGAGCATCGGCTGCTGCAACGGCCCGTTGCCCATCGTCGCGATTCGCTGCCCCGCCCGCACCTGCTCCGACTCGCCCACGAGCACGCTCGAGTTGTGCCCGTAGGCCGACAGCCACCCGCGCTCGTGGCTCAGGATGACGAGCTGGCCGTAGCCGCGCAGCCCGCTGCCCGTGTAGACCACGCGGCCATCGGCCGCCGCCAGCACCGGCTGGCCGAACTCGCCGTCGATCCGCAGCCCCACGCCCCCGGAGGGCTGCTGCAAGGCACCCGCCACGCGCCCGCCCGCGACCGGCCAGGTCCACGGCGGCGGCGGAGGCGCCGCTGCCGGCGCGCGTGCCGCTGGAGCCGCGGGTGCGGCCGATCCCGGCGCCGCAACCGTGGCCTGCGCCCCCGACGGCGGCCGCAGTCGCAGGCGCTGACCGGGATGGATGCGGTAGTCGCGGCCGATGCCGTTCCACCGCGCCACGTCGCGGTAGTCGAGCCCGTGGCGGGTGGCGATGGAGTACAGCGTGTCCCCGGCCTGGACGGTGTAGTGCTCCGGCTGGGGCGGCCGGCGCGGCTCTCCGCCGCAGGCGGCCAGGCTGGCGGCGAAGACGAGCAGCAGCAGGGCGATGCGCGCCTGCGCGCGCAGGCCGGCACGGATCGGGGGGACCATCGTCCCTAGGATACGCCCCCGAGCAAGGGAACGAAGCTCACGAAGCCGAGGCGCTCGCGCATGTACTGGTCCCCGCGCCGCGTCAGGCGCAGCAGCTCCTGCTGTCCCTCGGGCCCGATCGGGGCGACCAGCCGCCCGCCATCCTTGAGCTGCTCCAGCAGCTTCATCGGGACGGAGTGCGGCGCCGCGGCCACCAGGATCGCGTCGAACGGCGCCTGGCTCTTCCAGCCGTCGGATCCGTCCGCATGCTTGAAGCGCACGTTCTTGATGCCGAGCTGCCTGGCGCGCTCCTTCGCCTTGTCGAGCAGGGGGCCGATGCGCTCGATGGAATAGAGCCGGCCCACGAGCGGCGCGAGCACCGCCGTCTGGTAGCCGCAGCCGGTGCCCACCTCCAGCACCTTGGCGGGCGTGCCGCCCACCGTCACCGCCTCGGTCATGCGCGCGACGACGTAGGGCTGGGAGATGGTCTGGGAGTGTCCGATCGGCAGCGCGGTGTCCTCGTAGGCGCGGCTCGCGAGCGCCTCGTCCACGAACAGGTGGCGCGGCACGTTGCGGATGCGGTCGAGCACGCGCGGGTCGCGGATGCCCTGCTCCATGAGGCGCTGGATCAACCGCTCGCGCGTGCGCGCGGAGGTCATGCCGATACCGGCGACGCCCGCCTCGCCTGCGCCGCGGTTCATGGCCTCGGCCCCGCCAGCCAGTCTCGCAGCCCGTCGATGGCGCCGTGGCGCGTGAGGTCCACCTGCAGCGGCGTCACCGACACGTAGCCGTTGGCGACCGCATGGAAGTCGGTGCCCGGCCCGGCATCCTGGCCGGGGCCGGCGGCGCCGACCCAGTAGATCGGCCGGCCGCGCGGATCGGAGGACTTCACCACCGCCTCGGCGCGGTGCCGGTAGCCGAGGCGCGTCGCCTGGAAGCCGCGGATCTCCTCGTACGGCAGGTCGGGCACGTTGACGTTCAGGATCATCGACTGGTGCAGCGGCTCGGCGAGCAGGCGCTCGACCAGCTCGCGCGCGACGCGGGCGCCGGTCGCGAAATGTCGGGCCGGGCCGCGCTCCGGCACCAGCGAGACGGCGACCGTGGGCAGGCCCAGGAACCGTCCCTCGATGGCTGCCGCGACCGTGCCGGAGTACAGCACGTCGTCGCCGAGGTTGGCGCCGTCGTTCACCCCGGCGACCACCATGTCGAACTCGTCCTCGAACAGGCCGGTGATCGCGAGGTGCACGCAGTCGGTGGGCGTGCCGTTGATCACATACCAGGTGTTCTCGTCCACCCGCTGCACGCGCAGCGGCAGGTCGAGCGTGAGCGAATGGCTGGCGCCGCTGCGGTTGCGGTCGGGCGCGACCACCGAAAGGGGCGCGACGCCGGTCAGCGCCTCCTTGAGGTGGCGCAGGCCGGGAGCCCGGTAGCCGTCGTCGTTGGCGAGGAGAATCTTCAAGGCCGTCGGCTGCGAAAGTCTCGTTGTGCGCGCCGCGACGCGCGGCGGCACTATACTCGACCGCGGGCGCCGAGGCACCCGCCCCGGCGCCCCCGGTCAGTCCAATCTGGGGCAGGCATGGGCGACGACGAGCTGGAACTCTTCCGCAAGGCCGTGGCCGGCGCGCGCCCGCTCGCGCAGGAGCGTCGTGACCTCCGCCCGCCCCCGCCCCGACCCGCGGCGGCCTTCCGTCGGGCGGACGAGCGCGCCGCGCTCGACGAATCGCTCCTGCATCGCGCCGATGACCTCGGCGTGGAGAGCGGCGAGGAGCTGCACTTCGGGCGCGAGCACGTGTCCCCGTCGGTGCTGAAGGGCCTGCGCCGCGGCCGCTACGCGATCGAGGACGAGCTCGACCTGCACGGACTCACGGCGGTCGAGGCGAGGGAGGCCCTGCGCGCGTTCCTCGCGTCCGCCACGGCGCGGCGTCTCGCCTGCGTGCGCATCGTGCACGGCAAGGGCCGCGGCTCGGGGCCCCGTGGGCCCGTGCTCAAGAAGTCGGTCAACCTGTGGCTGCGCAAGCACGACGAGGTGCTCGCCTTCAGCTCGGCGCGCCCCGCCCAGGGCGGCACCGGTGCGCTCTACGTTCTGCTGCGACGCTCAGCCTGAACCGTCGTCGCCGGCGGCGTCCAGTTCGCAGCTCACGACCTCGGCCAGCAGCGTCGTCGCGAAGGCACCGCGCGGCAAGTCGAAGTCGAGCACCAGGCAACCGTCCTCGATGGCCGACTGGAGCGACGCCGGCCGTACGCGAAGCGGACGGCGCGCCGCCTCGGCGCCGGCCTGGTCGAGCGCGGCGGTGAGCGCAGCGAGCGGCGAGAGCGCGGCGGACTCGGCGAGCCCCGCCTCCCCGTCCGGCCGCACGCCGCCGCTGCCGGGCAGCGGGCCGGTGGGATGGACGTCGAATTCCGCGGCGCGCCGCTCCAGGTCCGCGTCGATGCCGCTCGCCACGAAGACGCTGCCCGAGCCGTCGAGGTTGACGACCTCGCCGGGCAGCAGCCGGTCCCAGCTGCCCGCCTCGACGCGCGCGGCGAGCACGGCGTTGAAGGCGAGCGAACGTGCGGCGGACAGCACGAAGGCGCGCTCCTCGCGCCCGCCCGGCAGGCGGCCGTCGGCCAGCCAGGCGTGCACCGCGTCGAGGTTGGCGGCCTCGCGCCCGAAGCGCTGCGGCCCGAAGTAGTTGGGCACGCCGCGCGCCTCGATGGCGGCCAGCCGCCGCTGCACCTCGTCGAGGTCGCCCGTGAGCTCTCGCAGCACGATGCGGAAGCGGTTGCCGGAAAGCGCGCCGCGCCGGAGCTTGCGCGAGTGCGGCTGCACCTCGAGGACCCGAAAGCCGGGGCCCTCGAAACCCGCCAGCCCCTCGGTGTCCCGACCCGCGGGCAGCGAGAACCACTGGATGGCAACGGCCCGCCGGTCCTTGAGGCCGGCGAAGCCCACGTCGTGCGGCCTGAGCCCGGCCGCGCGGGCGAGCACCCGCGCCACGAACAGCGTGTTGGCGTCGGCCTTCTCGACCCGCAGGAGCCGGTGAGCCTGGCCGCCGTCCGGCGTGAAGGACAGCCTCTCCTCCACGCGGAAATCCCCGGGTCCGGCCTTCAGCAGCGCGCGGGCGGAAGGCGCGCCGAAGGCGCGCGGCGGCGCAAGCGCCGCCCGTCGCCAGCCTTGCGGGATGCCGCTTTCGCTCACGCGGCGCCCGGCGCAGGCTCGAGCAGCACCGTCGCCTGCGCCGCGATGCCCTCGCCGCGGCCGGTGAATCCGAGTCCTTCGGTCGTGGTCGCCTTGACGCTCACGGCGCCAGGGTCCACCCCGAGATCGGCGGCGATGTTCGCGCGCATCGCGTCGCCGTGCGGCCCGACCCGTGGCGCCTGGGCGATGACGGTGACGTCGCAGTTGACGACACGCCACCCGCGCGAGCCGACGAGCGCGCGCACCGAGCGCAGGAGCCCGCGACTGTCGGCGCCGCGCCAGGCCGGGTCGCTGTCGGGAAAGTGCTGCCCGATGTCGCCCGCGGCGATGGCGCCGAGCAGCGCATCCGCGAGCGCATGGAGCACCACGTCGCCGTCGGAGTGCGCCAGGAGGCCGGCCGAATGCGCGATGCGCACGCCGCCGAGCACCACGTGGTCGCCGGGCCCGAAGCGGTGCACGTCGAAGCCGCTGCCGATTCTCATGCGTCCTCCCCGATGAGCCCCAGGCACGCCGAGACGAGCGCGAGATCCGAGGGCCGCGTGACCTTGATGTTGAGCGCCGAGCCCTCGACGAGCCGCGGCTGCAGGCCCAGCCGCTCCACGGCCGTCGCCTCGTCACCGGGTACCGCCCCGGCCGCCGTGGCCGCAAGCAGCGCGCGGCGCAGCAGTCCCGCCCGGAACATCTGCGGCGTCAGCGCACGCCAGAGGCCCTCGCGCGGCACGGTCGCCGCCACCCGGGCCTCGTCCGCCCGCTTGAGCGTGTCTGCCACCGGCAGCGCGAGCAAGCCGCCGACACCGTCCTCCCGGCAGGCCTCGATGAGGCGGTCGAGGTCCTCCCGCGGCAGGCAGGGCCTCGCCGCATCGTGCACCAGCACCCAGTCGTCGTCGGCCGCCGGCAACGCCGCCAGTCCGGCCAGGACCGAGTCGGCCCGCTCGCGCCCGCCCGTGGTCGTCGCCACGCGCGCACGAAGGGCTTCGGGCAGCGCAGGCCAGCCGGCGTCATCCGCCGCGAGGGCGACGACGCCGCCCGCGAAGCGCGGGTCGGTCACGAAGGGGGCAAGGGACCATTCGAGCAGGGTCCGCCCGCGACAGCTCAGGTATTGCTTGGGAGTGTCGCCGCCCATGCGCCGCGCCGCGCCGGCGGCCGGCACGACGTACCACAGCTTCGGGGTCATCGCCTCAGGGCGCCGCGGGCGCCGCCGCGGCCTGGCGGGTGGCCGGCGCCGCCGCAGGTTTGGCGGGCGGAAGGTCCTCGGGATTCACGACCTGGTAGAAGGTCTCGCCCGGCGCAACCATGCCGAGGTCGTGTCGGGCGCGCTCCTCGAGTGCGGTCAGGCCGCCCTTGAGATCGGCCACCTCGGCCTTCAGCTGCCCATTGCGCTCCACGAGCCCGGCGTTCTCGTCGCGCTGCGCCTCGACGGCCGAGCGCAGCTGCAGCACTTCGCGCACGCCCTCGTCGGACACCCACAGGCGGTACTGGAGCAGCACCAGGGCGGCGAGCAGGCAGATGGCGAAGACTCTCATGAGCTGCGAAGGGTAACAGACCGCAGTGCCGCGAGTGAACAGCGAATGGCGGGCACCGCGGTGAGCCTGCGGCGCGACCGGGACCCGGATCGGGATCGGGATCGAGACTGTGCCTCGCGCGCCGGCGGGATCCGGAAGTGGTGCCTGCGCCGCGACCGGGATCCGGCGGGGGGCGCTCCTCGCCTCGCTGCGGCGCTCGCAAAGCCTCGCGCCGCTTTACGCTCGGCTGTGGGGCCCCCTCGCCACCTCGGTCGCGGCGCAATGCGCTGAGCCTGAATCGGGCAGCGCCGAATCAGGCGTCACATCACGCGCGCGCCGGCGAGGTGGCCAGTGGCCCCCCGGAGCGAGCGAGTTTTCTTCCCGAGCGAGCGAAGTGGGGGCCCGGCCGGATCCCGCCGGCG
>JALORP010000092.1 GCA_025458865.1 Steroidobacteraceae bacterium | reverse complement strand
GAGCCGGCGCTGGTCCAGGTGCAGCGTGTGGGTGGTGAACCCGTCGAGGAACTCGCGGTCATGCGAGATGACCACCAGCGTGCCGGGGTAGGTCGCGAGCCAGCGCTCCAGCCAGACGATGGCGTCGAGGTCGAGGTGGTTGGTCGGCTCGTCCAGCAGGGCGAGGTCGGCGCGCGCGACCAGCGCCCGCGCCAGGTTGAGGCGCATGCGCCAGCCGCCGGAGAACTCCGCGACCGGCCGCTCCAGGTCGGCCGCGGCGAACCCGAGGCCCGCGAGCAGCGCCGCGGCGCGGGCGCGGGCCGCGTAGCCGTCGAGGGACTCGAGCTCGGCGTGCAGCTCGCCGATGCGCAAGCCGTCGCGGTCCGCGTGCGCCGCGGCAAGCGCGTGCTCGACCCGGCGCAGCTCCACGTCGCCGTCGAGGACGTACTCGATGGCGGGCTGCGGGAGCGCGGGCGTCTCCTGGGCGACGGAGGCGATGCGCCACGCCGCCGGCACCCGGCACTCGCCCCGTTCCGTCGCGAGTTCGCCGCGCAGCAGCGCGAACAGGCTCGACTTGCCGCTGCCGTTGGCGCCGACGAGGCCGACACGCCAGCCGTCGTGCAGCTGCAGGTCCGCTTCCTCGACGAGGGCCCGGCTGCCGCGTGCCAGGGTCATGGACTGGAGGTGGATCATCCGAGGGCCTGGCGAATCTCGTCGAGGAACAGGCGCAGCCTGAGCGGCATGCGGCGCGAAGCGTACACGGTGTGGATCTGCACCGGGGGTCCGTGCCAGGCGGCCAGGACGGGCGCGAGCCGGGCCGCCTCGATCTCGCGCTGCGCGAGCGGCACCGGCAGGAGCGCTACGCCCGCGCCGGCGGCCGCGAGCTGGATCAGGGTCGTCATGTCGTTCACGGACAGGTTGCCCCGCGGCGCGACGGCGGCCTTCTCGGTGCCGTGGCGGAGCGTCCACTCGGCGTCCGCGCGGCGTGCGGGCAGGATGACCGCGTTTGCATGGTGCAGGTCCCGGGGATGGCGCAGGGCGGGCAGGCCCGCGAGGTAGGCCGGGCTCGCGTACAGGCCGGTTGGCATGCGCGCGAGCGGACGGGCGATGAGGCCCGGGGGCACGTCCTCGCTTGCCCGGATCGCAAGGTCGAAACCCTCGTCCACCAGGTTGACCACGCGTCCCGTCAGCTCGAGTTCCAGCCGGATCCCGGGGTGGCGTGCCGAAAAGGCGGCGATGGCACCCGCGAGCCAGGTGTGCGCGAAGTCCGCCGGCATCGTGACGCGCAGCCGCCCCCTCGGCCGGCGGGCCTCCTCGCCGAGGCAGTCGAGGGCGTCCGCGAGCGCGCGCAGCGGCCCGTCCGCGCGCTCGAGCAGCAGGGCGCCGGCGTCGGTGGGCTCGACGCGCCGGGTCGTGCGTCTCAGCAACTGGGCCTCGAGCCGCCGCTCGAGCGCGGCGACGCGGCGACTGACCGTGGCCACGGGCATCCCGAGCTCGGCGGCGGCCCGCGAGAAGCTGCGCAGGCGGGCGACGGCGGCGAAGAGCTGCAGGTCGTCGAGCGGCGGGAAGGCAACATTGGTCACGTCTAATTATTGCAAAAACGCAATAAATAATTCCAATAAGCCATATTTATCCCACGAAAAGCGGCGCGCAGACTGCGGCCATCGTCAAACACGGGAGACCGGCATGATCACCCTGCGGCCCGCCGCCGAGCGCGGCCATGCCAACCACGGCTGGCTCGACTCCTTCCACAGCTTCTCCTTCGCGGACTACTACGACCCAGCCCACATGGGCTTCGGCCCGCTGCGCGTCATCAACGAGGACCGTGTCGCCCCGGGCAAGGGCTTCGGCACGCACGGGCACCGCGACATGGAGATCATCAGCTACGTGCTGGACGGCCGCCTGGAGCACAAGGACAGCCTTGGCAACGGCTCGACCATGGTGCCGGGCGACGTCCAGCGCATGAGCGCCGGAACCGGCGTGCTGCACTCGGAGTTCAACCCCGCCGCAGACTCGCCGGTGCACTTCCTGCAGATCTGGATCGAGCCCGCGCGGCGTGGCGTGGCGCCTTCCTATGAACAGGTCCGCATCGACGCGGTCGCGAAGCGCGGCCGGCTGGCGCTGATCGCGTCCCCGGACGCGGCGGAGGGATCGGTGCGCATCCACCAGGACGCGCGCGTCTACGCGGGCCTGTTCGATGGCGCGGAGGCGGCCACCCTGCGCCTTGCCTCTGGGCGGCGCGCCTACGTGCACGTCGCCCTCGGCAGCGCGGTGGTGAACGGCAAGGCGCTCGGCGCCGGGGACGCGCTGCGCCTCACCGACGAGGAGGCTGTCCGGATCGAATCGGGCCGCGCCGCGGAGCTGCTGGTCTTCGACCTGCCCTGATGAGCCTAGCGGTCAGCCGCTGCGGGGAGGCCGCGGGAAGAACGCGCTGGTGCGGCGGACGTAGTCGGCGTACTGCGGCTTGGTCTGTGAGAGCGACTTCTCGAGCAGCGTGACGCCCGAGACGCGCAGCAGGAAGAAGGTCATGACCGCCGGGCCGACGGCGGTCCACGCCATGCCCGGCGCATCGCAGGCGACGAGCCACAGGCCCCACCACAGGCAGGCGTTGCCGAAGTAGTTGGGGTGGCGCGTGTAGCGCCAAAGGCCGGTGTCGAGCACCTTGCCGCGGTTGGCCGGGTCGGCCTTGAACCGCCGCAGCTGCCAGTCGCCGACGGCCTCGAACAGGAAGCCCACCGTCCACACGGCCGCGCCGAGCCACGCGAGCGGGCCGAGCCGGGCTGGTTCCGCGGCCAGTTGCCCGAGCTGGACAGGCAAGGACACGATGATGATCAGCAGCCCCTGCAGGCCGAAGACCATGTACAGCGAGTGCAGCGCGTAGCTGCCGCCCGCGGCTTCGTGGCGGGCCCGCCATGCCGCGTACCGCGGATCCTCGCCGTGGCCAAGGTTGCGGATCGCGAGATAGAGGCCGAGGCGCAGCCCCCAGGCCGCGGTGAGCGCGGCCAGGAGCCACTGGCGCGGCGCGTAGCCCTCGGCCAGCAGCAGGGTCGCGACCGCGACGATCGCGAAGCCGGGCCCCCAGAAGATGTCCACGATGCTGGCGTTGCGAAGCGGCAGGCTCACCAGCCACAGCAGGAGCATGCAGCCGAGGACGATGGCGAGGTTGGCGGCGACCAGCGTGAGCGCGGTCATGGTATCTCCGGGAGTTTCCTGTACGGGGTTCGGCGAAGCCGCGGCAGTGGATGCAGGCCGGTGACTCAGCCGCGGCGCTTCATGACGCGCGACTTCTCGCGCTGCCAGTCCCGGTCGCGTTCGTCGGCGCGCTTGTCGTGCTGCTTCTTGCCGCGCGCGAGGCCGATCTCGAGCTTGGCCCTGCCGTTCTTCCAGTAGGCGGACAGCGGCACCAGCGCGTAGCCCTTGCGCTCGACGGCGCCCAGCAGGGTGTCGATCTGGCGGCGGTGGAGCAGCAGCTTGCGGGAGCGCGTGGGGTCGGCGATCACGTGCGTGGAGGTCGTCGGCAGCGGCGAAACGTGGGCGCCGAACAGCCAGGCCTCGCCGTCCTTCATCAGGACGTAGCCCTCCTTGAGCTGCAGCCGGCCGGCGCGAAGCGCCTTGACCTCCCAGCCCTGCAGCTCGAGGCCCGCCTCGAAGCGTTCCTCGATGAAGTAGTCGTGGCGCGCCTGGCGGTTGACAGCGATGCTGACGGCCGGCGCGGAGTTCTCGGCCATGCGTGGAAACCTCTCGAGCCCGCATTCTACCGGCAAGCGGGCGCGAGGCCGCGGTTGTCGGCGGCGAGGTCATCCCGGACAATCCGCGCCCGGAGGTGCCGCGGATGCGGGAGATCAGGCGTAGCGCGCTGGTGCCGTACTCGGCGCTGCAGATGTACGAACTCGTCGCGGACGTCGAGCGCTACCCGGAGTTCCTGCCGTGGTGCACCGGCGCCCGCATCCTGGAGCGGCAGGACGAGACGGTGCTGGCATCCTTGTCGCTCGCCAAGGGCCGCGCGGCCGCGAGCTTCACGACACGTAACACCCTGGTCCACGGGCGCTTCCTGGAGATGCGCCTCGTCGAAGGCCCTTTCTCCAGCCTGGAGGGCCGCTGGGATTTCGCCGACATTAGCCTGGCCGGCAGCCGTGTCGAGCTCGCGATGCGTTTCGCCTCCGCCGCGACGCTCGCCGGCATCCTGCTCGGGCCCGCCTTCGAGGGCATCTGCAACCAGCTCGTGGATGCCTTCGGTCGTCGCGCGAGGCAGGTCTATGGAAGCCGCTGAGGCGGGCGCCGCCACGGTTACGGTGATCGTGGCCGGAGAGGGCCGGCTGACGCGCCGGCGAATCGTGGTCGAAGCCGGCACTTCGGTGGCCGAGGCGGTCGGGCGGTCCGGCGCGCTCGGCGAGCATCCCGAGCTGGATCCCGCGGCCCTGGGTTACGCGATCTACGGCCGCGCGGTGCGGCCGGACCAGGCGGTGGAGGAGGGCGACCGCATCGAGGTGCTGCGGCCCCTCGTTCACGATCCCAAGACGCGGCGCCGGGCGCTGGCGCGCGAGGGCAGGACGCTGGGGCGTTCAGCCCGCAGTCGCTGAAGGATCCTCGCGGCCTTCGGGTTCCACCGAGGGGGCGGGTTCGGGGGCCGCGGCCTCGGCGCCCGGCGGGCGCGGCCGGTCGGGCTTCTCGATCCTGGCGACCTGGTCACCGTCGAACCACACGGTGACCTGGCTCTTCCACTCCTGGCCGCTCTTGCCTCTGCGCTGCCAGTACACGTAGTCCCAGCGGCTCTGGTCGAAGGGATCGGCCACCATCGGTGTTCCGAGGACGAAACGCACCTGGCTGCGGGTCATGCCGACCTCGACCTGGTCGACCTGCTCGACGTCGAGGATGTTGCCCTGCTGTGTGTCCAGCCGGTACACGCAGGCGGAGAGAAGCGTCGCGGCGGCTGCCAGCAGCGCGATTCGGCCGCGGGCTGTCATGGGTCGCATGGGCGGGGATCCTGGGTGATAATCGAATACATCATAACGGATCACGGCCGCGGCGCCGAACGGACGGGCGACATGGAAAGCGACGAACTTCGGAAGGCCGGCCTCAAGGTCACGCTGCCGCGGGTCAAGATCCTCGAGATCCTCGCGAGCAGCGGC
>JALORP010000091.1 GCA_025458865.1 Steroidobacteraceae bacterium | reverse complement strand
CTTCACTTGGTTCTGCTCCTCGAGCGACTGGGCCAGGCGGAAGCCGATGTTGCCGGCCCCGGCGATCACGACGCGCCGCGCCGGGTCCTCCTGCGTTCGCAGCTCCTTCATCATCGTGCCGATGTCGCTGCGCGCGGCCACGAAAAACACCTCGTCGCCGTCCTCGATGACCGTGTCGCCCTCGGGCTGGATGCTGCGGCCGGCACGATAGATGGCGGCGACGCGCGCGTCGCGCTTCGGGATGTGGTCGCGCAGCTCGCGCAGCTGGTGGCCCACCAGCTGGCCGCCCTTGACCGCGCGCACGCCGACGAGCTGCACCCTGCCATCGGCGAAGTCGAGCACCTGCAGCGCGCCGGGGTAGCGGATCAGCCGGCCGACGTGCTCGGTGACGAGCTGCTCGGGGCTGATCATCACGTCCACGTGAAGGCCGCCTTCCTCGAACAGCTTCGGCCGGCTGCTGAAATCCACGGAGCGCACGCGGGCGATCTTCGTGGGCGTGCCGAACAGGGAGTGCGCGACCTGGCAGGCGATCATGTTGACTTCGTCGCTGTTGGTCAGCGCGACGATCATGTCGGCGTCCGCGCCGCCGGCGGACTCGAGCACCGACGGCTGCGCCGCGTTGCCGGCGACGGTGCGGATGTCGAGGCGGTCCTGGAGGTCGCGCAGGATGGCGTCGCGGGTATCGACCACCGTGACGTCGTTCACCTGCTCCCGGGCCAGCTGCTCGGCCGCGGTCCGGCCGACCTGGCCGGCGCCGAGGATGATGATTTTCACGGGATCCCTGGGTGAGGTCGCGGCCGCAGCAATGACCGCCGGATTCTAGGCTGAAACGACGGATAGCGGATAGTGAATAGCGGGTGGCCGGAGCGGGGCTGGTGCCCGCGCCGCGACGGGGATCCGGCGGGGGGCACTCCTCGCCTCGCTGCGGTGCTCGCCGAGCCTCGCACCGCTTGACGCTCGGCTGTGGGGCCCCCTCGCCACCTCCGTCGCGGCGCGAGACGCTGAGCCTGAATCGGGCAGCGCCGAACCAGGCGCTACATTACGCGCGCGCGGGCGAGGTGGCCGGTGGCCCCCCGGAGCGAGCGCGTTTGTCCGCGCGAGCGAAGCGGGGGCCCGGCCGGATCCCGCCCGCGCGCAAGGCACTGTCCAAGTCCAGCCCGTGCAGAATGCAGAGACCGGAATGCGGCGGCGCTGCCTACCCGCCGTCCGCCCGCTGCAGGTTCGCGTACGCGAACATCAGCCACTTCTGGCCGGCGCGCTCGAAGTTGACCTGCACCTGCTGGTGCGCACCGTTGCCTTCGAAACGAAGGACGATGCCTTCGCCGAACTTCGGGTGCCGGACACGCGTGCCGAGCTTGAACGGCAGGTCCTCGCCGGCGGCCTGGCGGGATCGCGACGCGGGCTGTGCCGCGAGCGGGCGCGGGTTGCCGCCGCTGCGCTCCTGGCGGCCGCCCCAGCCGCGCTCGTGGTCGCGTTCCTGCCCGCTGCCCGGCACGTGCAGCGGCCGCGAGACCGACAGCCGCGGTCGGATCTCTTCCACGAGCTGGGGCGGGATCTCGCCCAGGAAGCGCGACGGGGCGCGGTACTCGGTCCGGCCGTAGATGCGCCGACTCTCCGCATAGGTGAGGTACAGCCGCTGCATCGCGCGGGTGATGCCGACGTAGCACAGGCGCCGTTCCTCCGGCAGCTTCTCCAGGTCGAAGGCCGAGCGCTCCGAGGGGAACAGGCCCTCCTCGAGGCCCACGAGGAACACCGTCGGGAACTCGAGGCCCTTGGCGCTGTGCAGGGTCATCAGCTGCACGTAGTCGCTGCCCTGGGCGGCCTGCATCTCGCCCGACTCGAGCGTCGCGTGCGCGAGGAAGGAGGCGAGCGGCGGCAGCTCGTCGCCCGGCTCCGGCTCGAAGGCCTCGGCGGCGTTCACGAGCTCGTCGAGGTTCTCGACCCGCGCCTCGCCCTTGTTGTCCTTCTCGCGCGCGTGATGCTCGCGCAGGCCGGAGGTCTCGATGACGTGGCGCACCTGGTCCTGCAGCGGCTGGCCGCCGATCGCCTCGGCGAGCCGGTCCACGAGCTGCAGGAAGGCCAGCAGCGCCGCTGCGGCGCGCGGCGGCAGGGAAGGCAGCGTCGCCGCGGCGGCGTCCCACAGGGAGAGCTCGCGCTGCCGGGCCACCTCGCGCACGCGCTCCAGCGTGGACTGGCCGATGCCGCGGGTCGGAAGGTTCACGACGCGCTCGAAGGAGACGTCGTCGCTGCGGGTCTGCGTGAGCCTGAGGTAGGCGAGCGTGTCCTTGATCTCGGCGCGCTCGAAGAACCGCAGGCCGCCGTACACGCGATAGGGGATGCGCGCCGCCACGAGCGCCTCCTCGAACGCGCGTGACTGGGCGTTCGAGCGGTACAGCACCGCGCAGCCCGTCAGCGGCTGCCCCTGGCGCGCCTGCTCGCGGATGCGCTCGATCACGAAGTCGGCCTCGTCGCGCTCGTTGAAGGCGGCGTACAGCCGGATGGGCTCGCCCCCGCGGGCCTCGGTCCACAGCTCCTTCCCGAGCCGGTCCTCGTTGCGGCGGATGACCTCGTTGGCGGCGCCGAGGATCACGGCGGTCGAGCGGTAGTTCTGCTCGAGCTTGTACACCGTCGCGCCGAAGTCGCGACGGAAGTGCTGCATGTTCTCGACGCGGGCGCCGCGCCAGCGGTAGATGGACTGGTCGTCGTCGCCCACGACGAACGGCCGCCCGGCGTCGCCGCAGATGAGCTTCACCCACTGGTACTGGATGCCGTTCGTGTCCTGGAACTCGTCCACCAGGACGTGGGCGAAACGGTGGCGGTACGCGGCCAGCAGCTGCGGCTGGTCGCGCAGCGCCTCGAAGCTCCGGAGCAGCAGCTCGGCGAAGTCGAGCACGCCGAGCTGGTCGCAGCGCTTCTGGTACAGCGTGTACAGGCGGATCAGCTCGCGCCGCGTCGCATCGCCGCGGTCCTCCAGGTGCTTTGCGCGCCTCCCCTCGTCCTTCTCGCGGTTGATGAAACCCTGCACCTCGCGCGGCACCCAGCGCTGCTCGTCGAGGCCCTGTTCCTTGAGCAGCTTGCGAACGAGGCGGTGCTGGTCGTCGTCGTCGAGGATCTGGAAATTCTGCGGCAGGCCGGCCTCGCGCCAGTGCCGGCGCAGCAGGCGGTGGGCGATGCCGTGGAAGGTGCCGATCCACAGCGCGCCGCCGGGCAGGTCGAGCAGCGTCTCGATGCGTCCGCGCATCTCGGCCGCGGCCTTGTTGGTGAAGGTGACGGCGAGCAGGCCCTGCGGGCTCGCGCCGCACTCGTGGATCAGCCAGGCGGCGCGGTGGGTCAGCACGCGCGTCTTGCCGCTGCCCGCGCCGGCGAGCACGAGCGTCGGACCGAGCGGCGCCGAGACGGCGGCGCGCTGGGCCTCGTTCAGCGGGGCGAGGAGCGGGTGGGCGGCGGGCATGGGGCGCGCATTCTAGCAAGCGCGGGACGTGGCGCGGTCCACGGGGACCATTGGCGGCCCACGCTCGACCGAGCGCCGACTCGGCCTAGGACGCTGGCGGGGTGGGTGGGGCGGGCGGTTGGCTGTCGGCGGCGAACCGAAGCAGCGTCAGCACCAATGCGATCACCACGGGCCCGAGGAACATCCCGACGAGGCCGAAGGCCGCCAGCCCGCCGAGCACGCCGATGAAGACCGCGAGGGTGGGCACCTCGGCCTGCCCGCCGATGAGGAACGGCTTCAGGAAGTTGTCTGCGGTGGACACCAGCAGCAGTCCCCAGGACGCCAGAAACACGCCGTGGCCGATGTCGCCGGTGATCAGGAGCCAGGCCGCGCCCGGCACCCACACCAGCGCCGTGCCGCCGAACGGCACCACCGAGAGCACCGCGCCCATGACCCCGAACACGACCGGCGCCGGCAGGCCGGCCAGCGCGAACCCGACGCCGAGCAGCGTCCCCTGCACCATGGCGGTGACGATGGTGCCGAGCACCACGGCGCGCGTCACCAGCGCCATCCTGACCGCCAGCTCGCGCTTGCGCTGGTCGGAGAGCGGCACGAAGGCGAACATGCCGAGCGCCATGGCCTCGCCGTCCCGCAGCGCGAAGAACAGGATGAACATCATGACCGTGAAGGACAGCAGGGTCCCGACGGCGCCGAAGAACGCGCTCCCGCCGAGGCCGGCGAGCCGCTCCAGCAGCGCCTTGACGCTGTCGAGCGCGAGACCCTGCAGCTCCACCGCGGTGACGGATGTCGTCCGCTGCAGCAGGTTCAGGAGATTCTCGAGCGTGGGGTGGGCGAGCAGGTCCGACATGCCGCGGCCGCGCAGCTGCTGCATCATGGTCGCGACCATCTCCGCCAGCTCCTGCGCCTGCGCCACGAAGGCGAGCGCGAGCGCGGACAGCGGCCCGACGAAGAGCAGCAGCACGGCGAGCGTGAGGGCCAGCGCAGCGAGGCCGCTGCGGCCGCCCAGCAGCCGCGCCAGGCGAAGCTGCGCCGGATGCAGCAGCAGCGCCATGATCGCCGCCCAGGCGACCGGCTGCACGAACGGCTGGAGGATGCGGTACATCAGGAACGCGAGCAGCGCGATGGCGGCCAGCGTGAAGCTGCGCCGGTAGAACAGCCCCGACTCGCCGGCGAGCCAGGGAAGGTGGTCGGGATCGCGACGCATGGCTGGATGCTATCACCAGGCTCGCGCGGTCGCCCCGCGGCCGGCCGCAGTGCCCGGCCGCCGACACGGGCTCAGTCCGCGTCGCCGAAGCTTTGCACGGTGTAGCGCCAGGCCTCGATGGCCGGCGACCAGAACTCCCGCGACAGGCCGGCCTTCGCCTTGAGCTCTGCGAGGAAATCACCCGGGACCGGCACCGATGACCAGACCTGGGGCAGGAAGGTCGCGCGCCGTTCCCCGTAGGCGATCACGAGGCCGTGCCGGCCGGGCTCGAGCGACGCGACGAGCTCCTGTTCCGTCACGGCGGCGACCGGCTCCAGCGGCGAGAGCAGCGAAATCGCGACGGCGAGGTCCCGCAGTTCCGCCCCCGACAGCGGCTCGAACCGCGGGTCGTCGAAGGCGCTCGCCCAGGCGTTGCGCCAGACGTCGTGCGCGAGCGCAAACCGTTGCTCTAGGGATTCTCTGATTTATTGCCCGGCATCGTACACTTGGTTGACGAGGGCGGGAGCAAGGCAGAGCGATGCGACCGAAGCAGCAGACACTGGCGGCG
>JALORP010000017.1 GCA_025458865.1 Steroidobacteraceae bacterium | reverse complement strand
CGCGCCCAGAACCGCCGCGTGGTGATCAAGGCCACGCGCTAGGGACCTTTCCCTGCTTCGTCGCCTGACGAAGCAGGGAACGCGACCTCGGCACGAAACCAGGGACTGTCCCGCCCGGCCAGTCCCCGCTCTCCCAGGCCCCGGCCGAAAGGCCGGGGCTTTTTCTTGCGACAATGGCGCCCATGGACGCTGCCGAACTCAAGCGCCTCGCCGACGCCGCCGCCCGCGGTGACGCCGCCGCCCAGGAGCGCCTCGCGCAGGTGCTCGAGCAGGCTGAACTCCACGAACAGGCCGTCCACTGGCTGAGGCAGGCGGCCGCCCAGGGGCAACCCCGCGCAGCGATCCGTCTGGGTCTGAAGGAGATCGCGGGCAGCCACCTGCGGGCGGACCCAGCCAGAGGCTTCACCCGTTTGTCCGGGCTCGCCGACCGCGGAGATGCCGAGGCCGCGCATCTCGTCGCCATCTGTCACGTCGCCGGCCTCGGCACGCCGCGCGACCTTGCGCATGGGCTTGCACGCCTGGCGCAGGCGGCCGAGCGGGGACAGCCGCTCGCCCGCGAAGTGCTCGGCCTGCTCGCCGGCGGCGACGCATCCAAGACCGGGGCAGACTGGGCTTCACTCGCCTCCTGCGCGGACCTGTCTTGGTTCGAGCGCCCGTTCGAGCGGAGGCCAGCCTGCGAAGAGCCGCGGATCGAGACGCTGCCGGACTTCCTGCCGGTCTGGGCCTGCCGGCACGTCATGCGTCGCGCGGCACCCGAACTGGCACGCGCACGGGTGGTGGACGAGGCCGGCGGCGAAAGCGTTCGCGGTGTGCGCACCAACTCCGTCATGAGCTTCGGCATCGCCAACAGCGACGTGTTGCTGGAACTGATAAATCTGCGGATCGCGCGCGCGGTCGGCCGCCTGCCGGAGCATGCCGAGGGCCTGGGTGTGCTGCACTACCGTCCTGGCGAAACTTACCTGCCACATTACGACTTCATTCCCGAGACACCACAGAACGCGGCACAACTCAGGGCACGCGGCCAGCGCGTGCATACGCTGCTGGTGTATCTGAACGACGGCTTCGGCGGCGGCGAGACGGAATTCCCGCGCCTGGGCCTTCGGCTGCGCCCGCCCGCCGGCAGCGCGATCAGCTTTCCGAGCATCACGCCGGATGGCGAGCTCGACCCGCGCAGCCTGCATGCCGGCCTGCCGCCCAGCCGCGGCGAGAAGTGGTTGATTTCCAAGTGGTTCAGAACCAGGCCGCTGCGTCCCTTGGCGCCGCTGGCCTGACCTTCGTACCCCCTCGCGGCCCCTGCGGACGCATGGCTGGCAGGCCGCCCCACGCCTGCCGGAACACCCGGAACGCCCGTTACAGCGCCGCCAGCGTTCCCCCTCGCGTACAGCCGCAGTGGCCGCTGTTGTTTTTTCGCCAAGGCCTTTCACTTTGTAGCATCGCGGGACTATGATCCGCGCTCACCGCGTGAGGAACGGCGCATCGCGTTGTCCTTTCAATGACGCGGACTTGGTTGACATTCCTTAAGTTTGGGGTCGCCCCCGCCGGGGCGGTAGCTCAATCGCAACATCACAAGAGTCTCCTGAAGGAGGAGTAATGGCCAATCCGAAACTTGCCCGCGCCGTTCGTTCGACGCTCGTCAGCGCCGGCGCCGCGAGCGCTGCCCTCTACGGCGTGACCAGCGCCGCTCAGGAGCAGCTCGAGGAGATCGTCGTCACCGGTTCGCGTATCGTCCGCCAGGACTTCGTCGCGAACAGCCCGGTCGCCACGCTGAGCGCCGAGCAGATCACCGCGAACGCCGACGTCACCATCGACACGTTCCTGAACACCCTGCCCCAGGTCAACCCGGCGGGTGGCACCACGTCGAACAACCCGGGCAACGGCGGCCAGTCGAACATCGACCTGCGCGGCCTCGGCGCCAACCGCAACCTCGTGCTGCTCGACGGCCGGCGCCTGCAGCCCTCGGCGAGCAACCTGACGGTCGACCTGAACACCATCCCGCAGGCGATGCTCGAGAGCGTCGAGGTCGTCACCGGCGGCGCCGGCGCGGTCTACGGCGCGGACGCCATCGCGGGCGTCGTCAACCTCAAGATGAAGAAGAACTTCGAGGGCGCGGACCTGCGCTACAGCTTCTCGAACAGCACCGAGTACTGGGACGCCGAGGAGTTCAATATCTCCGGCGTCTTCGGCGGCAACTTCGCCGACGACCGCGGCAACGCCATCATCGGCCTCGACTACTCGAAGCGCGAGGGCATGATCAAGAACCAGCGGCCGTTCGCGGCGCAGGCAACGTCGACGACCTCGTTCCTGCCGGAGGGCTTCCTGCAGGGGAACACCGGTCCCCTGCCCGGAGCCGTGGACGACAACCCGATCCCGCAGTCGGCGGTCGATGCCCTGTTCGCCACCTACGGCATCGCGGCCGGCGCCGCGCTGCCGACGACGCTCGGCTTCAACCAGGACGGCAGCCTGTTCTCGCGTGGCATTTTCAACAGCCCGCTCGACGTCCAGAACTGGCGTTACCCGATCGACGGCAACGTCAACAGCAACCTGTTCCCGGACCTCTACTCCTACAACTTCGACTTCGTCAACATCCTGACCCTGCCGCTCGAGCGCCGGTCGATGATGACGAACCTCGACTACCGGTTCGAGAATGGGGTCGAGGTGTTCGCAAATTTTGGTTGGACGGAGTACGAGTCGACCGCGGCGCTCGCGCCGACGCCGTTCCCGACGGTCCGACTGGCAGCGCCTGGCCAGAACTCGCCGATTCAGGCCGCCTCGCCTTCCGTGCTGAGCGGCACCTTCAGCAACCTCGTCATCCCTGTCACGAACCCGTTCATCCCGGATGACCTGCGCTTCCTGCTCAACGCGCGCACGGGCGACGTCCCGGGCCTCGCCGGCGCAGGCCCCACGGAAGCTTTCCAGATCCGCACCCGCACGCTGCAGAACGGCCTGCGCGAGAGCAACTACGAGAACACCGTAGTCCAGTACCTCGTCGGCGCCCGCGGCCCGCTCTGGGGCGAGAACTGGACTTGGGAAATCTACGCCTCGGAAGGCACGACCGAGATCCAGGAACAGCAGACCGGCAACATCGACACCCAGCGCGTCGTCAACATGGTCGAGGCCGCGGACGGCGGCGACAGCCTGTGCGAGGGCGGTTTCGACCCGTTCGGCCGCCTGCAGCTCTCTCAGGAGTGCATCGATTACATCACCGTGCCGCCGAACACCGTGACCACGGACCTGAAGCTGAACGTGGTCCAGGGCTTCGTGTCCGGCAAGGTCGCCGACCTGCCGGCTGGCCCGCTGTCGCTGGTCGTCGGCGCTGAGAGCCGCTGGTTCAAGTACGAGCTCAACCCGGGCTCGTCCGCCGGCCCGATCTCGGGCCTCAACAGCCAGAACCCGTCGAAGGGCAAGAACGAGTTCCAGGACCTGTTCATGGAGGCCCTGATCCCGATCGTCCCGACGGTCGAGGCGAGCATCGGCTACCGCTACTCCGAGGCGAGCTTCGAGGACCAGATCCAGAACCTCAGCAGCCCCTCGGAGAGCAGCGACGCCTACAAGGTGGAGCTGAGCTGGCAGGCGCTCGACTACATGCGGCTGCGCGGCTCCTACCAGAAGGCGGTCCGCGCGCCGAACTTCAGCGAGCTGTTCGCGGGCGGCGGCTCAGCGCCGCAGTACTTCGATCCTTGCTCGGTCACTACCGAGGCGCGCCAGGGCAGCAATGCGCAGGACGCCGCCGCCCTTAGGCAGCTGTGCCTGGACACCGGCGTTCCCGCGTCGAGCATCGACAGTTTCGTCCAGACCCCGGGCGGCCAGCTGTCGATCACCATCGCCGGCAACACGGACCTCAAGCCGGAGGAGGCCGACACCATCACGCTCGGCGTCGTCTTCCAGTCGCCGTGGAGTGGTGCGCTCGAGGGCCTGCAGGCCTCGCTCGACTACTACAGCATCTCGATCGACAAGCCGATCCTGTCGCTGCCGCCGAACCTGCTGATCGCCGACTGCTACAACTACTACGGCAACAACTCGGACTACGACGCGGACTATTTCTCCTGCGCCGGCATCGTCCGCTCCGGCGGCGACGCGCTGTTCTACTCGAACGTGGACGACCCGGACGGCCTGTACCCGCAGGTCAACGGCGGCAAGGTCGAGACCGATGGCATCGACCTGCAGATCAGCTACGCCACGCCGCTCCCGGCCGGCACGCTGCGGCTCAACTTCTTGCTGAATTACCTCCTGTCGTTCAAGCAGCAGGACGCCGATTTCCTGCCGAAGATCGAGTACGCGGGCACGGTGTCGTACTTCGGCTCGGGCCTCGGCACGAGCTTCCCCGACATGAAGATGAACCTGACGGGCGTGTACTCGATCGGGGACTTCGACTTCGACGCGCGCCTCCGCTGGATCGACAGCATGAAGAACCGCACGTCGGTCCAGTTCCCGGGCGAGACGGAGCCGACCGGCGTCGGGTCAGTGACCTACCTCGACGTCGGCGTGACCTGGAACATGAACAAGTTCCTGGAAGGCTCGTCGATCCGCCTCGGCCTCAACAACGCCACGGACAAGCAGCCGCCGACGTACGCGCCGAACGTGCAGTCGGGCACCGAGCCGTCGCTCTACGACGTCATCGGCCGCCGCTTCTTCGCATCGGTGAACTTCAAGTTCTGATCGAACTGCAAACGGTGTTCTTCACCGGGGGCGGCAGGCAACTGCCGCCCCTTTTTGCTGCCCGGGTCATTCATGGCCCGTCGGCTACAATCCACGCGGTCGAACCCCATGAACACACTCCCTCCTTCGTCGCCGCCCGAGGTCCTCGCCGCGCTGCAGCAGGCGCAGCAGCTAATGGGCCAGGGCCGGCTCGAGGAAGCGGAAGCGCTGTGCCGGCGCGCCGTGGGCCTCGCCCCGCGCTCGCCGGAGGCCGTGCACCTGCTCGGGCTCGTGCGCCGGCGGCGCGGCGATACCACCGACGCGGAGCGGCTCATTCGCGAAAGCCTCGCTCTCGCGCCGAAGCGCGCGGACTTCTACGCCAACTACGGCAACCTGCTTGGCGCGACGGGCCGGGTTGCGGAAGCCGAGCGTTCCTACCGCTACGCGCTGCAGCTCGACCCGCGCTTCAGGCCGGCGCGGCTGGCGCTGGCGCGGCTGCTGACCGGCGCGGGCCACGCTGGCCCCGCCGAGGCCGAGCTTCGTTCGCTGCTCGACGTCGAACCGCGTGACGCCGAGGCCTGCGCCGCGCTCGGTGCCGCGCTGGTCGCCCAGGAGCGGCTCGGCGAGGCCGAGGCGGCCTACCGCCGCGCGCTGGACCTCGCGCCGGATGACACCATCGCCCGACACAACCTGGGCTCGCTGCTCTCGCGCCAGAGCCGCGCCGCCGAAGCGCTCGAGGAACTCGACCGCGCCGCCGACGGCGGACTACGCGGACGCGACCTGCACTTCAACCGCGCCCGCGCATTGGTCGAGCTCGCGCGCTTCGATGAAGGCGAGCGCGAGATCGTCGCTGCGCTCGGCTACGCTCCGGCCGACCAGGAGACGCTGGCGCTGCTCGCCAAGATCCGCTTCATGCGCGCCGACCCGGACTTCGCGCGCGGCCTGCGCGAGGCGATTGCCGCCAACCCGGGTCACGTCGGTCTCAGGCTCACGCACGCCACCATGCTGCGCGAGGCGGGGCACTTCGAGGCGGCGGCGGGTGCCTTCGGCGCTGCCATCGCAGCCCTCGGGCCGCTGCCGGACTACCTCTCTGGCCTCGCGCTCACGCTGCAGGCCGCGGGCCGTGCGGGCGAGGCCGTGGACCCAGCGCGGCGGGCCTGCACGGCGCGGCCGGCAGATCCCCGCCTCGGCAACGCGCTCTCGAGCATTCTCCTTTGCGCCGGCCTGCCGGATGAGGCCTGGCCGGTGATCCGCGCCCTGCGCGAGCGCGACCCGCGGTCCCAGGAGCCGATTGCCCACGAGGCCATCGCCGCGCGCCTGCTCGGCCGCGAAGCCTACAGCGAACTGTACGACTACGACCGCTTCGTGCGGCCCTACGAGCTCGAGCCGCCGCCGGGCTACGCCAGCATGGCGGAGTTCAACTCCGCGCTGCTGGCAGTGCTGGAGGATCGTCACCGCTGGGAGGCCCACCCGCTCGACCAGAGCCTGCGCTTCGGTACCCAGACGGCCGGCAGCCTCGTGGCGGACCGCGACCCCATGATCCGCGCCTTCCTCGAGGCCCTCGCCGCGCCGATCGCCGACTACCGCGCCCAGGTCGGCCACGACGCCGCGCACCCGCTCGAGGCTCGCAACGCCGGCGACGTGCGCCTTTCGGGCTGCTGGTCCGTGCGCCTGCGGCGCGGCGGCTTCCACGTGAATCACATCCACCCGGCGGGCTGGCTGAGCTCGGCCTACTACGTGCACACCCCGGCGGATGTCGCCGACACCGAGGCGCAGAGCGGCTGGATCAAGTTCGGCGAGCCTCGCTTCCCCGTGCCTGGCGTGCTGCCCGAACGGATCATCCAGCCTCGGCCCGGCCGGCTGGTGCTGTTCCCTTCCTACATGTGGCACGGCACCACGCCGATCACCACCGACGAGCCGAGGGTGACCGTGGCCTTCGATGTCGTCACGCGATGAAGCCCGGTAGTCCGACAGGCATCAACCCTGCCGTGGCCCAGGACATCTTAGACATAGGTCGAATCCGCCTCGTCTGACCCTCCTGCCTTAGACCAAAGTCCGACCGACCCTGCCCCACGCATTGCTAGATTCGACCACGACCGACATCGGCCAACAGGGGGAACCGGTCGTGACAAAGGACAAGGTCAGCGCCTACTGGCGGGCGAACCTGAAAATCCTGGCCAGCCTGCTGGCCATCTGGTTCGTGGTCTCTTACGGCTTCGGCATCCTGCTGGCGGACTGGCTGGACCAGTTCCGCGTCGCCGGCTTCAAGCTCGGCTTCTTCTTCGCCCAGCAGGGCTCGATCTACGTCTTCGTCGTGCTGATCTTCGTCTACGTGCGGCTGATGAACCGCCTGGACCGAAAGCACGACGTCCACGAAGACTGACCGGGAGGATCCACGCATGTCCGTCATGACCTGGACCTACCTGATCGTGGGTGCGTCCTTCGCCCTCTACATCGGCATCGCCATCTGGAGCCGCGTCGGCTCGACCAAGGAGTACTACGTCGCCGGCGGCGGCGTGCACCCGGTCGCGAACGGCATGGCCACCGCCGCCGACTGGATGTCCGCGGCCTCGTTCATCTCGATGGCCGGCCTCATCTCCTTCATGGGCCGCGACGGCGCGGTGTACCTGATGGGCTGGACCGGCGGCTACGTACTGCTTGCGCTGCTGCTCGCGCCCTACCTGCGCAAGTTCGGCAAGTACACGGTCCCGGACTTCATCGGCGACCGCTACTACTCCGACACCGCCCGCCTCGTCGCGGTCGTCTGCGCGGTGTTCGTGTCCTTCACCTACGTGGCCGGCCAGATGCGCGGCGTCGGCATCGTCTTCTCGCGCTTCCTCGAGGTGGACATCACCACAGGCGTCGTCGTCGGCATGGCGATCGTCTTCTTTTACGCCGTGCTCGGCGGCATGAAGGGCATCACCTACACCCAGGTCGCGCAGTACTGCGTCCTGATCTTCGCCTACCTGGTGCCGGCGATCTTCATCTCGCTGCTGATGACCGGCCACATCATCCCGCAGATGGGCTTCGGCGGCACCATGGCCGACGGCACCTACCTGCTCGACAAGCTCGACGGCCTCAACACGGAGCTGGGCTTCGATGCCTACACCTCGGGGATCAAGAGCAACATAGACGTGTTCTGCATCACGGCGGCGCTGATGGTGGGCACCGCCGGCCTGCCGCACGTGATCGTGCGCTTCTTCACCGTACCCAGGGTGAGCGACGCGCGCATCTCGGCGGGCTGGGCGCTGCTGTTCATCGCGCTGCTCTACACGACGGCCCCGGCGGTGGCCGCCTTCGCCCGCGCCAACATGATCGAGACCATCAACGGCACCGACGGCCAGGGCGTGCTCTACGCCGAAGCGCCGGACTGGATCAAGAACTGGGAGAAGACCGGCCTGATCAAGTGGGAGGACAAGAACGGCGACGGGCGCATGTTCTACGCGAAGGACGACCGCAACGAGATGGCGAAGATCGACAACGACATCATGGTGCTGGCCAACCCGGAGATCGCGAAGTTGCCGGCCTGGGTGATCGCGCTGGTCGCCGCCGGCGGCCTCGCCGCGGCGCTCTCGACTGCCGCGGGCCTGCTGCTCGTGATCTCCTCGGCGATCTCGCACGACCTGCTGAAGAAGGTGGTGATGCCGAACATCACCGAGAAGCAGGAGCTGCTCTACGCGCGCCTCGCCGCGGCGGGCGCGATCTTCGTGGCCGGATACCTGGGAATCAACCCACCCGGCTTCGTCGCGCAGGTCGTGGCCTTCGCCTTCGGCCTGGCGGCGTCGTCGTTCTTCCCGGCCATCATCCTCGGAATCTTCGACAAGCGCGCCAACATGCAAGGTGCCATCGCCGGGATGATCGTCGGCATCACCTTCACGGCCGGCTACATCATCTACTTCAAGTTCGTGAACCCGGCCGCGAACACGGCGGACAACTGGCTGTTCGGCGTGTCGCCCGAGGGCATCGGCACCGTCGGCATGGTGCTCAACATCATCGTCACCTACGCGGTGAGCCACATGACCAAGCCGCCGCCGGCGCACATCCAGGAGCTGGTGGACCACATCCGCGTCCCGCGCGGCGCGGGCGGCGCCACCCACCACTGAAACTCAAGGGGACATTCGCTTCGAGTTTGCGACGGGGCGGCCAAGGGGCCGCCCCTTTCTTTACGGCGATCACCCACCGCTTGGCTGTCACCTATTGACGCTCCCTCGCATCACGGACATCGTTTCCCGCATGTTGGCGCCCAGACGTCACGGAAGCACCCAGGAATGTCTACCTCCGAAGTCCTGAAGGAATTCGACTTCGCGCTCGCGCCGTTCGACCTGCTGACGGCGGAGCAGCGCGTCGCCCTGGGCCGGCGCATGGACATCGGCTTCGAGCCGGCGGACAGCCGGATCCTCGAGGCCGGCACACCCTCGAACTATCTCTACGTCATCCTCAAAGGGCACGTGGCCGCACTCGACGGCGCCGACGACCCCGGCGAGCCGCGCGTCTTCGCCGAGTACGGCGCCGGTGACCTGTTCGGCTCCATGGCCTGCCTCACCGGCCGGTCGCGCCACCGCTACGTGACCCTTGAGGACACGCTCCTCTGGACCCTCCCGGCCGACGCCTTCCGCGCGGCGGTGGAGGCCAATGGCCGCTTCGCCGCCTACTTCCTGGATTCGCTGTCGCGCAAGACGGACCTGGCGGAGTCCTCCGGCACGCCGAGCGACCTCGGCGAGCTGATGCTGACCCGCATCGGCGAGGCCGTGCTCGCCGAGGCAATCGTCGTCCCCGGCGACACGACGGTCGTAGAGGCGACGCGGCGCATGCGCGAGCGGAGCGTGGACTGCGTGTTCGTCGAGACCGCCGGGGGCCTCGGCATCTGCACCCGCACCGACCTGCTCGACGCCATCGCCCTCGACGGCCGGCCGCTCGACGGCGCGGTCGGCGAATTCGCGCGCAGGCCCGTGGTGGACTGCGACGCGGACGCGCCGCTGTTCGAGGCGCTGGTCGCGATGACCCGCCGGCGCATCGAGCGCGTCGCCGTGACGCGCCACGCCCAGCTCGTGGGCACGCTCGGCCTCGCCGAGGTCCTGAGCCACTATTCGAGCCACTCGCACATCGTGGGGCTTCGCGTCGCACGCGCGACGACCCGCGAGGAACTCGCCGAGGCCGTCGCCGGCCTGCTGCCGCTGGTGCGCACCCTGCAGGCCACCGGCGCGAAGATGCGCCACCTCGGCGAGATCGTCAGCGCCCTGAACGGCCGCATCCTGACCCGGCTGTACGAGCTGACGTTTCCAGCCGAACTACGAGCGCGCTGCTGCCTGCTGGTGCTCGGCAGCGAGGGCCGCAGCGAGCAGATCCTGCGAACGGACCAGGACAATGCGCTGATCCTCGGGGAGGGCATCGCCGATGCGGACGTTGCCGGGCCCGCGCAGGCGCTGAGCGACGGGCTCGCCGCGCTCGGGTGGCCGCCGTGTCCGGGCAAGGTCATGGTCTCGAACCCCGCCTGGCGCGGCAGCCTGCCCCAGTGGCTCGAGTACATCGAACGGCTCAAGCGCAGCGCCGCCGGCGAGTCGCAGCTCGACATGGCGATTCTGATGGATGCCCAGCCCGTCTGCGGCGACGAGTCGCTGTACGCGCCGCTACGCGAGGCGCTGGCGGGACTCGGCCGCGACCAGATCTGGCTGCACCACTTCGTGCGGCCGGCGATCGAGTTCCACACGCCGCTCACGCTCAGGAACCCCTTCGGCCGCGAGCGGGCGGTGGACATCAAGCGCGGCGGCATCTTCCCGACCGTGCACGGCCTGCGGGCGCTCGCGGCCGAGCACGGCCTCGCCTGCACGAACTCCTTCGAGCGCGCGGAGGCCCTCGCCGCCCGCGGCGTGCTGAGCGCGCAACTCGCCGCCGACCTGCAGCAGGCGCTCGCCGTGATGCTGAGGCTGCGGCTCGGCCAGCAGCTCGAGGCCCTGCAGCGGGGCGAGCCGGCGGACAACCGCGTCGATCTCGGCAGGCTGCGCAGGCTCGACCGCGACCTCCTGCGGGACGCGCTGCGCGTGGTCAAGGAGTTCCAGGACTTCCTCGGCGCGCACTTCCGCCACGGGATCTAGGGAAGTGCTGCGCCGCCTGCTCGATCGCGTCGTGCCCACCGGCCTGCGCGGCTGGCCGCCCGAGGACGCCGAACTCGTTGCGCTCGACGTAGAAACCACCGGCCTCGACCCGAAGAACGCCGAGGTGCTCTCGATCGGCGCCGTGCCGCTGCGCGGACGGCGCGTGATCCTGAGCGACCGTTTCGAGGCGACGCTCAGGCGCGACGGGCCGACCCATGCCGGCTCGGTCCGCATCCACCGGCTGCGCGCGATGGACCTGGACCATGGCCTGCCGCCCGGCGAGGCGCTGGCGCGGTTCACCGAGTGGCTGGGCGGCCGGCCGATCCTCGGCTACTGCGTGGACTTCGACCGCGCCGTGCTCGACCGCGGCCTGCGCGCGGATGGTCTGCCCGCACTCGACGTCGCGGCCTACGACCTGCGCAGCCTGCACCGCATGAAGTCCCGGCGGGAGGTCGAGGATCACTCGGGCCTCCCCGACCTCGATGCCATCCTCACCGATGCCGGCATCCCGCCGCTCGCGCGCCACACCGCGATCGGTGACGCGGTCGCAACCGCGCTGGCCTACCTCGCACTGCGCTTCGGTTCAGGTCCCGCTAAGATGCAGCGATGAAACGAATCCAAAGCGACGAGGCCACGGCTTTTCGCGAGCGCTGGGCCATGGTCGCGAGGCAGGAAGAACGGGAGCTGCGCGAGACCCCGATCGAGACCAGGTTCCGGCAGTTCAGCGCGCTCTTCGCCTCGCGCGCGCTCTTTGCGGAAGACCCTGCCGCGGCTGCGGAGCAAACAGAGGTCCGCGAACGCTGGAACCGGATCCGTGCCGCCCTGAATGACCGCTGAGCTTCCGCAGTCACTGGTCGATGCCCTGGAGGCTCTCCAGGAGTGCCTGCGGCGCACGGACCGCCGGGCCATCATCATCGGCGGCCTGGCCGCTTCGCTGCTCGGACGGCCGCGACTCACCCGTGACATAGACGCGCTGGCGGATGTTGCGGACGAAGACCTTGCCTCGATCATCGAGTCTGCCGGGGCCACCGGGATCGAGCCCCGCATCCACGATGCCAGAGAGTTCGCTATCCGCTCGCGGGTCTTGCTCCTGCGGCACCGGGCGTCGCAGATCGACATCGACCTGGTGATGGCGACTCTCCCGTTCGAGCAGGACGCGGTGACCTCGGGTCAGCGCCGGTCGCTGGGATCGCTCGAAATCCGCCTGCCGCGCGTGGAGGACCTGCTGATCATGAAGGCGATCGCCCACCGGCCACGGGACCTCGCCGACATCGAAGGGCTGCTGCTGGCCAATCCGGACGCCGACCTCGAGCGCGCACGGCGCTGGATCCGCGAGTTCGCGGAAGCCTCGACGCAACCGGAGCTGCTCGAAGACTTCGACCGCCTCGTCGCCGCACGGCGCTGAAAAGCACTCGCGACTTCCGCTCAGGCTTCGGGCAATCCCTCCAGCACCATCACGTAGAACGTGCCCTTGCCCTCGCGCAGCTGCTTCGCCTCGGTGTACTCGGGCGAGTTCCAGAAGGCCCAGGCAGCCTCCTTCGAGGGGAACTTCGCGATGACGACACTGCGGTTCTCGGGCGAGCCCTCGGCCACTTCGACCCGCGGCGCCGGGGTCATCGCCAGGTACTGGCCGCCGTACTTCGCGTAAATCGGCGGCAGCGCGGCGCTGTAGGCCTTGAAGCCTTCCCGGTCGGTGACCACGCCTTGCACCACCAGATAGCCGGGGCGCGCCGGCGTCGCAGTTTCTCTCATGCGTAATCCTTTGATTCTTCGGTGGATACTGGGCCCGCTGCCGGCTATCCGCCGAAAGCGACAGCATTGCCCGGGGTAGACGATAATGGAAGGGTAAAAGGCGCGGGCTGAACCGGGGCGCCGCGGCATGCCAGGGCAGTCCCGGGAGCCTGGGTTCTTCGCGCAGAGGATTGAAGGAATGCCCCTTCGGCCAGCCGAGCTGTCCTGCTGGAAGTGCGGCGCGTCGCTGGCGGAGCTGAGCCTGCCGCTGCGCCGCCTCGAGGAGTGCAAGGCCTGCGGCGCCGAGCTGCACGTCTGCCGACTGTGCGAGTTCCACGACCCGGCCGTGGCGAAGAGCTGCCGGGAGCCGGTGGCCGAAGAGGTCAAGGACAAGACCCGCGCGAACTTCTGCGATTACTTCCGCCCGCGGCCGGGCGCCTACGTGGCGCGCACGGACGAGGCTGCCCGGGCCCGCGGCGAGCTCGAGTCGTTGTTCGGCGGCGGCGAATCCCCCGGCGCGAAGGACGCGAAACCATCGGCAGAGGACGAGGCCCGCATCCAGCTCGAGTCCCTGTTCGGCCCGCGGAGCGGGTGATGCGGCCCGGACCGGCCGCCTGAGGAGAATGTCATGACGACGAATGTTCGCCGCAACGCCCGATGGACCCGAGGCGCCGCGCGCCTCGCCCTGGTGTCGCTCACGGCGGTGGCCACGGCCGCGCTGGTGACCGCCTGCGGCGGCGGCGGGGGCGGCGGCGGCACCAGCGTCACGCCCGACCGCTGCTCGGTGAACGCCGAGAAGCAGTTCGTGCTGGATGCCGCGCGCAGCTGGTACCTGTTCCCCGAACTGCTGCCGGCCAACGTGAACATCGCGAGCTACGCGACCGCCGACGATCTGCTCGACGCGCTCACGGCCCAGGCCCGCGCGCAGGGCAAGGACCGGTTCTACAGTTATCTCACGACCCGCCAGGAGGACCAGGCACTGTTCGGCGAGGGCGAGTTCGTCGGGTTTGGCTTCCGCTCCCGCGTGGAGGGCAGCCGGCTGTTGATCCTGGACGCGTTCGAGAACACTCCCGCGTCCGACGGCGGCCTGCGCCGCGGCGCCGAGATCCTCGCCATCGACTACAGGGACGGCCGCGGCTACGTGCCGATGAGCACCATCCTCGTCAACGACCCGGACTTGACCGGCGCCTTCGGCCCGGCCACGGTCGGCGTGCAGCGCGGCTTTCGATACCGCGTGGGCGGGGCGACGACGGAGGTGACGCTCACCAAGCGGCTCAACACCATCACGCCGATCTCGCCGGACGGCGGCGTACGCGTGCTGAGCCTGCCCTTGAACCCGTCCGTGCAGGTCGGCTATGTCGCGCTGCGGACCTTCATCTCCACGGCGCAGGCGCCGCTGCTGGATGCCTTCGAAGACTTCCGGCAGCGGGGCATCGACTACTTCATCGTGGACCTGCGCTACAACGGTGGCGGCCTGGTGTCCGTCGGCGACCTCCTCGGCGACCTGCTGGGTGGTGACCGGCGCCCGACCGACCTCTACGCCGGCCTGCGATTCAACCCGGCACGCGCATCCAACAACGAGAACCGGTTCTTCCAGCCACGCGCCGAATCCATCACACCGCTCAAGATCGCCTTCATCACGACCGGCAGCACGGCCTCGGCGAGCGAGATGACGATCAACTCGATGGATCCATGGCCCGTGGAGGTCGCGATCGTGGGCTCCGACACCTTCGGCAAACCCGTGGGCCAGTCCGCCTTTGACCTGAGCGGCTGCGACACCCGCCTGCGACTCGTCACCTTCCGCACCGTCAATGTCCTCGAGCGCGGCGACTACTACAACGGCCTCGCCGACGAGGTGCTCGACTGCGCAGCCGATGACGACGAGGGGCAGCCCATGGGCGACCCGGTCGAAGCCTCCACCGCCGCCGCGCTGGCGTGGATCGGCAACAGCAGCACCTGCAGCGCCATGACCGCAGCGGCGGGCATGGCGCAGCAGAAGCTGGGCGTCGAGGCGGAGCGCCGCTACCCGGTCCCGGAGCGCCCGACGCCCGCCCAGCTCTGGCTGCCGGGCCTGTTCTGAGGCCGGAGAAGGCCTGCCGCGGCGCGTCCCGAAGCGTCGCGGCGGGCCCAAGCCCTTGATATGGTGTAAGTATTTTCCCTGACGCATTTGCCGCCCACGGAGCGGCGGCTTAGGTCAGAATACCGGAAGTTTTGTTCCATCCTGCAGGCCGAGTACCGATGACAGAGACGACCGTTGCCACCACCGCCGAGAAGAAGCCGCCCATCAACTGGGTAACCACGATTCTCTTCTCGCTCACCTTCCTCTGCGCGATCACGGTCGTTCCCTGGTACGGGTTCACCCACGGCTTCAGCGCCGCCGCCTGGATCTGGTTCTTCGTGTTCCTGGCCGCCAACGGCTTCTCGATCACGGCCGGCTACCATCGCCTGTGGGCGCACCGCGCCTACGAGGCCCACTGGTCGGTGCGGCTGGTGTTCTCGATCTTCGGCGCCATGGCGCTGCAGAACAGCATCCTGATCTGGGCGACCGACCACCGCCGCCACCACCGCTTCGTGGACCAGAACGACGGCGACCCCTACTCGGCGAAGCGCGGCTTCTGGTTCTCCCACATTGGCTGGATGCTCCGCTACTGGAAGACGGGCCGGAACGACTTCAGCAACGGGAAGGACCTGCAGGCCGACCCGATCGTCATGTTCCAGCACCGCTTCTACCTGCCCATCGTGCTCGCCACCAACATCGGCCTGCCGCTGCTGATGGGCTGGCTGGCCGGCGACCTCTGGGGCGTGTTCCTGCTCGCGGGCGTGCTGCGCCTCGTGCTGAACCACCACTTCACGTTCTTCATCAACTCGCTGGCCCACATCTGGGGCACGCAGCCCTACAACGACAACAACACGGCGCGCGACAACCCGGTGCTGGCCTTCCTCACCTACGGCGAGGGCTACCACAACTTCCACCACATCTTCGACCGCGACTACCGGAATGCGGTCCGCTGGTGGCAGTGGGACCCGACCAAGTGGCTCATCGCGACGCTCGCCGGCATAGGGCTCGCAGGCAAGCTGCAGCGCGTGCCCGACGTCACCATCGAGCGCGCCCGCCTCGCCATGCAGTTCAAGCGCGCGCAGGCGGCGCTGGAGCAGGGCGCGCAGCGCCCGGTGCCGCAGCTCGACACCCTGCGCGAGCGCCTCGCGCAGGAATACGAGTCCTTCCAGGCGACCCTGGCCGAGTGGGGCAAGCTGCGGGACCAGTGGTACGGCGCCAAGCGCCAGCAGCTGGCCCAGCGCTGGGAGGAGGCGAGCTTCCGCACCCACGTGCGCGAGATCGTCTACCGCCTGCGCATGCAGCGCCGCCGCATGCAGCTCCTGACCGCGCAGCTGCAGCGCCAGCTGCAGCTGCAGCCCGCGTAATCGCGCGGCTGCGCGAAGGCGCGCCGATGGGCTGGCCCAGCCTCGAGATCGAGCGCGACGGCGCGGTCGGCATCCTCTGGCTGAACCGGCCGGTCAAGCTCAACGCGCTCGACCGGGCGCTGTGGGACGACATCCCCGCGGCGGTGGCGGAGCTCGAGGCGGACGAATCGGTCCGCGCCATCCTGCTCGCCGGGCGCGGCAAGGCCTTCTGCGCGGGCATAGACCTCGCCGACCACGCCGCGGCGCTCGCCGGCGGCGGCTCGATCTCGGGCAAGGGCGACACGCCCGCCGCGAAGCGCCGCGCGCTCTACGACGACATTCGCCGCTATCAGCACACGGCCAGCTGCTTCGCGCAGGCCTCGAAGCCCATCATCGCCGCCGTGCACGGCGCCTGCCTCGGCGCCGGCGTGGACCTCGTCACGGCCTGCGACATCCGCCTCGCGAGCGCCTGCGCCACGTTCTCGGTGCGCGAGACGCGCATCGCGATGGTCGCCGACGTCGGCGTGCTGCAGCGCCTGCCGCGGATCGTCGGCGATGGCGTCGCGCGCGACCTCGTTCTGACCGGCCGCGACATCGACGCGAGGCGGGCCCTCGAGGTCGGCCTCGTCACGGAACTGCTGGCGGATCCCGAGGCCCTGCTCGCGCGGGCGCGGGCGCTCGCGGCGGAGGTCGCGGCGCTGTCCCCGCTCGCCACCCGCGGCGCCAAGCACGTGATGAACGCCGCGGCGCGCGCGCAGCTCAACGAGGGCCTCGACTACGTGGCCCTGTGGAACGCCGCCTTCCTGCACTCGGGCGACCTCGAGGAGGCCGTCCGCGCCTTCCTGGAGCGCCGCGCCCCCGAGTTCCGCGGCCGCTGAGCCGCCCGCTGTCGCCCGCAGCCGACAGCCCCGGCGCGCAAGCGCCTTCTCGCCAACGCAATCTTCCGGGGCTATCTTGTCCCGAGTCCCCGCACAGGAGCAGCCCATGGCCATCTGGAAAGACGCCGGTTCGAAGGATCCCATGACGCCCGTGACCCCGATCCGCGAAACCGCGCCGGCTCCGACGCCCGCGCCCGATGCCCCGGCGCCTCGCCCGCGCGCCGACCTCAAGGAGTCCGTTTTCGCGGCGGGCCTGACCTTCGAAGGCAAGATCGAGGGTACCGGCCACGTGCGCCTCGCGGGCCGCTTCAAGGGCGACGTCAACGTGGATGGCACCCTCACCATCGAGCCGGGCGCCCACCTCGCGGGCTCCGTCAAGGCCGGCTCCGTCGTCGTGGGCGGCGAGCTGGAGGGCAACATCACCGGCGCGACCCGCGTCGAGCTGCAGCAGACCGGCATCATCAATGGCGACGTCGCCGCAGCCTCCCTGACCGTGGCCGCCGGCTCGCGCATGCGCGGCCGGGTCGAGTTCGGCTGGGGCGAGGGCGGCGCTCCCAAGGGCTAGGCCGTGCCCGCACAGCAGCAATGAAAGGCCGCACAGTCACGGCGGGCAAGACCAGGACCTGCCCGCACTGCAAGGCCACCATCCTCGAGAGTGCGCCGGTCTGCCCGGCGTGCCGCCACCACCTGCGCTTCGGTGTGGCGGGCGTCGGGGCCGACGCGCTGCCTGGGGAGGTGGCGTTCCGGGTCGAGGGCAGCATCGCCCATCCCGCGGGCCAGCCCCCCCGCGAGTACAGCGTGGTGGTCGCCCTGCGCAACGCGCGCGGCGAGGAAATCGCTCGCAGGGTGGTGGGCGTGGGCGCCATGGAGCCGGGCGAGGTCTTGTCGCTCGACGTGACTCTCGAGACGTTCCGGACGAGAGAGTGACCGGCGCCAGGCCGGTCCGTAGAATCAACGACGCATGGGCCGGGCGCCGCCGCTAGCCTGCCCGTCAATTTCCCGCCCGCCACTGGAACCCGGATGCGACTGCTCAGCCTCCTCGCGCTCCTGATCCTGTCCGTGCCGGCGGCCTTCGCGGCCCAGGACCCGGCGAGCGACGACTTCTGGTATGGCCGCGCCGCCGACGGCGGCCCGCGCATTCACCTGTATTACTTCTACTCGCCGACCTGCCCACACTGCCAGGCGGCTGCGCCGTTCCTCGAGGAGCTGCAGGGGCGCCTGCCGTGGCTCGAGATTCGCAAGTACTCCGTGCGCGACGACCGCGACAACGCGCGCTTCTACTTCAACACCGCCCAGTCGCTCGGGGTCGAGGCGCTGTCCGTGCCCGGTTTCATCTTCTGCCGGGAGGTCATGATCGGCTACGACGCGGCCGCGACGACGGGCGCCGAGCTCGAGCGGGCGCTCACCGCCTGCCGCGAGCGGCGCGCCGCCGGCGCGCCCGAGGCCGGCGTGGCGGCGTCGCCGGCCCAGGCCTCGCCCGGGGACAGCGGCTCTGTCGTGCACCTGCCGCTGGTCGGCAGCGTGGACGCGCGCAGCCTGTCGCTGCCCGTGCTGACGCTCGTGCTCGCGGGCGTGGACGCGTTCAACCCCTGCGCCTTCTTCGTGCTGCTGTTCCTGCTCAGCATGCTGGTCCACGCCAAGGACCGCACCCGCATGCTGATCGTCGGCGGCACCTTCGTACTGTTCTCGGGGCTGATCTACTTCGTTTTCATGGCCGCCTGGCTCAACATGTTCCTGCTGCTCGGCGAGCTGCGGGTGGTGACCATCGCCGCCGGCCTGGTCGCGCTCCTGATGGGCGCCATCAACGTCAAGGACTACTTCTGGTTCAAGCAGGGCGTGAGCCTGTCCATCCCGGACTCCGCCAAGCCCGGCCTGTTCCAGCGCATGCGCGGAATCGTCGCGACCGGGAGCCTCGGGCCCATGCTCGCGAGCACCATCCTGCTCGCGATCGCGGCCAACTCCTACGAGCTGCTCTGCACCGCCGGCTTCCCGATGGTCTACACGCGCTCCCTGACGCTGGCGGACCTGCCGACCTGGCAGTACTACGCCTGGCTCGGCGCCTACAACGTGATCTACGTCATTCCCCTGATGATCATCGTGGTGATCTTCGTGCGCACCATGGGCGCGCGCAAGCTGACCGAGGACGAGGGCCGGATCCTGAAGCTCGTCTCGGGGCTCATGATGACCGGGTTCGGCGTCGTCCTGCTCGCGGCGCCGCAGCTCCTGACCAACGCGCTCGCCGCCATCGGCATCCTCGCGGCCGCCGTCGCGATTTCCGTGGCGGTGGTCCGTTTTTCCGGAAAGCGGGGTACGGTAATCCCACGATGATCCCGGCGGCGGCAGGCCTGTAAAAAGCTCCCGTGCGTCCCGGTCCGGCGCCCTGCCGGCCGTGGATGCGACGCACAGGGAGACCGTCGTGAACCTGCCAACCTTCCTCCGTTCCTCGGGCCACGTCCTCGGAACCGGGATCCTCGCCGCCGTCCTGTCGCTCGCCTGGGCCGCCCCCGCCGCGGCGCAGGAGGCCGCTCCTGCGGCCGCCGCCCCGGACGCTGCCTCCGACGCGCCGGCGATCCCCAACAGCAAGTGCCTGTCCTGCCACGACGACGACACCCTGCTGGACGAGAAGGACAAGCCCGTCACGCCGGTGCACGAGGCCGAGTTCTTGGCCTCCAAGCACCGCAAGGTCGCCTGCGTCACCTGCCACACCGGCGCCGTCGGCGTCCGGCACCCCCGCCAGGTCAAGGACCTCGGCAAGGTCTCGGTCGCCGCCTGCGTGGAGTGCCACGAGGAAGAGATCGCGGTCTTCCAGCAGAGCGCGCACGCAACCGAGGGCCACCTCGACGAGGACGCCGCCAACTGCGGCAAGTGCCACGGCAACGTGCACACGCTGCCGCGCCGGCCGGGCCTCGAGGCGCCGCTGTCGCCGGTCAACCAGATGTACACCTGCGGCCAGTGCCACGGCGACATGATGGAGGGCTACCTCCACAGTTCGCACGCCAAGGCGCGCCTGGCCAAGGGCCTGAACAACTCGCCGGCTTGCACCGACTGCCACGGCGGCCACGACATCCTTCCGGCCAAGAACCCGGAATCGCGCACCTCGCCGCAGAAGAGCCCCGAGATGTGCGGCAGCTGCCACGAGTTCGTGCTCGGGCACTGGAAGAACGAGAGCGCCCACGGGGCGCTGTGGAAGGAAGGCAAGGAGACGGCGCTGTGCGTGGACTGCCACGACGCCCACGACGTGGTCGACCCCAAGGAGCAGGCCGCGCGCGAGATGATGGTCGCCGAGTGCGGCCACTGCCACGAGGAACAGAGCGAGACCTTCCGGGACAACTTCCACGGCAAGGCGACGCTGATCGGCCACGAGCGCTCGGCCACCTGCGCCGACTGCCACACGCCGCACCAGAACCTGCCGGCCTCGGACCCGCGGTCGTCCATCCACCCGGACAACCTCGGCAAGATGTGCGGCAGCTGCCACGAGGGCGAGATCACGCCTGCGTTCCTGACGTACGACCCGCACAACAACCCGACCGACCCGAACGACAATGTCTACGTCTACTGGGTCTTCGTGTTCATGGTCATCCTGCTGCTCGGCGTGTTCGGCTTCTTTGGCGTGCACGACCTGCTGTGGCTGCAGCGCGCGATCGTCGGCAAGATCCGCGGCGAGTTCAAGGCGCCGCACCACAGCGACGGCCCGCACGTGCGCCGCTTCACCGGCGGCCAGATGGCCGTCCACGTCACCATCATCCTGAGCTTCCTGCTGCTGGCCGCGACCGGCCTGCCGCTGAAGTTCCCGGAGACCGAATGGTCGAAGCCGATCGTCGACCTGCTCGGCGGCGCGGCCATGGCCGGCTGGCTGCACCGCTTCGCCGGTGCGGTGACCTTCGGCTACTTCGCCGTGCACATCCTGATGGTGCTGTGGGGCATGCTGGTCAGGAAGGAGAAGGGTTACCTCTGGGGACCGCGCTCGATGGTGCCGAACCTGAAGGACGCCCAGGACTTCATCGGCAACATCAAGTACTTCCTGTACCTCGGGCCGAAGCCGCAGCTCGACCGCTGGGCGTACTGGGAGAAGTTCGACTACCTGGCGGTGTTCTGGGGCGTGGCCATCATCGGCTTCTCCGGCCTGATGCTCTGGTTCCCGAACTTCTTCACCCAGTGGCTGCCGGGCTGGACGCTCAATGCTGCCTACGTGGTCCACAGCGACGAGGCCCTGCTCGCGACAGGCTTCATCTTCCTGTTCCACTTCTTCCACACGCACCTGCGGCCGGATGCCTTCCCGATGGATCCGGTGATCTTCACGGGCTGCATGCCGCTCGAGAAGTTCAAGGAAGACCGGCCGCTCGAGTACGAGCGAGCCGTGAAGGAAGGCCGGCTCGAAAGCATGCTCGTTCCGCCGCCGGACAAGGGCGCGCTGATCCGCGCCTACGTGTTCGGCCTGACGGCCTACATCACGGGCCTGGTGCTCGCGGTGTTCATCTTCATCGGCCTGATAAGCTGGCTGACCTGAGGCGCGGGCCGGCGGGAGACCGCCGGCCCCGGTTGACACGCCATGCCGCGGGGCGATGCCCCGCGGCATGGTCATGAGAGGGGAATCGATGATCAAGCACTTCTTCGCCGCCATCACCGGCAACATCGTCAGCCTGATCGGCACGCTGCTGATCGTCATCAGCCTGCTGCTGATCGGAACGCTGCTTGTCATGCAGTCGCTCGGCTTCGAGGGCGGCGCCTACCTCGGCGTGCTCACCTTCGTCGTCCTGCCGATGGCCTTCCTGATGGGACTCGTGCTGGTGCCGGCCGGCCTGTGGTGGCGCAAGCGCCGGGATGCGCGGCTTTCCGCCGAGGGGAAGGAGAGCGGCCACCTGCCGGTCTTCGACCTGAACCAGGAGCGCACGCGCGCGGTCCTGATCACCTTCTTCGCACTCGGCATCCCGGTGCTGGCGCTGGCCGCAGGGCTCACCTTCAAAGCCGTCCACTACATGGACTCCGACGAGTTCTGCGGCATGGCCTGCCACAAGGTGATGCAGCCCGAGTACACCGCCTTCCAGCGTTCGCCCCACCTGCGGGTCGGTTGCGCCGGCTGCCACATCGGCCCCGGCGCCGAGTGGTTCGTGAAGGCGAAGATCTCCGGCGCCTGGCAGCTCGTCGCCGTCGCCTTCGACCTGTACCCGCGGCCGATCCCGACGCCGGTGCACTCGCTGCGCCCGGCCAACGGCACCTGCGAGCAGTGCCACTGGCCGACGAAGTTCGTCGGCGAGCGCCTCAAGGTCCGCACGCACTACAAGGAGGACGAGCCGAACACCGAGGTCAAGACCGCGCTGATGGTGAAGGTCGGTGGCCAGCTCGGCGGCAAGTCGAGCGGGATACACTGGCACGTGGATCCCGACAACGAGGTCCGCTACCGCGCCGACCGCACCCGCGAGATCATGTACGAGGTGCAGCTCGTCGACCGCACGACCGGCGAAACCAAGCTGTTCAAGGGCGAGGAGGAAGCGCCGGCCGACGCCGAATGGCGCACGATGGACTGCGTCGACTGCCACAACCGCGCCTCGCACACCTACCGCAGCCCCGAGTACGAGGTGGACCTCGCGCTCGAGGAAGGCCGGATCGACCGCGGGCTGCCCTACATCCGGCGCGAGGGCGTGCGCATCCTGACCGAGAAGGTCTACGAGTCCCACGACGAGGCGCGCGCGGGCATCGCCGCGGCGGTGAAGGCTTTCTACTCGGACAACTATCCCGACCTCGCCGGCTCGCCGGCCGTGGAGCAGGCTGGCCTCGCGCTCGGCGACGCCTACTGCTGGAACAACTTTCCGCACATGAAAGTGACCTGGAACCTCTACCCGAACCACATCGGGCACGAGGAGTCCCCGGGCTGCTTCCGCTGCCACTCGAACAAGATCAAGACCGATTCCGGCGACAAGATCGGCCGGAAGTGCAGCACCTGCCACGAGATCGTGGCCGAGGAGGAGAGCGACTCCAAGCTGCTGCAGGAGCTCGGCGTCCAGCAGCCGCCGCCCGAGCCCGCCGCGGCCGAGGCGCCGGCCGGGACCTGAGAGCCCGAAGACGAAGCCGGCCCGGGCAAGGCCCGGGCCGGCACACGACAGCCGTTCCGGCCGGGCTACTTCAAGGTCGCGTAGTAGGCCGCCAGATCGGCGATCTGGGCGGCGTCGAGCTTCTTGGCCGCCTTGACCATCTTGGAGTTCTTGGTGCGGGTACCGTCCTGGTACTCCTTCATCGCCTTGGTGAATTTCTCCACCGTCCAGCCGTTGATGGCCGGGTTGTCATCGTCCCCGGTGCCGTCCTCGCCGTGGCAGTCGGCGCATTCGTCGTCCGCCAGCGCCTTGCCGGCGGCAACGTCGGCGGCCTGCGCCGGCGCGATGAAGAGGAAACACGCGGCCAGGGCCGCCAGGGTCGACTTGCTCATGGTTCGGATTCTCCGTCCGCCGCGAACTGCGGCTCACGGTGAATGAGACTCCGGGTCGGCGGGCAGCACGGATAAGGGAATACCGAGACAGCGCCTGGGCGCCCGGCCTGTCGCGCCGGCCACGGGCGGGCGGCGGAGTCGCCCGCGCGGCTTCGAGCCAGTAAAATAAGGCCGATGGCAGCCGGATGCGGTCCTGGCCGCCCCCCAGGCAAGGACAATCCGGGCAGGCGGCCCACCGCGAGGCCAACCGCCAGGCCATGGCTGCCGACCGGACGCCATCCCGCTGCCCCGCTGGGCGCGTTCCATCGCAATAGCCGGAGACCGAGAGTGAGACACCGTCACGTCGTGGCGCTGCTGTGCGCCGCCACCATCACCCTGCCTGCAACCGCCGACCAGACCCCGGAACCTGCCATGAACAACGCCCGTGCTGACGACCCGCTGCTCGCGCCCTGGAGTGGCCCCTACGGCGGCGTGCCGCCCTGGGACGAGGTCACGGTCCCGCGCCTCGGACCCGCGATCGAGGCGGCGATGCAGGCCTACCTCGCCGAGATCGACGCGATCACGGCCAACCCCGAGCCCGCGACCTTCGCCAACACCGTCGAGGCGATGGAACGCGCGGGCGGCGCGTACCGGCGCGTGCTGACGCTCTACGGCGTGCACGCCGGCAACCTCAGCACGCCGGAGTTCCAGGCGCTCGAGCGCGACATGGCGCCGAAGCTCGCCGCGTTCTCGGACCGCATCGTGCAGAACGAGGCGCTCTTCCGTCGCATCGAGTCGGTGTACGAGTCCGGCGAGAAGGCCTCGCTGTCGCCCGAGCAGCAGCGCCTCGCGTGGCGGCGCTACCGCGACTTCGTGCGCGCCGGCGCGAAACTCGACGCGACCCGGAAGCAGGCGGTGGCCGCGATCAACCAGGAACTCGCGGGCCTGTTCACCCGCTTCGGCCAGAACGTCCTGGCCGACGAGACATCGCGCTACACGCTGCTCGAGAAGGAGGAGGACCTGGAGGGCCTGCCGGAGGCGCTGCGCTCGGCGGCCGCCGAGGCGGCGCGCGGCAAGGGTCACGAGGGCCGCTGGGTGATCCTCAACACGCGCTCGAGCGTGGAGCCGTTCCTCACCTATTCCGCGCGCCGCGACCTGCGCGAAAAAGTCTGGCGGGTGTTCGTCAACCGCGGCGACAACGGCGACGCGACCGACAACAACGCGATCATCGGCGAGATCCTGAAGCTGCGTGCGCGCCGCTCCGCGCTGCTCGGCTACCCGACCCACGCGCACTGGCGGCTCGAGGACACCATGGCTGCCACGCCGGAGCGCGCCATGGCGCTGATGGAAGCCGTCTGGACGCCGGCCGTCGCGCGGGTGCGCGAGGAAGTGGCCGACATGCAGAAGCTCGCGGACGCCGGGGCCGCCGGCATCGCCATCGAGCCCTGGGACTACCGCTTCTACGCCGAGAAGGTGCGCGCCGAGCGCTACGACCTCGACCAAGCGCTGGTCCGGCCCTACCTGCAGCTCGAGAGGCTCAAGGACGGCATGTTCGACGTCGCGAACCGGCTATTCGGCCTGCGGTTCAGCGCGCTGCCGGCCGGCGCGGTGCCCGTGTTCCACCCGGACGTCACCGTCTACGAGGTGAAGGACGCCGCGGGCCGGCACGTCGGCCTGATGTACTTCGACCCCTTCGCTCGCACCGGCAAGCGCTCGGGCGCCTGGATGAGCCAGTACCGCTCGCAGGAGCGGCTCACGGGAGACGTGACGCCCGTCATCTCCAACAACCTCAACCTGATCCCCGCCACGCCGGGCGAGCCGGTGCTCATGAGCTGGGACGACGCCACTACCCTGTTCCACGAGTTCGGCCACGGCCTGCACGGCCTGCTGTCCGACGTCACCTACCGCTCGCTGTCCGGCACGAACGTCGTGCGCGACTACGTGGAGCTCCCGTCGCAGCTGCTCGAGCACTGGCTGTCCACGCGCGAGGTGCTCGACCGCTACGCGCGCCACTACCAGACGGGCGAGCCTATGCCGGAGGACGTGGTCGGGCGCATCCGCGCGAGCCTCACCTTCAACCAGGGCTTCGCGACGGTCGAGTACCTGTCCGGCGCGCTGTACGACATGAAGATCCACGTCGCCGACCCGGCGAAGGTGGACCCGCGCCGCTTCGAGCAGGAACTGGTCGAGTCGCTCGGCATGCCGCGCGAGATCGTGCTGCGCCACCGCCCGACGCAGTTCCTGCACGTCTACTCGAGCGACTCCTACTCGGCCGGCTACTACAGCTACCTGTGGTCGGACACGCTGAGCGCGGACGCCTGGGAGGCCTTCGTCGAGGCAGGCGACCCCTTCGACACGGGTGTCGCCGGGCGGCTGCGGAGTCACGTGATGTCGGCCGGCAACTCGGTGGATCCCGCCGCCGGCTATCGCGCCTTCCGCGGCCGCGACCCGGACATCGGCGCGCTGATGCGCAAGCGCGGCTTCCCCGCGCCCGCTGCACCCGCTGCGCCCGCCGTGCCGGCCGCACCCGCTGCTGCCGCGACCGTCGCCGTGCGCTAAGCTGCCGCCCCATGACTATCAAGGTCCTGGGGCTGCACCACTGCGGGGTGCGCGTCGCACCGGCCGCCGCCGAAGCGGTGGCCCGGTTCTACGCCGACGTGCTCGGCCTGCCGTCGGATCCCGGCCGGCCGGAGGTGCCCGGCGTGCCGGGCCACTGGCTGGATGCGGGCGAACACGCGCAGCTGCACCTGATCGGCGCCGAGGGCCGCCTCGTGGACCTTGGCGGTGGGCTGGATCCCTCGGAGCCCCACGTGGCGCTCGCGGTGCCGGACCTCGCCGCGGCCCGCGCGGAACTGGAGCGCCTCGGCGTGCGCTACGGCGTGCTCGAGGGACGCGCCGGACCAGGCTCGGAGCAGGTCTTCCTGCGTGACCCCGCCGGCAACCTCATCGAGCTGCACGCAGCGGGCGCGTGCCGGTGCGCGGCCCGCGCCAGGCAGCAGGAGGCCGCCGGCTACCTGCGCGTGCACGGCGCCGTGATGTTCGCCGACATGCGCGGGTTCACCACGGTCTCCGAGCGGCTTGCGCCCGACGCGGTGGCCGGCCTGCTGAACGAATACTTCGAGCTGCTAACCGACATCACGGCCCTCCACGAAGGCGAGGTGTTCCACCTCGCGGGCGATGGCCTGATGGCCGGCTTCGGCCTGCCGGCAGAGCGGCCGGACGCCGAGCGCCTCGCCGTGAGCTGCGCCCGCGAGATGCTTCAACGCTTCGACGGCCTCGCGGATGCCTGGCGGCGCCGCCTCGGCGTCGAGACCGGCCTCGGCATCGGCATCAACGCGGGCGAGGTGGTCGTGGGCCAGGTCGGCTCGCCGCGTCACAACAGCTACACGCTCATCGGCGACACCGTGAACGTAGCTTCGCGCCTCAGCCAGCGCGCCCGAGCCGGCGAGGCGCTGTTCTCGGGCAGCGTGCAGCGCGCACTCGACGGCCAGCGGCTCGCGATGTCCATCCTGCAGCTGCCCGCGCTGCAGCTGCGCGGCCGCAGCTCGCCGGTGGACATCTTCTGCCTCCCTGCCGCCGAGCGACTCGACCTGCGGCCGGCGTTCTAGGGCAGCACTTCACCAGTCTCGCCGGCCCGGCAGCAGGCCCGCGAGTTCCGCGCGCGTCAGGTGGCGCCAGCGTCCCGGGGCAAGGCCGTCGAGCGTGATGTTGATCACCCGCACGCGCTGCAGCCGCCGGACCTTGCAGCCGAACTGTTCGCACATGCGCCGGATCTGGCGGTTGAGGCCCTGGGTCAGCACGATGCGGAAGGTGTTCTTCGCCACGCGCGCCGTGCGGCAGGGCTTGGTGACGGTGCCCAGGATCGGCACGCCGGCCGCCATGCCGGCCAGGAATTCGTCGGTCACCGGCCGGTCGATCGTCACCAGGTACTCCTTCTCGTGCTCGTTCTCCGAGCGCAGGATCTCGTTGACGATGTCGCCGTTGTTGGTCAGCAGGATCAGCCCCTCGGAGTCCTTGTCGAGCCGGCCGATGGGAAAGATCCGCTCGCGGTGGCCGACGAAGTCCACGATATTGCCGGGCACGTGGCGCTCGGTCGTGCAGGTGACGCCCACCGGCTTGTTGAGCGCGAGGTAGACGTGGCGGCTCGGCGCGCCGAGCGGCCTGCCGTCCACGCGAACCTCGTCGCCCTCGCCCACCTGCGTGCCGAGCGTCGCCGGCGCGCCGTTCACCGTCACGCGCCCGGCGGCGATCCAGGCATCCGCCTCGCGCCGGGAGCACGCGCCCGTCTCGCTGATGAATTTGTTGAGCCTCATGCAGGGCGATGATTTACGGAGTCTGCGCCGGTCGCAATGGCGCCCCCAGCCGGCCGAGCGGCGAGCGCCGCGGGCCCGTATAGTATCGCCTCCCCTCACGGAGCGAATCACATGGGAACCCTGATCGCGGGCCTCCTGATCTTCCTCGGCGCCCACTCGGTGTCCATCGTCGCGCCGAGCTGGCGCAACCGCATGGCGCTGTCGCTCGGCAAGGTCGGCTGGCAGGTCGTCTACAGCCTGGTGTCCATCGCCGGCTTCGTGCTGATCGTCAACGGCTACGCCGAGGCGCGACTCGACCCGGTGGTCGTGTACTCGCCCCCGGTCTGGACCCGCCACCTCGCCGCGCTGCTCATGCTGCCGGCGTTCGTGCTGCTGCTGGCGGCCTACCTGCCGGGCCGGATCAAAACGGCGACCAAGCACCCCATGCTGACCGCCACCAAGCTGTGGGCGGTCGCACACCTGCTCGCGAACGGCATGCTCCACGACCTCGTTCTCTTCGGCGCCTTCCTCGCCTGGGCCGTGGCCGACCGCATCTCGCTCAAGCACCGCACGCCGCGTCCGAACCCGGCCCTGCCGGCAGGGAAGCTCAACGACGCGATCGCGGTCGCGGGCGGCCTGGCGCTGTACGTCGTGTTCGCGATGTGGCTGCACGTGCGCTGGATCGGCGTGCCGCCGTTCGCCATGGGAGGCTAGCCGATGGCCGGGCGCAGCCTCGCCGCGGTGATCGATTCGGTGCCGGCCTCGGACGGCGCCGGCGTCAAGCTGCGCCGCAGCCTCGGCCAGGCCGACCACCTGCGCCACGACCCCTTCCTGATGCTCGACGAGTTCTTCTCCGACAACCCGGACGATTACCTCGCCGGCTTCCCGCCGCACCCGCACCGCGGCTTCGAGACCGTCACCTACATGCTCGACGGGCGCATGCGCCACGAGGACAGCCGCGGCAACCGCGGCGACCTCGGTCCGGGCGACGTGCAGTGGATGACGGCCGCGCGCGGCATCATCCACTCGGAGATGCCGCAGCAGGCCGAAGGCCGGATGCGCGGCTTCCAGCTCTGGCTCAACCTTCCCGCGAGCCACAAGATGAACCCCGCGGCGTATCGCGACATCCCGGCCGGGGAGATCCCGACCGTGGAGCCTGCCCAGGACGTGCGGGTGAAGGTGATCGCGGGCACGATCCTGGTGGACGGCGCGCCGGTCGCCGGCCCGGCGCCGACAGGCCCCACCGAGCCGCTGTTCCTGGACCTGCACCTTGCGCCCGGCACAGCCTTCACCGTGCCGCTGCCGACCGGCCACGCCGCGTTCTTGTACCTCTACGAGGGTTCGGCCCGGATCGGCGCCGACGGCGGGGCCCTGCCCCACCGGGCCGCCGGCCTTCTGTCCGACGGCGACGCCGTGCAGGTCACCGCCGGCCCGGAGGGCGCCCGGCTGCTGGTCCTCGCCGCCCGACCGATCCGCGAACCGGTCGTTCAGTACGGCCCGTTCGTGATGAATTCCCGCGCCGAGATCGAGCGCGCGATCCTCGACTACCAGCAGGGCCGGCTGGGCTGAATCGTCGATGCGCCGGCGCCATGGCGCGACCCGGCGAGCTTCGCGCCCCCCGCGGGGTGCACCCCCTTCCGTCGATGTTTGATGACTAATAGACCAGTCTGTAGACTAGTTCTACTGTCCGGGAGAACGACCCATGAAGCACGAGATCGGCGCTTACGAAGCCAAGACCCGCCTGCCGGAGCTGCTGCGGCGGGTGAAGGCCGGCCAGCGCTTCACCATCACCAATCGGGGCAAGGCCGTGGCGGATCTCGTCCCGAGCACGGACACCGCACCACGGGACGTGCCGGCGGCCATCGAGAAGTTCGAGGCGTTCCTGCGCGCAAACCCGGTCACCCGACGGGTCGATCTCAGGGCGCTCATCGAGGAAGGCCGGGCGTGAAGTTCGTGCTCGATGCCTCGGTGGCGCTCTCCTGGCTGCTGGGCGATGCCAAGGCTGCGGATCGCAAGCTGGCCCAGTCCGTGCTGGACGCCCTCAAGCACCCCGCAGCGCTGGCCGTCGTTCCCGTCACCTGGGGGCTCGAGGTGGCCAACGTGCTGGCCCGGGGCGAAGCCAAGGCAGTCCTCACCGAGGCGCAGAGCGAAGCCTTCCTCGAGATGCTGGCGGCCGCGCCTATCGAGGCCGATGACGCCACCTATTCCCAGTCGCTGGCCGACACGCTGCACCTGGCGCGGCGCTATCGGCTGTCCGCCTACGATGCCTCCTACCTCGAACTGGCGCTGCGCGCCGGGCTGCCGCTGGCCACGCTCGACGAGGCACTGGCCGGAGCGGCCCGCAAGGCGGGCGTCAGGCCGTTCCGCGCCGGATAACTCCGGCCCCTGCAGGAGCAGTGACCACCCGAGGCCTCCGGCCGGACCCTCCGCGACTCCGGTCCCGGAGCAGGAGGGCCCGGCCGGGGCCGAGGGCGCGAAGCTCGCCGCGAAAGCCCCGGGGTCCGGCAACGCGAAGCTCGCGGACAGGTGAAGTCCCGGTGGCGGGCCCCGGTCCGGTCGGGTAGATTCTCGCCCCGCCATGGGACGCATATTCGAAGTTCGCAAGCACGCCATGTTCGCGCGGTGGAACCGCATGGCGAAGCAGTTCGCGCGCATCGGCAAGGACATCACGATCGCCGTCCGCAGCGGCGGGCCGGAGCCGGGCAACAACCCGGCCCTGCGGCGCGTCATCCAGAACGCCCGCGCGATCAACATGCCCAAGGACAAGGTCGAGGCCGCCATCCGCCGCGCCTCCGGCCAGGAGGCGGTGGACTACCAGGAGGTCCTCTACGAGGGCTATGCGCCGCACGGCGTGGCGGTCCTGGTCGAGACCGCGACCGACAACCCGGTCCGCACGGTCGCGAGCGTCCGCAACCTGTTCAACAAGCACGGCGGCAACCTCGCCACCAGCGGCAGCGTCAGCTTCCAGTTCCAGCGCATGGGTGTGTTCCGGCTGAGCCCCGAGGGCATCGACCAGGACGACCTCGAGCTCTACCTGATCGACCACGGCCTCGAGGAAATGGGCGAGTCCACCGGCGAGCAGGGCGAACCGCAGCTTGTCGCCCGCTGCCTGTTCGAGAACTTCGGCCAGCTGCAGTCCGCCCTCGAGGCGCGCGGCATCACGCCGGTCTCGGCGGAGCAGGAATACGTCTGCATGACGCCGATCGAGCTCGGCGAGGAGCCGGCGAAGGAAGTCCTCGAGCTGATCGACAAGCTGGAGCAGGACGACGACGTGCAGAAGGTCTACCACACCCTCGCCTGAGCCCTGCCGACACCCGCCGCCTCACGCGACACCAGGAATGTCCCCATGACCAGCGTCGGCACCCCGATGATGTGGCTGTTCTTCGCCGCCTTCGTCGCCGTGGCGCTCACGATCGATTTCGCGGCCATGAGCCGCCAGGGCGCCCACCGCGTCTCGATCCGTGAGGCCGCGATCTGGTCGGTGATCTGGGTGGCCGTCTCAGGCCTGTTCTGCGCCTGGCTGTGGTGGGACCTCGGCGGCCTCGACGGCAACCCGGTCGCGAAGACCAAGGCGCTCGAGTTCATCACGGGCTACCTGGTCGAGAAGGCCCTCGCGGTCGACAACATCTTCGTGTTCCTGCTGCTGTTCACCTACTTCGCGGTGCCGCAGGAGTTCCAGAAGCGGGTGCTGATGATCGGCATCATCGGCGCACTGGTGCTGCGCATGGTCATGATCCTGCTCGGCGCGTGGCTGATCGCCCGCTTCCACTGGATCCTGTACCTGTTCGGCGCCTTCCTGGTGTTCACCGGCATCAAGATGTGGTGGGCGACGGGCCAGGAGCCGGACCTCGAGTCCAACCCGGCCCTGAAGTGGATGCGCCGGCACATGAAGATCTCGCCGGAGTTCGACGGCGAGAAGTTTTTCACGGTGCGCGACGGCGTGAAGATGGCCACGCCGCTGTTCGTGGTGATCGCGCTGATCGGCATCATCGACATCATCTTCGCGGTGGACTCGATCCCGGCGATCTTCGCGATCACCACCGACCCCTTCATCGTGCTCACCTCGAACGTGTTCGCGGTGCTGGGCCTCAGGGCGCTCTACTTCATCCTCGCCGGGATGCACGAGCGCTTCCACCTGCTGTCCTACGGGCTCGCGATCGTGCTGGTGTTCATCGGCGTGAAGATGCTGATCGTGGACCTGTACAAGATCCCGGTCGTGTACTCGCTGGGCTTCACCGCCACGGTGCTGGCGGTGACGATGACGCTGTCGCTGTACGTGCCGGCGCCGGACAAGCTGCGGAGCGCCTATCCGTTCAAGGGCAAGAAGCCGGAAGAAGGCGGCGACGCGCACTGATCCCGAGATCGGCCCCGGGCCGCATGGCCCGGGCAGCCAGCGCCGACGGTCAGCGATAGCCCTTCGCCTGCAGGGTGAACAGGCTGGCGTAGACCCCGCCCTGCGCCATCAACGCGTCGTGGTCGCCGCGCTCGACGATCCGGCCGCGGTCGAGCACCGCGATCTGGTCGGCCATGCGCACCGTCGAGAAGCGGTGCGAGATCAGGATGGTGATCCGGTCCGAGGCCAGCCGCCGGAAGTGCTCGAACACCTCCGCCTCGGCCCGCGCGTCCATGGCCGCGGTCGGCTCGTCGAGCACGAGGATGTCGGCGCGGCTGCGCATGAAGGCACGCGACAGCGCGATCTTCTGCCACTGGCCGCCCGAGAGCTCGCGCCCGTCCTTGAACCACTTGCCGAGCTGGGTGCCGTAGCCGGCCGGCAGGCGCTCGATGAAGGGCGCGGCCTGGCCCTTCTCCGCCGCCTCGCGCCAGCGCGCCTCGTCCTCGAAGTGCTCCTCGTCGCCGGCGCCGACGTTCTCGCCCACCAGCATCTGGTAGCGGGCGAAGTCCTGAAAGATCACGCCCACGCGCGCGCGCAGCGCCAGCGGATCCCACTCGCGCAGGTCCAGGCCGTCGAGCAGGATCCGCCCCTGCGTCGGGTCGTACAGCCGGGTCAGGAGCTTGATCAGCGTGGTCTTGCCGGAGCCGTTCTCGCCGACGAGCGCGAGGCTCATGCCGGGCCGCAGGTGGAGACTGACGTCCTCGAGGGCGGGCTCGGTGGCGCCCGGGTAGGTAAAACCCACGCCCTCGAAGCGAACGCCGTCGGCCGCGTCCGGCCCGCGCGTGGCCGTGCCCTCGATGCGCGGCACCGGCGTCTCGAGGTACTCGTAGAGAGTCGAGACGTAGAGGTTATCCTCGTACATGCCGCTGACCGCGGAGAGGCTCGCCGAGACCGCCGACTGGCCCTGCCGGAAGAGGGCCACGTACATGGTCATCTGGCCGAGGCTGATCGCGCCGCGCACCGCGCTGACCGCGATCCAGGCGAAGGCGCCGTACAGCGTCGCGGTGCCGACGAGCCCGAGGCCGAAGCCCCAGCTGTCGCGGCGGATGGTGAGCGCGCGATCCTCCCGGTAGAGCTTCTCGAAGATGGCCCGGTAGCGGTCGAGCAGGCGCCGGCCGAGGCCGAACAGCTTGACCTCCTTGGCGTGATCCTCGCGCGCGATCACCGTCTCGAGGTACATCTGCATGCGGGTCTCGGGCGAGCGCCAGCGGAACAGCCGGAAGGCGTCGCCGGAGAACTTCGCCTCGGCGAGGAAGGACGGCAGGCCGGCCGCCACCAGCAGCGCCAGCGCCCACGGTGAGAACTGCACCAGCAGCACGCCGTAGCTCGCGAGCGAGACCGCGTTCTGGCCGAGCCCGAAGGTCCGCATGACCAGCGACAGCGGCCGCACCGAGGCCTCGCGCCGGGCGCGGGTGAGCTTGTCGTAGAATTCCGAGTCCTCGAACTGGGCGAGCTCGAGGGTGAGCGCCTTCTCGAGGATCATGACGTTGACGCGCTGGCCGAGCTGCGCGCGCAGCAGCGACTGGCACATGTTGAGCCCGCGCTGGACCCCGGCGAGCAAGGCCACCAGCAGGGCCTCGACGGCCACGTACTCGAGGACCAGGGTCGCGTCCGCGCCGCCGGCCGCGACCGCGGCGACCACCGCGTCCACGATCAGCGCCCCGACCCAGGCGACCGCCGCCGGCAGGATGCCGGCAGCGACGGTCAGCAGGGCCAGCGCCAGCGTCAGCCGGCGGTTGGTGCTCCAGACGAGGTCGAGGGCGCGCCGCGTATAGCGGAACACGCCGAGAAAGCCCCCGGCGAAGGGGTCGGCCCCTGGGCCGGGAGTTGCTGCGCGGGCCCGCCGGCGCGGACTGTCCTGGTCGGCCACGGCCGTCAGCGGCGGCGCCGGGCCGGCTTGGGCGGCGGTGCGGCGGGCTCCTCTTCCTGCGGGCCGTCCACCAGCGGGTCGTACTCGACCTGCCACTTCTTGCGGAATGCCTCGATCGCCTCGCTCGTGATGCCCGCGTGGCGGTTCGACAGCAGCAGCTGCGACGGGGGACAGACCCGCGCCCGGATCAGGCCGAGGTCGCGCGCAGCGTCGAAGACGCTCGGGTACCAGCGCTCCCAGCCGGGCATCAGGGCGTCCAGTTGGCGGCGCAGGCTCATGGCGGCGACCCTACCCCGGTCGGGCGCGCTCGGCAACGCCAGCGTGGATCCCGTCCGGCCGACGCCCGGATCCATCGCCGTCGACGCGCCTTCACGCGCTCTTCACCGGCCCGCCCGCTAGACTGTTGGTTCGATGATCGAGCCGACCCACGCCACCGTGCTGCTAGTCGAGGACCACCGCGACATCGCCGAGATGATCGTGGAGTTCCTCGAGCAGCAGGGTTTCGCCGTCGACTTCGCCGGCGACGGCGTGTCTGGCCTGCACCTCGCCGTCACCAACGACTACGACGTCATCGTGCTCGACCTGATGCTGCCGGGCATCGACGGCGTCACCCTGTGCCGCAAGCTGCGGCAGGAAGCGCGCCGCAATACTCCGCTGCTGATGCTGACCGCGCGCGATACGCTCGAAGACAAGCTGACCGGGCTGGAGGCCGGCGCGGACGACTACCTGGTCAAGCCATTCGAGATCCGCGAACTGGAAGCGCGCGTACGCACGCTGCTGCGGCGCCACCGCGGCGCCGTCACGAGCGAGACCTACACCGTCGGCGACCTCACGCTCGACACCGCCACCCTGCGCGTGACGCGCGCCGGGCAGGCGCTGACGTTGACGCCGATCGGGCTGAAGCTGCTCACGACCCTGATGCGGGCCTCGCCGCGCGTGGTCAGCCGCCAGCAGCTCGAGCGCGAGGTGTGGGGCGACCTGCTGCCGGACAGCGACACGCTGCGTAGCCACCTGTATAACCTGCGCAAGGTCATCGACAAGCCATTCGACCGGCCGCTGCTGCACACCATTGCAGGCGCGGGCTACCGGCTGTCCGTGGACGATGGCCACTAGGGCCTGTTAACGCTACGGCCATCGCTGCGCTGGAGCCTGCGGTGGCCCGCGGCAAGGAACGAGGAGTGAAATGTACTGTACGTACTTGAGCGACGAGAGACGCAGCCCCGGGCCACCCCAGGCCCAGCCCTGTGGGTTGCGGCCGGCAAGGCCAGCGGGCCGCGTTGCTCGCTCCTCATTTGGAGCGACCAAACTTCGTCGCTCGCGCCTTGCCCGCTGGCCTTGCCGGTTGCAACGCAGCGATGGCTGTAGCGTTAACAGGCCCTAGCGGCGGACTGCGCGCCCGGCTCGGCCGCACCCTGCTGCTCCAGGCGGCCTTCATTGGTGTCGCGGCAGTGGTCGGGGTGTTCCTGTCGAGCGTGCTGCTGGAGGGGGTGCTGATCCGCCAGGCCCTGCGCGACGAGGCCGAGTTCTTCTGGGCGAGCCGCGCGCTCGACCCCGCGCACCCGCTGCCGGCGACACTCAACCTCACCGGCCACATCGGCGACGTGCCGCAGCCGCTCGCGAGCCTCGAGCCCGGCTACCACGACTGGGTCGACGGCTCGGTCGAGAGCGTCGTCTACGTGGACGATCGCGGCGGACAGCGCCTGTACCTGTCATTCGATCGCAGCGGCGTGGCGCGCCTGGCGACGTTCTTCGGGTTGCTGCCGCTCGCCATGGTGCTGCTGGTGCTGTACGTGTCCACCTGGCTCGGCTTCCGCGCCTCGCGGCGGGCCTTCTCCCCGGTGATCGCGCTCGCCCGGCGCGTCCGCGAGCTCGACCCGCAAACGCCCGACCCCGCCGCCTTCGGGCCCGCGCAACTGCCGCCCGACGCAGACGACGAGGTGCGCGAGCTGGCCGCCGCGCTCGCCCGCTACTCGCAGCGGCTCAACGCCTTCGTCGAGCGGGAGCGGCACTTCACCCGCGACGCCAGCCACGAGCTGCGCAGCCCGCTGACGGTGATCCAGATGGCCGCCGGAATGCTGCTGGCGGACCCGGCGCTCGGCGAGGCCGGGCAGAGATCGGTGCAGCGCATCCGCCGCGCGGCGCGCGACATGGAGGAGCTGATCGGCGCCTTCCTGCTGCTGGCACGCGAGTCGGAGGCCGGGTTGCCGGTCGAGTCGGTCTGCATCAACGACCTCCTCGCCGACGAGATCGAGCGCGCCCGCATGCTGGCCGAGGGCAGGCCCGTGACCTCCTCGATCCAGGCGGCGTGCCGCCTCTATCTCGATGCGCCCGAGAGGGTGCTCTCGGTACTGCTCGGCAACGTGCTTCGCAACGCCTTCTCCTACACCGATGCCGGCGAGGTCGCGGTGGAGATCAGGCCGGAACGCGTGCTGATCCGCGACACCGGCGTCGGTATCGCGCCCGACAGGGTGCGCGAGATGTACGAGCCCTTCGTGCGCGGCGACGCCAGCCGGCGCGGCGGCCACGGCGTCGGGCTCACCATCGTGCGGCGGCTCTCCGACCGGTTCGGCTGGCGGGTCGAGATCTCGAGCGAGCTCGGCGTCGGCACCCGGGTCGAGATCCGCTTCCCCGGAGCCCGCGCCGAACCGCTCGACCCGTCGCGCGACGAACCGTCCCCCACCGTTTGATCCGGCCTCGACGCCGCCTTCACGCCCGCTTCACGGCGGGTGGTGCAACCTTGCATCCCACAAGCCGCCTACCTTCGCGGCGGGGGCGGGAAACCATGAAGATCGACCCGAAAATCCTTCTGAACTTCGCCGCCGTCCAGATCGGCTGGTTCGCCTGCGTGCTCGGCGGCGCCAACGACCTGGCCCTGGCCGGCACGCTGGCCGTGGCGGTCGTGGTCGGCCTGCACCTGGCCATCGCAGCGCAGCCGGCCCCGGAAGCCCAGCTCATCGCCGTGGCCGCCGCGATCGGCCTCGTGTGGGACAGCATGCTGGTCGCGATCGGCCTGATGAACTACCCCTCCGGCAGCTTTGCGCCGGGGCTCGCCCCGCACTGGATTGTCGCCATGTGGGCCCTCTTCGCGACCTCGCTCAACCTGTCGATGTCCTGGCTCAAGGGCCGGCCGTGGCTCGCCGCCGTGTTCGGGGCCGTCGGCGGTCCGCTCGCCTACCTCGGCGGCGCCGAGCTCGGCGGGCTGGAGATGCCCGATCCGGTCCTTGCGCTCGGCGCGCAGGCGGTCGGCTGGGCCGTCATCCTGCCGCTGCTCACGCTGCTGGCGGAGCGCCTGAACGGCTTCGAGACAAGGCCGGCGCGAGCCCTGGCGCACGCCTCCCGGGAGTCGAGCCGTGTTTGACCTGGGACTGTGGCTCGCGGCGCTCGCGGCGCTCGCCGTCTTCGCCGTGGCCGGCTGGCTGCTGAGCCTGCCGCTGCGAAACGTCAGCATCGTGGACAGCATGTGGTCGCTGATGTTCCTGCTGGCGGCACTGGCCTACGTGGCGGGCCAGGCAGCGCCCGGCCCGCGCGCGTGGCTGGTGATCGCGCTGGTGACCGCCTGGTCGCTGCGCCTCGCCGCCTACATCACCTGGCGCAACCATGGCCATGGCGAGGACTTCCGCTACCAGAAGATCCGCGCCAACAACGAGCCCGGCTTCGCCTTCAAGAGCCTGTACATCGTCTTCGGCCTGCAGGCGGGGCTCGCGTGGGTGATCTCGCTGCCTCTGCTCGCGGCGATCAACTCCACGACCCCGCTCGGCTGGCTGGATGCGGCAGGGGTAGCGCTCTGGCTCGTCGGCATGGTGTTCGAGGCCGGCGGCGACTGGCAGCTCACCCGCTTCAAGGCAGACCCGGCCAACCGCGGCGAGGTGCTCGACACCGGGCTGTGGCGCTACACCCGCCACCCGAACTATTTCGGCGACTTCTGCGTGTGGTGGGGCCTGTTCCTGATCGCGCTCGCCGGCGGCGGCTGGTGGAGCGCAGCAGGGCCGCTGTTGATGTCATTCCTGCTGCTCAAGGTATCCGGCGTCGCCCTGCTCGAGAAGGACATCGGCGAGCGGCGGCCCGCCTACCGCGACTATGTGCGCCGCACCAACGCTTTCTTCCCCGCTCCGCCACGCGCGGACTGACCCGAGGTATCCATCCGTGCGATCCGTTCCTGCACTGCGCGCCCTCGCGGCCTCACTGGCCGTCGTCGCGGCAACGCCCGTCCTTGCCGATGCCGGCGACGGCACGCGCAAGCTGAACTTCGACGTCTTCCTGGACGATCGCGCCATCGGCTACCAGCGCTTCGAGCTCGCCCCGGATGGCGACGGCGTGCGCATCGAGACCCGCGCCGAGTTCGAGGTCAAGCTGCTGCTGATCACCGCCTTCGAGTACGACCACCGCAACACCGAGGTGTGGCGCGACGGCTGCCTGCAGGCGATCGACGCTCGCACCGATTCCAACGGCAAGCAGTACGCGGTCAGCGGCAAGGCCCGCGGCGGTGCCTTCGTCGTCGCGACCGGCGAGGGCGAGCGCCGGCTCGGCGAGTGCGTGGCGACCTTCGCCTACTGGGACCGGGAGCTCCTGCTGCAGCAGCGGCAGCTGCTCAACTCGCAGACCGGCGAGTACGTGCCGGTGCGGATCGACCCGCTCGGGCGCGACCGCGTCCGCATCGGCGGGCGCGAGCTGTCCGTGGAGCGCTACGTCCTCAAGGGCAGGGAAATCGACATCGTCCTCGCCTACGCCGCCGGCAGCGGCGAGTGGGTGGCGCTCGACAGCCGGCTCGAGAATGGCCGGACGCTGCGATACCGACGCAATGCGGCCGAGCTGGGCGAGTCGTCCGTCGTGCAGCTGGCGCGCGCGGGCAGCGAGCAGGAGGCCACCCGATGAACGCGGCGATCCACGCGGGCCGGCCGGGCGGCTCGTTGAAGGCAGGATTGGCGGCGATGGTCCTCGTCGGGCTGGCGGGCTGCGCCGGCGGGCCCGCGCGCGAGCCGATCCAGACGGTCGGGCACGTCGATCTCGACCGCTTCATGGGCGACTGGTACGTGATCGCCAACATCCCGACCTTCATCGAAAAGGGCGCGCACAACGCGGTCGAGACCTACCACATGGACGACGACGGCACGATCGCGACGACTTTCACGTTCCGCAAGGACGGGTTCGACGGCGAGCAGAAGACCTACACCCCGCGCGGCTTCGTCGAGGACGATGGCAGCAACGCCGTGTGGGGCATGCGGTTCGTCTGGCCGGTCAAGGCCGACTACCGCATCGTCTGGCTGGACGAGGCGTACTCGCACACCGTGATCGGCCGCAACCAGCGCGACTACGTCTGGATCATGGCGCGCCAGCCGACGATCCCGGAGGCCGAGTATCGCGAGATCGTCGCGTTCCTCGGCGAGCAGGGCTACGACACCTCGCAGATCCAGCTGGTGCCGCAGCGCTGGGAATGACCCGGCGGCCGGCGGATGCCTGCGGCCACCGCAAGGCACCCGCCTGCGCCCGCGCGGCGGCGTTCCGGGGTACCGCCCGGGCGGGAGCCTTCGGCAAGTCCCGCTGGCGCGGCCGGCTCATGGCGGGAGAATGGCGCTCGAGCCGGAATCCGGCCGGGTCGCGCGGCCGGGGGAGCGCGTGACCATGAGCCACAAGCACGAAAGCCTGATCCGAACCCTGTTCCACGACCCGATCAGCGGCAACATCCACTGGCGCGAAGTCGAGTCGCTGCTGCACCACGTCGGCGCGAACGTCGAGCAGCTGTCGGGCGCCCGCATCCGGGTGACGCTGAACGGCGTCGAGGGCATCCTGCACCGGCCGCACCACAGCAACACGCTCGACCGCTCGGGCGTGAAGCACGTGCGCGAGTACCTCGCCCGCGCCCGGATCACGCCGTCGCTGTACGAGACCGCCGCCAGCTGACCACCCGCGCGGACGGGGCCGTTTCGTCGCCCCGGTCGGCGGGCGCGGCGATGGCGACGTTTGCCCGCCGCTCGCGCCTGTCCCTGGCCCAGGGCCGCGGCGGGCGTGACGGGAGCCGCGCCAAGCTGCGATCATCCGGCCTCGCAGCCCAGCAGCACAGGAACCGAGCCCATGAGCCATCCAGACCTCGCCACCCGCATCCGCCGTCTCGAGGACCGCGAGGCCATCCGCGAGCTGGTCGGCCGCTACGGCTACGTGATCGACAACCGCGACCTCGACGGCGTCGCGGAGATCTTCTGCGCGGACGCCGTGCTGGAGTCCCAGGACGGCATCATGGACGCGCGGGGGCGCGAGGCGATCATCGAGCTCTACAAGGGCCGGTTCGCCGCGCTGGGCCCGACCTTCCACTACACCCACGACCACGCGATCGCGCTCGACGACCGCGACCCCGACGTGGCCACCGGCGTCATCGCCTCGCACGCCGAGGTGATGCGAAACGGTGAAGCCATGCTCGCCGCGATCCGCTATTTCGACGAGTACCGCCGAGAGGACGGGCGCTGGCGCTTTGCGAAGCGCAGCCTGGCGTTTTTCTATTACACCCCGGCCACGCAGTACATCGACACCATGACGAGCACGCTCCGCCAGCGCGCCTACGGCGACCAGCGGCCGGCCGACTGGCCGGAGACGCTCGCGACCTGGAAGCGCTACAAGGACCTCGAGGCAGGCCACTGACGCCCCGCCAGGCGCGTCACGGCTCGCCTGCGCGCCCCCGCCCCGCATCGGCGCGCTCGTCCACCACACGCAGCTTCGCCGCGATGAAGGCCGAGTGCGACACGTGGATCAGGTCCGCGACCTTGCGGATGACGTATTCCTCGTGCCGGTGGATCACCTCGTCGGCCAGCGCCACCCGCCAGAGTTCCTCGACCAGGCGCTGTTTCTGCTCCGGGCTGAAGGCCTGGTTGATCGCGGAGGTGAACTGGTAGAAGTCGACGGCCTCGCGGGACTCCTCCTCCGCGAGCGCGATGAGCGCCTCGGCCTCTCCGGGCTCCAGGCCGAACTTGCGCTGCGCCGCGGCCAGGACGGCCGCCTTTTCATCCGGCCCGATGTCCATGTCCGCCTTGACCACCTCGACCAGCAGGGCGGCCGCCGCCACACGCGCCTTGTGGCCGGCGGACTGCACGGAATCGTCCGGCCGCCGCGCGATCCGCTCCTCGAAGAACGCCTTGATTGAATTGAGCATTCGGCAATCCTGCCCGCCGCCGTAACCGCTCCGCAAGCCGTTCGCAACCTGCGCCATTTACGGATGACCCTCGGGGCCATCCCCGGTACCTGTACAGGACACGAAAGAGCTCCTGAGAGGCATGCCCTCCCCGCGATGAATCCCTACCTCGCCTTCCTGCTGTACCTGATGGCGATCCTGGGTTTCGTGGGGACGACGCTGGTGCTCAATCGCCTGCTGGGGCCGAAGCCGGTGCCGCGGGGCGCCAAGCTCGAGCCCTTCGAGTGCGGCTCGGTACCCGTGGATCCGGTGAACGTCCGGACGGTGCGCGTGAAGTACTACGGGCTCGCCGTCGCGTTCCTCATCTTCGACCTCGAGACCGTGTTCCTGATCCTCTGGGCGCTGGCTGCCCAGCCGCTCACGGACCTGCTGCTCGGCACCTACCTGTTCTTCACCGGCCTTCTGGTCCTCATCATGCTCTACGTGTGGAAGTCCGGGCTGGTCGAGGACGTCACGCGATGAACGCCACGGCACCGGCCCACGGCAAGCACGGCACCCTCGAGTACCTCACCACCCGCAAGGACGAGCTGGTCGGCTGGGCGCGCAAGTTCTCGATCTTCCCTTACCCGTTCGTGACGGCCTGCTGCGCCATGGAGTTCATGGCGGTGAGTTCGACGCCCTACGACACGGACCGCTTCGGCGCCGCGCTGCCGCGCTTCTCGCCGCGCCAGTCGGACCTTCTGATGGTGGTCGGCACCGTCACGCACAAGCAGGCGCCGATCCTGCGCCGGGTGTACGAGCAGATGTGCGAACCCAAGTGGGTGATTGCCTTCGGCGTGTGCGCCACGAGCGGCGGGTTCTACCAGAACTACGCGGCCGTGGCCGGCATCGACCGGATCGTGCCGGTGGACGTCTACATCCCCGGCTGCCCGCCGCGACCCGAGATGGTCATCGACGGCATCATGAAGCTTCAGGACAAGATTGCGCGGCAGCACCACCCGCTGGTCGGCCGGGAGAGCGTGACTTGAGCGCGGCGGCCCTGGACGCGGTGGCCGGGCGGCTCGCGCCGCTTTCGACCTCGGCCGCGCCCTCCCACGGGCTGCTCGTCGTCGAGATCGAGCCGGCGGCCGTGCTGGAGGCCGCGAAGGCCCTGAAGGAGTCCTGCGGCTTCGACGTCCTGCTCGACGTGACCGCCGTGGACTGGCCGCAGCGCGCGCCGCGCTTCGACGTCGTCTGGCACTTCTACTCGACCCGCGACTTCGTACGCGTGAGGCTGCGCACGCGCGTGCCGGAGTCCGTGCCGGTCGTGGATTCGCTCGTCGGCCTGTACGGGTCCGCCCACTACGCCGAGCGGGAGTGCCACGACATGTACGGCATCCGCTTCCGCGGCAACGCGGACCTGCGGCCCATCCTGCTCTACGAGGGATTCGTGGGGCACCCGCTTCGCAAGGACTACCCCAAGGACCGGGAGCAGCCCCTGATCGAACTCCGGGAGCCCTGAGCGTGGACAGGCCCCGGCTGCCGAGCCCCGTGCGCGCCGCCTTCGAGCCGAACCCGGAGGAAGGCACGACGGTCGTCAACCTCGGGCCCTCGCACCCGGCCACCCACGGCACGATCCAGGTGATTGCCGAGCTCGACGGAGAGCGGGTGCGGCGCGCGGACGTGCACTGCGGCTACCTGCACCGCGGCTTCGAGAAGGAGTGCGAGTCGCACACCTGGCACAACCTGACGCCGTACGTGAACCGGCTCAACTACTGTTCGGCGCTGATCAACGACTTCGCCTACTGCGACGCGGTCGAGCGGCTGATGGGCGTCGAGATCACGCCCCGCTGCCGCTACCTGCGAACGCTGCTCGCCGAGTACTCGCGCATCGCCGACCACCTGACCTGCATCGCGGCCTCGCTCATGGAGCTCGGGGCGATGACGGCTTTCCTCTACCTCGTCACCATCCGCGACTACGTCTACGAGCACCTTGCCGACATCACCGGCGCGCGCGTCACCTACACCTTCGGCCGCATCGGCGGCGTGGTCCGCGACGTTCCGGAGGGCTGGCTCGAGCGCCTCGAGGTGATCCTCGAGCAGTACGAGGACTTCACCGGCCGCGTCCACAAGCTCATGGACCGCAACCGCATCTTCATCGACCGCACGCGCGACGTCGGCGTCCTGACGACCGCGGAGGCACTGCACTGGGGCTTCACCGGTCCGATCCTGCGCTCCACCGGCGCGCCGCGCGACCTGCGCAAGGACACGCCCTACCTGGCCTACGGCGAGCTCGAGTTCGACGTGCCGGTCGGCACCAAGGGCGACAACTACGACCGCTACTACGTGCGCATGCGGGAGATGGACGAGTCCGCGCACATGATCCGCCAGCTGATCGACCTGTTGAAGGCCACGCCCGGCCCGCTCAACGTGGACGACAACCGCTGCACGCTGCCCGACAAGCAGCGGGTCTACACGGAGATCGAGTCGCTGATCGTGCACTTCAAGCTGGTCATGGAGGGCCCGCAGGTCCCGGCCGGCGACATCTACGTCGCGCACGAGGCCGCGAACGGCGAGCTCGGCTTCTACCTGGTCAGCACCGGCGGCGGCACGCCCTGGAAGGTGCACGTCAGGAGCCCGAGCTTCGTGCACATGGGCGGCCTGCACCGCCTGCTCGAGGGCTACCAGCTCGCCGACGTCATTCCCACCTTCGGCTCGGTCAACATGATCGGCGGGGAGTGCGACCGGTGAGGCACCTGATCCCCGAATTCGAGGCCATGAAGAAGCGCCTGCCGCCCGGCGAGAACGGCGTGCTGGTGCTGCCCTGCCTCAAGCGCATCCAGGAAGACCGCGGCTACGTCGCCGACGAGGACATCGACGGCCTCGTCGAGTACCTCGGCGTCCCGCGCATCCAGGTCGAGGAGGTGCTCTCCTTCTACGGCATGCTGCGGCGCGCGCCGATCGGGCGCTTCCACCTGCAGGTCTGCCACAACGTGTCCTGCTCCATGCACGGCGCCGAGCGGCTGCTCGACCGGCTGCAGTCGCGCCTCGGCATCGCGCCGGGCCAGACGACGCCCGACGGCCGCTTCACCCTCTCGCGCGTCGAGTGCCTCGGCTCCTGCGGCACCGCCCCGGTGCTGATGGTCAACGAGCGCTACTACGAACTGCAGAGCGAACCGCTGCTCGACGTCCTGCTCGAGGAGCTCGGAAAGCCATGACCGGGCGCAAGGTGCTCATGGACTTCGAGGTCACGCCGACCTCGCACACGCTCGAGGCCTACCTCGCGCGCGGCGGCTACCAGGCGCTCGCCAAGGCCCTGCGCGGCATGAAGCCCGGCGAGGTGACGCAGGAGATCGTGGACTCCGGCCTGCAGGGCCGCGGCGGCGCCGCCTTCCCGGCCGGCCGGAAGTGGCAGGTCATAGACCCGCACGACGGCCAGCCGCACTACCTGGTCGCGAACGCCGACGAGGGCGAGCCCGGCACCTTCAAGGACCGCTGGGTGCTCGAGCATTCGCCGCACACCCTGCTCGAGTCCATGCTGATCGCCTCCTACGCGCTCGGCGTGCGCCACAGCTTCATCTACATCCGCGGCGAGTTCGACCTGCCCTGGCGGCGGGTCAGCGCGGCGATCGAGGAGGCCTACGCCGCCGGCTACTTCGGCGAGAACATCCTCGGCACAGGCTTCTCCTGCGACATCTTCGTGTTCCGCGGCGCCGGCGCGTACGTCTGCGGCGAGGCGTCCTCCCTGCTCGCATCCATCGAGGGCAGCCGGGGCTACCCGCGCAACCGCCCGCCGCGGCTCACCGTGAAGGGCCTGTTCCAGCGACCGACGGTGGTGAACAACGTCGAGACGCTCTCGAACCTCGCCTGGATCATCGGCCACGGCGCGGCGGCCTTCCGGCAGATCGGCACACCGAAGAGCCCGGGCACGCGGCTGATCTCGGTGTCGGGGCACATCGCGCGGCCCGGCGTCTACGAGGTGGAACTCGGCTACTCCTGGGCGAAGTTCCTGCACGACGAGTGCGGCGGCGTGAGCTGCGATCGCGAGCTCAAGGCCGTGATCCCCGGCGGCATCTCCTCGCAGGTGCTGACGGGGCGCGACGCGAAGGTGCTCACGCCGCACGACGTCGAGACCATGATCCTCGACCACGACGCGCTGTGGCAGGCCGGCAGCTCGCTGGGCTCCGGCGGCATGATCGTGATCGCCGAGGGCACCTGCATGGTGAGCCTGCTGCGCGTGATGCTGCGCTTCTACCACCACGAGTCCTGCGGCCAGTGCACGCCCTGCCGCGAGGGCATGGGCTGGCTGCACCGCATCGTGGACCGGATCCTCGCCGGCAAGGGCCGGCCCGAGGACATCGACCTGATGTACCGGATCTCCAAGGCCAACGACGGGACGACCATCTGCGGCCTCGGCGACGCCGCCGGCTACGCGACGGTGGCGATGCTCGACCGCTTCCGCGACGAGTTCGACTGGTGCGTCGAGCACAAGCGCTCGAAGTACGACGGTAACCTCGAATGCCGACCATCTACATAGACGGCCGGCCGGTGGAGGCCGCCGAAGACCAGACGGTGATGCAGGCGGCGCGCGCCGCCGGCGTCGAGATCCCGCACTTCTGCTGGCACCCGGCGCTGTCGGTGCCGGGCAACTGCCGCATCTGCATGGTCGAGGTCGAGGGCAAGGGCACGGACATCGCCTGCAACATGCCGGTCAAGGCCGGCATGAAGGTGTTCACGAATTCCGACGAGGTGGTCGCCCACCGCAAGGCCATCCTGCAGCTGACGCTCCTCAACCACCCGGTGGACTGCGGCATCTGCGACAAGGCCGGCGAGTGCACCCTGCAGGACTACCACTACCGCTATAACGGCGAGCCGTCGGTGTCGGTGGACGCCAAGGTGCCGGCGACCAAGTTCAACGAGCTGTCCGACCGCATCGTGCTCGACAACGAGCGCTGCATCCTCTGCTCGCGATGCGTGCGCTTCACGCGGGAGGTGTCGGGCTCGAACGGCCTCGGCATCGAGCACCGCGCCGACCACTCGCGGGTCCAGCCCTCGAGCGACGGCGCCTTCCGCGGCGACCCCTACTCGGACAACGTCGTGGATCTCTGCCCGGTCGGCGCCCTGCTGTCGCGGCGCTTCCTGTATCGCTCGCGCGTCTGGTACCTGGAGCCGACGCCCTCGGTCTGCCCCGGCTGCGAGCGCGGCTGCACGATCAACGTCTGGCACCGCCTCGAAGACTGGAAGCTCAAGTCGGTCGCGACGAAGGAGAACAGCCGCATCGCCCGGGTCACGCCGCTCGAGAACCCGGCCGTGAACGGCCCCTGGATCTGCAACAAGGGCCGCGACCTCGCGGACCTGTTCGAGCGGCCGCGCACCACGCAGGCGAAGGTCGGCGGCCGCCCGGCGGAGATTGACGAGGCCGTCGCCGCGGCGCGGCGCCTCATTGCCACCGCCACGCGACCCGTGGCGCTGGTGTCGAGCTGGGGCTCGAACGAGGAGCTCGAGGCCTTCGCGCGCCACCTCGGCGGGCGCCTCGCCTGCTTCGTGAAGGCAGACCACCGTCCTCGCGAGGGCGAGGTGCTCGAGGACGGGCTGCTGATCAAGGCCGGCAAGAATCCGAACAGCCGGCGCGCCCGCGAACTCTTCGGCGACGCGGCGCCGTCCTTCGCGCCCGGCACCGATCTCGTGCTGTGCTGGGGCGAGGGCTTCGACCCGGCGCTGCTGCCTGCGGGCGCGAAACTGATCGTCATCGGCAGCTTCTTCGATGCCGCCACGGACCGCGCAGACGTCTTGCTGCCCGCCAGCACCCAGCTCGAGCGTGACGGGCACTATACGAACTTCGAGGGCGTGGTCAGCGCCTTTGCCGCCTGCTTCCCGCGCCCTGCCGGCGTCGCCGATGCCGAGGCGCTCTTCGGCCTGCTGGCCGGCGAGGACGCGACGTGATGCAGGACTTCGTCGTGCACCTCGCGTTCGTACTCTTCTCCGTGGGCCTTCTGATGACCTTCGGCCTGATCCTGACGTGGGTCGAGCGCAAGCAGGCCGCGATCATGTCGGACCGCATCGGCGCGAACCGCGCCTACCTGCGCATCCCCTTC
>JALORP010000090.1 GCA_025458865.1 Steroidobacteraceae bacterium | reverse complement strand
GCCGCCCCCAGCGGACGAGTGCGCCGGACCGGCGCTTGCCGGCTATTCCAGCAGGTCCCCCGGCGTCGGGGGCAGGCGCGGCATGGTCTGCTGCGGGAACGGCCCGGTCAGCGCGCCGAGGAACGCGACGATGTCGGCCACCTCGGCGTCCGTCACGGTTCTGTTCAGTTGCGTGGAGGCCATGACCCTCACCGCTTCGGGCAGCGTCTTCACCGCACCGTTGTGCATATAGGGCGCCGTGTACTCGAGGTTGAGCAGGGTCGGCACCCGCCACATGCCGCGGTCGGCCTCGTCGTGCGTCGCGCTGAACCGGCCCGGATCGTCCGCGAGCCTGTACTTCGCGACGTACGGACTGTCCGGATAGCTTGGGAACTTCATGAAGAAGCCCGTGCCGGCCGGAAGCGCCGGTCCGTTGAAGGCCGGGCCCTGGTGGCAGCTCGTGCAGCCCACGGCGGCGAAGGTTTCCATGCCGCGCGCCTGCTGCCCGCCAAGAGCATTCTTGTCGCCTTTTGCATGGCGGTCGTACGGGCTTCCCGGCGTGATCAGCGTGCGCTCGTAGGCGGCGATGGCCTTCGCAGCGTTGTCCATCGTCACGACCTCGCCCGCGCCGAAGGCCTTCTCGAAGTGTGGCCGGTAGCCGGGAATGTGCCGGACCCGGTCGATCACTGCATCGAGGTTGGCCATGCCCATCTCGATCGGGTTCACCGGCGGCCCCTTGGCCTGCTCCTCGAGCGATGGCGCGCGGCCGTCCCAGAACTGCACGGAATGGAACGCCGCGTTCCACACGGTCGGGGCATTGCGTCCGCCCTTGAGGCCGTGCACGCCGGCCGAGGTCGTCATGTGATCGTCGCCGCCCTCCATCACGTTGTGGCAGGAGAAGCACGACACCGTGCCGGTCGAGGACAGCCGCGGGTCGAAATAGAGCATCTTGCCGAGCTCGACCTTGGCGGCGGTGGTTGGGTTGTCGGCCGGCGCCGGGGCGCTGTCGGGCAGCGGCTGCCACGCGCCCTGCGCGTGGCTCACGCCGATGGCGAGTGCCATCAGCAGGGCGGAAGACAGGACGCGATTGCGCATGACGACTCTCCACTCGTCTCGGGGGACGGGGCAAGAATCGCGGCTGGGCCTTAACGCAACCTTAAGGCGCGCCCGCAGGCGCTTGCGGCAATCGCGTATGTCGATCAGGCGGCGGGGCGCGATGGGAATAGCACCTCGACCACGAGACCGCGGCCGGCGGCGTCGCGGCGGTAGCGGACGGTGCCGCCGCAACCCTCGGCGATGCGCTGGACGATCGAGAGACCGAGACCGCTGCCCGGTCCTCGTGCGCTCGAGGCGCGGAAAAAGCGGTGGCCCAGCTGGGTGAGTTCCGTCTCCTCGACGCCGGGTCCGAGGTCGGCGACCTCCAGGCGTGCGCAATTGGCGTCCTCGGTGCATCGAACGGTGACCGGTCCGGGCGGGCCGCCGTGCCGGACGGCATTGTCGATCAGGTTTCGCAGGAGCACCTCGAGCAGGGCGCCGTCCGCGGCCACGCTCACGGCCTCGTCGGTGGCGAGCTCAATCGCCACGCCGGCATCGAGGGCCGCGGGGGCGAGGTCGGCGATCACGCGCGCCGCGGCCAGGTCGAGCCGGCTGTGCGCCGACCCATCCTGCGAGGGCCGCTCGTCGATCCGCGCAAGCAGCAGCATCTGGTCCACGAGGCGAGCGGCGCGATCGCAACCTTCGATGACGCGCGCCAGCGCCACCTCCCGGGCGGCGGGATCGGTGCCGTCCCCGGCGACCTCAGCTTGGGCGCGGATCGCCGCGATCGGCGTGCGAAGCTCGTGCGCCGCGTGCGAGGTGAAGCGCCGCTCCGCCTGCATGGACGCCGAGATGCGCGCAAACAGCGCGTTCAGCCGCTCCACCAGGGGGGTCACCTCGGTCGGTATCCCGTCGTCGGGCAGCGGACGCAGGTCGCCCGGGCCCCGCCGGTTCACCTCGTGGCCGAGGTGGGCGAGCGGCCGGACGGCTGCACCGACCACCAGCCACACCAGCACGCCGAGCAGCGGCACGCCGAACAGCAGGGCGGGCAGGCCGCTCAGGGTGTAGTGGGCGAGCAGCCGCTCGCGCAGCGCGTGGTCTTCCGCCACCTGCACGAGGACCTGGCGCTCGACGTCCCAGCCGCTGAACACGCGCCAGTGACGACCGTCCACCGTCGCGTCGCTGAACCCGCTCTCGACGGGCGACAGCCGCGCCGCGGGCGCGCCTGCGCTGCGGAGCGCCAGCACTCGTCCCTCGCGCCACACCTGCAGCACCACCTCCTGGCCATACGGTCCCGCATCCCCGGACTCTCCGATGCGGATCTCCTCGAGCTCGTCGCCCTCCTGCGCGAGCAGCAGGCGGGCCGAACGCGCGAGGTGGGCGTCGAGCAGCTCATCGAGCTCGTGGTGGGCATGGTTGTAGGTCAGGAGCGTGGTGGCCGCCCAGGCCACCACGACACTCGCGAGGAGCAGGGTGAGCAGGCGCCGACGCAGTGAGTACCTACGCACCCGTCGACGCTCCGCCATCCGCCGCCATCAGGTAACCGACGCCGCGCACGGTGCGGATCAGCTCGGGCGACAGCTTGCGGCGCAGGTGGTGCACGTGCACCTCGATGGCATTGCTCTCGATGCTGCGGTCCCACTCGTAAAGGGCGGACTCGATCTGCTGGCGGGTGACGACGCGGCCGGCCTTCAGCGCCAGCGCCAGCAGCACGTCGAACTCACGTGGCGCGAGCTCGACGGGGTCGCCCTGCCAGGTCACGGCACGCGTGGCTGGATCGACGGCCAGTGGACCGGCCTCGAGCAGGCCCCGGGCGATGCCGCTCGCGCGACGGACCAGCGCGCGCAGTCTTGCGGCGAGTTCGGCGATGGCGACCGGCTTCACCACGTAGTCGTCGGCGCCGGCATCGAGTCCGCCGACGCGATCCTCGAGCGCGTCACGCGCCGTGAGCACCAGAACGGGCGTGCGATCGCCCTCGCCGCGACGTCGTTCGAGCAGGCGGCGGCCGTCGAGCTTGGGAAGGCCGAGGTCGAGGACGACCGCATCGAAGCGGTCCGCGGCCAGCGCGGCGACGCCGGCCTCGCCGTCGCGCAGCCACTCGACGGCGAAGCCCTTGCCGCGCAGCCCAGCCTGCAGCGCGTCGCCGAGCAGGGGATCGTCTTCGATGAGGAGCACGCGCATCGGTCAGTCGTCATCCTCGTCTTCGTGGAGCCGCGCAGCTTCGCCATGTTCCGCGTGCTCACCCTGTTCCGCCGCGCCCTCGGCGCCGACGAGCAAAGATCCGCCGCCGGTCGTCACGCCCCAGCTCCAGAAGCCGAGCACCGCCGCCGCGAGCGCCGAGCCGAGGGCCCATCGTGGGCCTGCGGACGCTGGCGGATGTCCCGGCGCCGCCTCGCCGCCCGCTGCGGTCACGCTGCCACTTCGACGGCGTCCGGTGATCATGGCGACCGCGAGGTTTCGCCGGTGGGCCAGGCTCGAAACCACCACGCCGCCGATGTGCAGCACGACCATCACCAGCCAGGCGTTGGCGAGTACCTCGTGTATCTCCTCGAAGGTTTCGCCGCCGACCTGATTGTAGTTGAGCCAGCCCGTGAGCGCGGTGGCCGCGGCCAATGCGAGCAGGGCGTAGATGGCCCAGCTGCCAGCCGGGTTGTGGCCCTCGTAGTCCCGCGCACGACCCCGGACGAGGTCACGAAGGTAGGCCATGGCGGCGCCCGGGCCGTAGGCGAAGTTGCGGAAGCGCGCGTGCGTGGAGCCGACGAAGCCCCACAGCACGCGGAATACCACCAGACCGGCAACCGTGTAGCCGAACATCACGTGGAGATTGCGCGAGCCGTCTTCCTCGGCGAGCAGATAGGCGCCGAGGAAGGATCCCGCCAGGGCCCAGTGGAACACCCGCGTCGGCAGGTCCCAGACGAGCCTGCTGCCGGTGGAACTCGAATCGTTCATCGGGATCGTCTCCTCGTCGGGTCGTCGGCACCGTGCCCACGTCGCGGAGTAGGCTATGCGCCGAGGCTTAGGGGTTCCTTAACGACGCCAGGGGTCGACCCGGAGGAGACGTGAGATGCCGCTCGAGGAACTGGACAACGCCACTGCAGAGGCGATCATCGGTATCGACACGCTCTGGGGCGGCGACGTCATGAACCCGTCCGGCGTCGGGCGCTTCATTGCCGACTGCTGGTTCTCCGACGAGCCGCTGCCGCTCGCGTACACGCATCCCTTGGCGGCGGCGATGAGGTCCACGGGCGGCGTCGGCGCGAGGGTTCCGGATCGCGCCGCGGTCGATGCGTACCTCGCCGCCGTGGATGTGCGCGGTGCGATCCACCGACTGCTCGAGGGCGCGTGTGCAACGGGCGGACTGCGCGGCGACTACCTCGAGGGCCTCGGGCTGTGCTGCGAGGTCATGTGGGACCTCGCGATGGAACTCGTGGGGCAGGGGCCCGCCGTGCCCTACGAGCGCTGCGTTCGCACCATCACGGGACGCGCGCCGGAGCCGTCGCGACCCGGGGAGAAGCGCGAGCGCGTCGCCGAGCTGCTCTCGGCCGCCGGTCACGTGTTCCGCGACACAGATTCCATGCTGACCGCGGTCGACGCCTGGCGCGCGGCGCGCCGCGTGCCCTCGAAGTCCATCGCCGCGGTCGGCGACGCATTCGTCGCCCTTTACGACGCGCTGTCGGCCAGGCACCTGCTGCCGCACCTGCCGCAGGAACTGGCCCGCGTGCCGCGGGCCAACGTGCGTTTCCTCGCCATCGAGAACGCGTGGTTCTCCGGCTCCATGAACTACCTTGGCCACGCGCGCCGCCCGGACGGGTCGCCGGAGTACGAGGCTACCTACGAGCTCAACGCCGCGCTCGAGATTTCCGTGCCGGAGTTCCAGCAGCTCGTCAGCCACGAGGTGGTGCCCGGGCACGTCACGACCTTCGCCTACCTGCAGGACCTGTTCGTGCGCGGGCTCGCCGGCTTCGAGGCCTCGGTGCTCACCATGAATACGCGCGCCAGCGTGCTGTTCGAGGGCATCGCCAACAACGCCATCCTGATCGCGCACGGCGTGACTGAGCCCGCGGACCTGCCGGAGCGCGACCTCGAGCTCGGCGTGCTACTCGCCCTGCTGCAGGACGACGCCAAGAACCACGCCTCATACCTGACCTGGCAGGAAGGCCGGCCGCAGGCCGAGGTCACCGCGATCCTGCGCCGTGAGTTCCTGGTGTCCGCGGAGCGTGCCGGCAAGCTCTCCGGCGCCTGGGGTCGCCACCCGCTGCTCGGGCGCATGTACCTGCCGGCCTATCGGGCCGGCACCGAGCTCGTCGCCGAGTTGCGCCGTCGGCACGCGCCCGAGGTGATCCTGCCGGCGCTC
>JALORP010000056.1 GCA_025458865.1 Steroidobacteraceae bacterium | reverse complement strand
CCCCACAGCCGAGCGTCAAGCGGTGCGAGGCTCGGCGAGCACCGCAGCGAGGCGAGGAGTGCCCCCCGCCGGATCCCGGTCGCGGCGCAGGCACAAGTCACGAATCCCGCCCGCGTGCGAGGCGCGTGCGGCTCGGGCGAGCCGGTTCAGTCGCCGACGCGGATGACCAGCACGTCCATCTCCGCCTCGCGCAGGCGCGTGCGGACGCGGTTCAGCTCGGTCAGGTCGGAGATCGGGCCGATGCGCACGCGGTGCCAGGTATCGCTGTCCACCGAGACGCGCTGCACCTTCGACTCGATCCCCTGCAGCGCGAGCTGGGCGCGCACGCGGTCCGCCTCGGCGTAGGCCCTGTAGGACCCGACCTGCAGCACGTAGGCGCCGGACTTCTCGACCGGCTTCGCCGGTGCGTCCACCTTCACGTCCTTCTCGCGCTCGGGGACGACGACCTCGAAATTCGGCAGCATCTCGTAGAAGTCGTAGGTCTGTTCCGGTTCCGCCGGCGCGGTCTCCGCGGCGCGCGTCGAGGCCGGCGCGGGCTTGGCGCCGGTGGATTCGGGCTGGGGGCGGTCCAGCAGGTAGATGGCGAGGCCTATGCCGAGGCCCACCGTCACGCCGAGCGCGAATCCCGCGGTGCCGCTGATGGAGCCGACGCGGCCGCGGTTGCGCTTGTAGTCGCGGGTCGCCATCACATGGACTCGGGCGCGGATACGCCGAGCAGGCCGAGGCCGTTCTTCAGGACCTGCTGCGCAGCGGTGACCAGCGCGAGGCGGGCGTTTCGAAGCCCGGCGTCGTCCACGATGAAGGACAGCGCGTTGTAGTAGGTGTGGAAGGCGTTGGCGAGGTCGCGCAGGTAGTGCACCAGCATGTGCGGGCCGCGCTGGGCCGCCGCGAGCGCGACGACCTCCGGCCACCGGGTCACCGCGGACATGAGCGCGCGTTCGTGCGGGTCCTCGAGTGTGGCGACCGCGGCGCAGCCGGCGTCGAGGTCGAGCGGGAGGCCGCGGTCGGCGAGCTGGCGCAGCACACTCGCCACGCGGGCGTGGGCGTACTGGATGTAGTAGACGGGGTTGTCGCTGCTGCGCGACTTGGCGAGCTCGAGGTCGAAGTCGAGCGGCTGGTCGTGGCTGCGCATCAGGTAGAAGAGACGGCAGGCGTCGTTGCCGACTTCCGCGCGCAGCTGCCTGAGCGTCACGAACTGCGCCTCGCGCTTGCCCATCGGCACCTTCTCGCCGCCGCGGAACAGGCTGACGAACTGGATCAGCGGCGCCTCGAGGCAGTCGCCGGGTTCGCCCATGGCCTCGAGGCCGGCGCGCACGCGCGCGACATAGCCGTGGTGGTCGGCGCCGAGCACGTCCACCAGCAGGTCGAAGCCGCGCTCGCGCTTCTCGAGGTGGTAGGCGATGTCGGAGGCGAAATAGGTCTTCTGGCCGTTTTCGCGGACGACCACGCGATCCTTCTCGTCGCCGAAGGCCGTGGCGTGGAACCAGGTCGCGCCGTCCTTAACGTACACCTGGCCCTGCCGTTCGAGTCGCGCGAGCGCGCGGTCGATGGCGCCGTCCGTCTCGAGCGTGCGCTCCGAGAACCAGCGGTCGAAGGTGACGCCGAACTGCCCCAGGTCCTCGCGGATGTCGGCCAGCATGATGCCGAGCGCGAAGTCGAACACGCGCCGGTATCCGCTCTCCCCGAGGAGGTGTCGCGCGCGCAGGCCGAGCGCGTCCACGTAGGCGTCCTTGTCGCCGCCCTGCGGCTCGTCCGGCGGCAGCGCGGCGAGGACCGCGGTGGCCGGATGGCGCAGCGCCTCGCCCTCGGCAGCCAGGAGCCGGGCCGCGACATCCTTCACGTAGTCGCCGCGGTAGCCGTTGGCGGGGAAGGGCAGGTGCTCGCCGCAGGCCTCGAGGTAGCGCAGCCAGGTGCTGACGGCGAGGATGTCCATCTGCCGCCCGGCATCGTTGATGTAGTACTCGCGCGCGACGTCGTAGCCGGCATAGGCGAGCAGGCTCGCGAGCGTCATGCCCACCGCGGCCTGCCGGCCGTGGCCGACGTGCAGCGGGCCGGTGGGGTTGGCGGAGACGAACTCCACCAGCGCGCGCGCGGGCTTCGCAAGCCGGCCGCGGCCGTAGTCCGCGCCCTCCGCATGCACGCGGGCGATCTCCGCGGCGTAGGCCGCGGGCGAGAGGAAGAAGTTGATGAAGCCCGGGCCGGCGATCTCGACCTTCGTGACGAGCCCGCTCGGCGGCAGCGCAGCGATGATGGCCTGCGCCAGCTGGCGCGGGTTGCGCTTCGCGGCGCGGGCGAGCTGCATGGCGACGTTGCAGGCGAAGTCGCCGTGCGCGGCATCGCGGGTGCGCTCCACCTCGGGGCGCGCGGACAGGCCTTCCGGAAGGACGTCGGGCGGCAGGGCCGCGAGCGCGGACGCCACCAGCTGTTCGATGAGTTGCTTCACGGCGGGATGGGGTCGGGCCAGAGTGGCGCGAAAGTCTACCCGAAAGCGGCGTACCCGGCCTCGTCAACGCCCCTGCCCCTGCAGCGTTGCAATGATCAAGGCCGCTGCGAGCGGACCCTTCACAGGAGAGACGAGATGAAGACACTCAAGCTTGCCCTGGCGATCGCCTGCCTCGTCCTGGCGGCCGGCCCCGCGGGCGCCGCGGACGAACAGGGACGCAAGCCGCCCGAGGATCGCTGGAACGCGCACGACACGGACGGCGACGGCGCGCTGAGCCGCGCCGAGGCCGAGGCCGGCGCTCCGGGGCTTGCGCGCAACTTCGACCGCATCGACGCCGACGGCGACGGGCGCGTCACCCGCGAGGAGGCGAATTCCGCCCGTGAGCAGATGCGCGCGGAAGCGCGAAAGCAGGCGGACGAGCGCTGGCGGGGAGCCGACAAGGACGGCGACGGGCTGATCACCCGCGAGGAGGCGAAGGCGGGGATGCCGAGGGTTTCCGAGAACTTCGACCAGCTCGACGCCGACGGTGACGGCCGGCTCAGCCGCGGCGAGGTGCAGCGCTCCATGCAGCAGCACCGCCAGCGGCAGATGCAGCAGATGGAGTCCGGCCACGGCGGTGGCGGGAACCCGGGGGGCAAGGGCCCCGGCGGCGGCAAACGGCAGTGAGGCCGCTCTAGTCCACCTCGATCGGGTCGACGTCCACCGACCAGCGAAGCGGCCGCGGGTGGCGAAGCTGCTCGACCCGCGCCAGCCAGGCATCGAGGAACTGCTTGAGCGCAGGCCGGGCCGCCGCTTCGACGAGCAGCTGCGCGCGGTAGCGCCCGGCGCGGCGCTCCATGGCCGCGGGCGCAGGCCCGAGCAGGCGCAGCCCCTGCGCAGCGGGCGCCGCGGCGGCGGCCTCGTGCAGGAAGGCGTAGACGGCGGCGCGGTCTGGCGCGTCGGCGCGAAGCAGCGCGAGGCGCGAGTAGGGCGGCCAGCCGGCCGCGCGGCGCTCCTCGAGCGCGCGCCGCGCGAAGCCTTCATAGCCCTCCTGGATGAGGGAGGTCAGCAGCGGGTTCTCCGGGTGCGCGGACTGGATCAGCACCTCGCCCGGGCGTTCGCCGCGGCCGGCGCGCCCCGCGACCTGCACGATCTGCTGCGCGAGGCGCTCGCTGGCGCGGAAATCGGCGCCGAACAGTCCCTGGTCCGCGTTCAGCACCGCCACCAGCGTGACGTCGGGGTAGTCGTGACCCTTGGTCAGCATCTGGGTGCCGAGCAGGATGCGGGCGCGGCCGCTCGCCACTTCCTCCAGTGCGCGCTCGATGTCGCCGCGGCGGCGGATGACGTCGCGGTCCACGCGCACCAGCGGCGCCTGCGGAAACAGCTCGGCGAGCGCCTGCTCGACGCGCTCGGTGCCCTGCCCGACCGCGCTGACCTCCGATCCGCATTTCGGGCAGCCGAAGGGCAGCGGCGCGTCCGCGCCGCAGTGGTGGCACACGAGCCGCGCCCGCGCCATGTGCACGGTCATGCGCGCGTCGCAGGCCGGGCAGGGCGCGATCCAGCCGCAGCCGCTGCAGAAGAGGGTCGGCGCGAAGCCGCGCCGGTTCAGGTACACGAGCACCTGCCCGCCGGCGCCGAGGTGGCGCTCGAGGGCGGCGATGACAGGCTGGGCCAGCCCGTCGCGCGCCGCATGGTGGCGCAGGTCCACCACGCCGACCCGCGGCTTGCCGGCCGCGCCGGCACGTTCGGGCAGGACGAGCTTGCGGTAGCGGCCCTCGTCGGCGTTGGCGAGGGTCTCGAGGGAGGGCGTGGCGGAGCCGAGCACGACGGGGATGCCGTGGCGGGCGGCGCGGGCCACGGCGAGATCGCGGGCCGAGTAGCGGAATCCGTCCTGCTGCTTGTAGGAGGGGTCGTGCTCCTCGTCCACGATGATCACGCCCGGCGCGGGCAGCGGCGTGAACACCGCCGAGCGCGTGCCGATCACCACCGGCGCCGCGCCGCTGCGGGCCGCGCGCCAGGACTCGAGGCGCTCGGCGTCGGTCATGGAGGAGTGCAGCGTGACGACCGGCACGGGCAGCCGGCGCCGGAAGCGGCCAACGAGCTGGGGCGTGAGGGCGATTTCCGGCACCAGCACCAGCGCGCCGCGGCCCGCGGCGAGCACGCGCTCGATCACGTCGAGGTACACCTCCGTCTTGCCGCTGCCGGTCACGCCGTGCAGCAGCCAGGCGGTGAAGGCGCCGAGCGAGCCGCCAATGGCCTCGCAGGCCTCGCGCTGCGCGGGTGTGAGCGGCGGCGGCCGCGTAGAGGCCTGTCCGGCCGCGGGCGGCGCCTCGGGGAGCTCGATGGATTCCAGCCAGCCGCGCTCCCGGAGGGAGCGCAGCGCGTCGCCGAAACGTGCGGGCCCGGCCTCGGCGGCGGGCAGGGGGCCGGCGCCAAGGCGGGCCAGCAGCGCAACCTGGCGCGGACCGAGGCGCTGGCGCGGCGTGGCCGACTCCGCGAGGCCGCGCGCGGAGAGCTGCCAAGCCAGCAGGGGCTCCCGCGCGGGCGCGCCGCGGCGCAGCGCGGCCGGCACCGCGGCCGAGAGGACCTCCCCCAGGGGGTGCTGGTAGTAGTCGGCCGCCCAGCGCAGCAGCTCGAAGCTGCGCGCATCCCACAGCGGCTCGGGATCCAGCAGCCCCAGGGCGTGCCGGATGCGCGCTGCCGGCACCTCGCTCGCGCGGGCGATTCCGGCGACGAAGCCGACCGCGCGGCGGCGGCCCAGCGGCACGAGCACGCGCATGCCGGGCTCGATGCGGGCGGCATCCATCCCGGCCGGCGGCAGGTAGTCGAAGACCCGCCGCAGGGGCGTGTCGAGGGCAACCTGCAGGAAGGCGGTTGGGGTGGGGCGCGTCACCGGGAGGCGCCGGCCGCGTCAACCCGGCCGGGCGGCGCACGTTATAGCATTCACGGGGGCCGCCCGCGCGGTTCCCGGCTTGGAGGGACCGCGGGATGTTTCCGTCCGCTGCAGCGTGCGCGCAGGAGCCCTGGCCCGGGGCAGGCCTCGCGGCGCGCCCATGGGAGAGCCTTGACGTGGACCACGGCCGCGCGCTCGAGCGTTTCCTCGCGGACGTCGAGCGGCGTGCGTTCCGGATCGCGCGCATGGCGACCGGCGACGACGACGACGCGCTCGACCTCGTGCAGGACGCGATGCTGGGCCTCGCCCGCCACTACGGCCACCGGCCGCAGGAGGAATGGCGACCCCTGTTCCATCGGATCCTGACGAACGGGATCCGCGACTTCAGCCGGCGCCGGCGCGTGCGCCAGCGGCTCTTCGCCTGGTGGCCCGCGCGCGGTGCCGACGACGATGGCCCGCCCGAGCCGGAGGCCGTGGACCCGGCCGCGGGACCTGCCCGGCAGCTCGAGGGCGCCGAGGCCATGGCGGCGCTCGAGGCGGCGCTCGCCGGACTGCCCGATCGGCAGCGGGAGGCCTTCGTCCTCCGGACCCTGGAGGGCCTCGACGTCGCGGCGACGGCCGTGGCGATGGGCTGTTCCGAGGGCAGCGTGAAGACGCATCATTTCCGGGCCGTGCAGGCGCTGCGCGAGCGGCTCGGGGAGTGGCAGTGATGAGAATGGACGATCGCGAATTCGAGTCCAGGGCCCGGGCGGCTTTCGACGGCAGCGTCGAGGCCCTCGACGGGGCGACCCGCTCGCGCCTGACGCAGGCGCGGCACCGGGCGCTGGCGGGGCGCAAGGCGCCGTCTGCGTGGCCGTCGCTCGCCGTGCCGGCCGGTGCCGTTGCCGCCGCGGTGCTCGCCGTGGCCCTGTGGATCGGCCGCGACGTCGGCCCGGCGTCCGCGCCGCAGGCGACGGTCGAGCAGGGCGAGTGGCTCGACCTGCTCGCCGCCGGCGAGGACCTGGAACTCCTCGGCGAGGACCCGGAGTTCTACGCCTGGGCCGCGAGCGTGGGGGACGTGGGCTGAGCATGGGCTGGCGCGTCCTCTTCGCCCTGTCTTTTCTGCCGCTGGCGGCGCTCGCAGAGGAGCGGCCGCCGGTGCCGCCGGAGTTCCTCGAGTTCCTGGCCGAGGAGCCGGCCGATACGGAAGGCCTGGAGGAGGCGCTGATGTCGCGCGAGGTCGAGCGGGCGCTGGCCGACGCCAAGGTGCAACCGCCGCGCAAGCCCCGGGAGGGCGATGATGATGAACGCTAGGTTTGCCCCATTGCTCGTGGCTTTGTTCGCGCTCGGGCCGATGCCGGCGGCGGCGCAGACGCCCGGGCCGGCCGAGCCCGCCGCGACGGCGGCCCCGGGCGTGGCGTGGGAGTCGCTGTCGCCGGATCAGCAGGCGCTGCTCGGCTCGCTTCGCGAGGATTGGGACCGCCTGCCGCCCGGCCGGCAGCAGGCGATGCTGCAGGGCGCCGAGCGCTGGGCCGCCATGTCGCCCGAGCAGCAGGAGCGCGCCCGCGAGCGCTGGAAGAGGTGGCAGTCGCTGTCGCCGGAGGAGCAGGCGCGTGTGCGCGAGCGCTGGCAGCGCTTCCGCGAGCTGACGCCGGAGCAGCGCGAGCAGCTGCGCGGCGCGTGGCACCGGTTCCAGTCGCTGCCGCCGGAGCGCCGCGAGGAACTGCGCCGGCGCTGGCAGGGCATGACGCCGGAGCAGCGTGAGCAGGCTCGCGAGCGCTTCCGCCAGTCGCGCCCGCCGCAGCAGGACCCCGCGCGGGGACCGGGCCCGCGCCCGGAGGGCGCGTCCGGCCGTCCGCCCGGCGGGCGCTGAGCGGAACCGGTCGTGGCCGCCGCCGGTCCCATCCGCAGGATCGTGGCCCGCCGGAGCCAAGCGAGGTTCAAATGAGATCGATGATCGCTGCGCGCGCGCTGCTGGTTGCCCTGGCGCTGCTCGTCGCAGCGCCGGCATCGCTGGCACAGGACTCCTGGGACGGGCTGCAGCGCGTGCCGTCGAAGAGATTCGACGAAATGTGGCTGATGACGGGGGCCGACTTCGCGTCCTATCGCAAGGTGCTCCTCGACCCGGTCGAGGTCTCCTTCAAGAAGAACTGGGAGCGGTCCGTCAATCGCTCGGGCCCGTCATCGGCGCGGCCGCGCGTGACCGCCGCCGAGGCCGACCGCATCCGTGAGTGGATGGCCGAGGACTTCGAGGCGGCGTTGCGCAAGGAGCTTACCGACGCCGGCTACGTGCTCACCGACCAGCCAGGCCCTGACGTGCTGCGGCTCACGCCGGTGCTCATGAACGTACAGGTCAACGCGCCGGACGCCACTGGCCGTGCTTCCCCGATGGACGTGTACACGTTCAAGGCCGGCGAGGCCACGCTCGCCCTCGAGACGCGCGACTCGGAGCTCGGCGCGCTGCTCGCCCGGGTGGTGGATCGCCGCGAGACCGAGGAGTATCGCTGGCTTCAGTGGGCCAACGAGGTGACCAACCGGGTCGAGTTCCGCGAGGTCTTCGAGCGCTGGTCCCGGACCACCGTGGAGGGCCTGCTGGCGATGCGGATGATGCCGGTGATGCAGGCCGACGCGCCGCGCGAGTGACTGTCGGCGCGGGACGACACCGCCCCCAGCGGGATCCCCCGGCGGGCATGGGATACAGTGGCGGAAAAGGAGGCCTGCGCCCCATGCCGTTCCGCCCCGAACCCTTCCTCGCCCTCCTTCTGGCACTGCCGGCCGCCGCCGACGCGCAGGCGACCCGCCGGGGCGCGTCTCCGCCGGACCCGATGCTGGACCACACGATCAGCGTCACCGGCGGGCTTGGAATCGCCTCCTCCGAAACGGTGATCCGCTACGACGCTTCCGACGGCACGCCCGGAACCGAGCTGTCGGCCGAGGAAGACCTCGGATTCGACGACCAGGAAATGGCGAGCCGCCTCGAGATCACGCTGCGGCCGCGCAAGCGGCACCGTATCCGGCTGGGTCTCGTCGCGCTGCCCGGCGAGCGCTCGGCGCGCCAGGTGATCGAGGAGGACATCCGCTTCGGCGACGACGTCTACCTGCCCGGCGAGACGGTCGAGAGCAAGCTCAGGCTGCGGGCCTGGTCAGCTTCCTACGGCTACTCGTTCGTGCGGCAGCCGCGGGTCGAGTTCGGGGTATCGGTCGGGGTCACCAGTATCGGCCTGCTGGCGGAGGCCGGGGTTCCGGCCCGCGGCCTGCGCGAGCGCGAGGAGCAGACGGTTCCCGCGCCGCAGGTCGGCGCCGACGTCTCCTTCCGCATCAGCCCCCGCTGGTACGCCGAGGCTCGCTACCAGTACTTCGAGGTCAGCGCCGACGACACCAACGGCCGGCTGACGCAGCTCGACGCCGCGGTGATGTTCCAGGTCAATCCGAATCTCGCGCTGGGCCTCGGCTGGTCGGCCTTCGATGGCGACGTGGAACTGCGGGAGGTTGGCGACAGCGGCGTCTTCCGGCAGAGGACGGACAGTTTCCTGCTGCAGGTGCGGGCGGGGCTTTAGAGGCAGGGGCGACTCCCCGGCATGCACGCGGCATCAGGCGCCGCGTTCCTGTGCATGCGCCGCGAGGCGGCCCGGACTTCCGGCCGATCGACGGCTCAGGTCTTTCCGCGCCTCGCCTCGAGCTGCATGCGCACCTCGTGCGCCCTCTCCTCGGTGATGCGGTAGGTCGCGATCACCCAGATCGCGATGCCCGAGGTCACGAACGGGATGAAGGCGTCGCACAGGCGCATGAGGTGGATGGCGCGCTCCGTCTGGTTCCCCTGCAGCGCGACGTCGAAGCCGGTGGCGTTCAGCAGGTAGCCGCTCGCGGCGAGCGCCGCGGCCATGCCGAGCTTGACCACCCACCAGAAGATGGAGCCGTACATCCCCTCGCGGCGCTGGTGGGTCTTGAGTTCGTCCATGTCCACGACGTCGCAGATCATGGACGGCATGAGCGTGAACAGGGCGCCGAGTCCGAAGGCCATCAGCGGCGCCGGCAGCAGCAGCAGCCAGGGCGTCGCCGGGTCGTAGCAGACCCACTTCAGGGCGTAGCCGATCATCGAGACGCCCGTCGCGACGAAGAACGCCTTGCGCTTGCCTATCTTCGTGGCGAGCCACGTGACGAACACGATGACGATGAACGTCGAGACCGCGCTGATCGTCCCGGAGTAGCCCGCGTACTTCGCGCCCTGCGCCGTGTCGCCCGCGAAAACATAGTAGATGATCACGTAACTCGAGAAGGCCGCGATCAGCATGAAGCCGTTGAAGACGAGGAAGGTCGCGGCGCAGAGCTTGAGGAAGGGCTTGAACTTGAGCGTCAGCAGGAAGGCGCGGAAGAACTCCTTCATGTTGCGCAGCAGCGCGCTGCCGGCCACGTCGACCTTGGGCACTGCCCCGGCGATCGCGACGTCCTTGAAGCGCTCGCGCAGGAAGATTGCGGGAAGTATGCCGACCGCGGCGACGAACAGGGCGATCCCGATCGCGAGGCCGGCCGCGCCCTGGCGCATGTCGTCCCACCAGGCCTCGTTCTGCATGATCCACAGGAACCACGGCGCCACGACGTAGGCCAGCTGGCCGATGAAGTTCTGCACGCCCATGAGCCGCGTGCGCTCGTGGTAGTCCGGAGTGAGCTCGTAGCCGAGCGCGACCCACGGCGTCGCGTAGACGGTGTAGGCGAGGTAGAAGACGATCGAGCCGGTGAGGAAGTACCAGAAGTAGAAGGTCTCGCTCTTGTCGGCGGGCAGCTGCCACAGCAGCACGTAGATGATCGCCGCGGTGATGGCGCCGACGAAGATGTAGGGGCGCCGGCGTCCCCAGCGCGACCGCGTGTGGTCCGAGATGTAGCCCATCAGCGGGTCGGTCAGGGCGTCGGTCAGGCGCGGCAGGGCGCCCAGCAGGCCGACCAGCGCCGGGTTCATGCCGAGGCCGAGGTTCAGCACGATGGACATGCCGCCGATCGCGGCGGCGAGCAGGTTGTTGACGAACGCGCCGAGCCCGTAGATCAGCTTCTTTGCGAAGGGAATACGGTCTTCCGGCGCGGTCACATAGTGCGCGGAGTCGCTCATGTTCTTTTCGGTTTCCGGCGGTAACCGCCCCCCGTCTGCGATCCTGAGTCAGATTGACAGCGCTGTCAAACGCTGCGAATAATCCCACGCTCTCACCCTGGCCGGGGCGATTCTTCCGTGAGCAGCATCCTGGTCGAAAAGGCGCGCGGGACCGAGCACGTCGACCAGCGCGTGGACGCGCTGCTGTCCCGGATGAGCCTCGAGGAAAAGATCGGCCAGATGAGCCTGGTCAATGCCGGCGACAGCTACATCCACGATGATCTCGCGCAGGCGCTGCGCGCCGGCCGCGTCGGAGGCGTGCTGAACGAGGTCGACGCCCGGATCGTCAACGAGCTGCAGCGCATCGCCGTCGAGGAGAGCCGACTCGGCATCCCGCTGGTGATCGGCCGGGACGTCATTCACGGCTTCAGGACGGTGATGCCGATCCCCCTGGGACAGGCGGCGACCTGGAACCCGGATCTCGTGCAGCAGGCGGCCCGGGCGGCGGCTCGGGAGGCCGCGGCCTGCGGCGTGAACTGGACCTTTGCGCCGATGATCGACGTCTGCCGGGACCCGCGCTGGGGGCGGATCGCGGAGAGCCTCGGCGAGGACCCCTGCCTTGCCAGCATCCTGGGCGTTGCGATGCTGCAGGGGTTCCAGGGACCCAACCTCGGCCGGCCGGACGCCGTCGCCGCCTGCGCGAAGCACTTCGCGGGCTACGGCGCCGTCGAGGGCGGCCGCGACTACGCCGCCGCCAACGTTCCGGAGAACGAGCTGCGCAACGTGCACCTGCGGCCCTTCAAGGCCGCGGTCGACGCCGGCGTCGCCACCCTCATGACGTCGTTCAGCGAGGTGGACGGCGTGCCGGCAACGGCCAACGAGCGCCTGGTCCGGCGCATCCTCAAGGACGAATGGGGCTTCGGCGGCTTCGTCGTCAGCGACTGGGACTCCGTGCGCCAGCTCGGCATCCACGGCCTCACCGCCGACGATCGCGAATCCGCCCGGGAAGCGGTGACGGCCGGAGTCGACATGGAAATGCACGGCGACGCCTACGCCGCGCACCTCCCCTCGCTCTTGCGGGCCGGCGAACTCGACGAGAGCCTGATCGACTCCGCGGTGCGCAGGATTCTTCACGTCAAGTTCCGCCTCGGGCTGTTCGAGAACCCCTACACGAAGCCCGACGCTTTCCCGCCCGGCGCCCGCGAGGAATCGCTCGCGATCGCGCGGGAAGCCGCGCTGCAGAGCATCGTGCTGCTCAGGAACGAACACCGCGTCCTGCCGCTGTCGCGGGAGAAGCTCGGCTCCCTCGCGGTGATCGGGCCGCTTGCCGATGCGCCCGACGAGCAGCTCGGAACCTGGGTGTTCGACGGCGACCCTGGACTCAGCGTCACGCCCCTGCAGGCCATCCACGCCCTGGTGGGCGAGCACGTCGAGGTGCGCTACCTGCGCGCGATGGAGACCTGCCGCAGCAGGGACACCCGCGCATTCGACGAAGCCGCGGCGCTGGCCGGTCGGTCCGATGCGACCGTGCTGTTCCTCGGCGAGGAGGCGATCCTCTCGGGCGAGGCGCACTGCCGCGCCGACATCAGCCTGCCGGGGGCGCAGGCGGAACTCGTGGCGCGCGTCCGCCAAGCGGGAAAGCCCGTGATCGCCGTGATCCTGGCGGGGCGGCCGCTGACGCTCGCGAACATCGCGGACCAGGTGGATGCGATCCTCTACGCCTGGCATCCGGGCACGATGGGCGGGCCCGCCATCGCGGACCTCCTTTTCGGGATCGAGTCGCCTTCGGGAAAGCTGCCGGTCAGCTTTCCGCGCATGGTCGGGCAGGTGCCGATCTACTACAGCCACAAGAACACCGGCAAGCCGCCGGGCCCGGACAGCGTGGTCCACATCGACGACATCGATCCCAAGGCGCGACAGCTCTCGCTCGGCATGACGTCGTTCCACCTCGACGCCGGCTACACGCCCTTGTTCGCCTTCGGCCACGGGCTGTCCTACGCCAGCTTCGAGTACTCCAGCATCCGCGTCAGCAGCGGAGAAATCCCGCGCGGTCAGTCGTTCCACGTGTGCGCCGACCTTCGCAACACCGGCGAGGTCCGCGCCGAGGAAGTCGTGCAGCTCTATGTCCGCGACCTCGTCGGCAGCGTGACGCGCCCGGTCCGGGAGCTCAAGGCCTTCCGTCGCGTGTCTCTCGACCCCGGCGAGCAGGTCACCGTCGAATTCCGGCTGCACACCGACGATCTTGCGTTCTACGGCCGCGACATGCGGCTCGTGGTCGAACCCGGCGAGTTCCACGCATGGATCGGGGGCAGCTCCGAGGCGGGGCTCCGCGCCGCATTCCGCGTCGTTCCGCCGGCCTAGCGCAGGCGTCCGTCGAACCGGCAAGGAGGTGCTGAAGTGAATCGATTGATCGTGCTGTCGCTGGCCGCGGTCCTGCTGGCGGGCTGTTCGCCGGGCGGGGGCAAGAGCGTGGCGGTGGACGCCCCGCCCGGGCTGCAACAGCCGCCGGAGGCGCTGCTCGCCGGCGAGGTGATGGCGGTCGCGTATTCCGGTTACCGCGAGGGGCAGCATCCCGACCTCGGCGAAGGCGCGGCGAATCCGACCCGGGAGGAGATCCTGGAGGACCTGCGCATCCTCGTGGACCACGGCTTCCGGTTGATCCGGGTCTACGACGTCGGCGAGAACACGGTGGCGACGCTCGAGATCATCCGGGAGCACCAGTTGCCGATCAAGGTCCTGCTCGGCATCTGGCTGCGCGCCGAGATCAGCAATCACGAGGGCTGTCCGTGGCTCGACGAGCCGATCCCGGACGAGGAGCTGGCGGCCAACACGCTGGCTAACGTGGCCGAGGTCGAGCGCGGGATCGAGCTCGCGCGGCAGTACGGCGACATCGTCGTGGCCGTTAACGTGGGCAACGAGGCGCTGGTGGAGTGGAACGACCACATGGTGCCGCTGGAGAAGGTCATCGCGTATGTCGAACGCGTGAAGGCAGCGATCGACCAGCCGGTGACGGTCGCCGACAACTACGCCTGGTGGATCAAGGACGGCGCGCCGCTCGCCGCGGCGGTGGACTTCATCGGTGTCCACACGTACCCGCAGTGGGAGGAGAAGACCATCGACGAGGCGCTCGCCTACACCCTCGAGAACCTCGAGGGCGTGCGGGCGGCGCTGCCGGGCAAGCCGATCGCGGTCCTGGAGGCCGGCTGGGCCACGACCGCGAGCGAGTTCGGCGGGCGCGCGAGCGAGGAGGCGCAGGTGCGCTATTACCGGGAGATCCACGCGTGGGCGAAGCAGAACAACGTCACCGTGTTCTTCTTCGAGGCCTTCGACGAACCGTGGAAGGGAGACCCGACCGATCCGCTGGGCGCCGAGAAGCACTGGGGCCTGTTCTACGTCGATCGCACTCCCAAGCTGGTGATGCGGAGGTAGGTCCGGTGGCCCAGAGGTCCAACATCGGTCTGCGCGCGCTGCGGACCTTCTGCGTCGCCGCCCGGCACGAGAGTTTCCGGACCGCCGCAGAGGAGCTCTTCATCACGCCGTCCGCCGTGAGCCACCAGATCAAGTCCCTGGAGCAGGAGCTCGGCGAGCCGTTGTTCGATCGCAACAGTCGCGACCTGCGCCTGACCGGGGTCGGACGCGCCCTGTTCGAGGAAGCCTGCCCGCTCATGGATCAGCTCGACGAGGTGGTCGCGCGCCATCGGAAGGGCTTCAGGTCGAGCTCCATCCGGATGTCGGTCCAGCCCTTCTTCGCCAGCGAGTGGTTCGTGCCCCGGCTCAAGGAGTTCAGCGCCGCGCATCCCGAGATCGACATCAAGGTCGGGACCAGCGACGAGACGCCGGAGACCCATCCGGCCGACGCGGATCTCTCGATCCGCCTGTTCCGTACGCCGCCCCCGGGCATGATGTCCGACCTGCTGATGCCCCTGACCCTGGTGCCCGCCGGGTCTCCCGACTTCAAGAAGGGACTGAAGGTGCGGGACGGCCGGATTCTCAGCGACTTCCCGCTGCTGGTCCACGACACCTACCCGACCGCCTGGAAACAGTGGTCCAGGGCCGCCGGCCTCGAACTGCCCGCGAACGGCAAGGTGACCCGCCTCGACTCGATGATTGCGGTCGTCCGGGCCTGCGAGCGCGGGCTGGGGGCGGCGCTGGTGCCGGTGCCCCTGGCCGACCTGTGGTTCAAGTACGGCAGCATCGTGCGGCTGTTCAGCCAGCCGATCGTCGCCGACGTCAGCTACTACCTGGTCGTCCGGGAGGACCGGGCCGACGACCCGGCCGTGGCCGTCCTGAGAAACTGGATCCTCCAGAATTTCCGGGAAACAGGCAGCGTTTCCCCCATGAAGTTCCCGGATCCAGGCTGAGCTTTCCTCATTGCTGGGCTGAGTTTTCTTCGCTTGAGGGTTGGCGGCGCCGACCCTATCTTGCAGCGCAACGGACGCCCGGAGGCGGTCCGGAGATCGTCAGCAACACGTTTGCGAAGGAAAGCAGATCATGCACTCGGACACCAAGCACGACCGTGACCCGTTCACGTTCAGCCTGCGCGGGATCAGGGTGGTCAATTCGCACGCCATGGCGCCGGCCATCGCAGGCAACGGCATCAACAGGGCCTGGGATGCCCGGTTGAGTCGGCTACCCCTGCCTGCGGTCCGCTGCAACCAGCCGGCGGCGACGCACCAGATCGAGACCCTGCTCGCTCGCTATTTTGCCCACGGGTGCTGCACCCCGGCGTAGTCCTGCCCGGGGGCGCCAGCCCCCACTCCGTGTCCTCCACGCAACAAAACCGGCGCCAACGGCTGACCCGGTTTGACAACGCTGTCACGTCTTGGTATCGCTACGCCCCATGAGTGCGTCGGCGACCCGCCGAGGCATGGGCAGCGTGTGGGAGTGGGGGGGAGTCATGACAGGCGGACGAGCGGCACCGCGGCTTCGCGGGCTTTTGTTGGGCATTGCGCTGGTCGTCGCCGCGTGTGCCGATGGGGACCGGCCGGAGCCGCTCAGCCAGATCGAGACGATCCCCGCGGCCGACACCACGACCCGCACCAACCTCAACATCGGCAATCCTTCGCTCACCCTCGCCGACAACGACGCGGTCGGGCCGGGTGAGACGCTGACGCTCGTCTGGAGCGACGAGTTCAACGCCGCCAAGCTCGATCCCGCGGTCTGGTTCTTCGAGACCGGGGACGGCTCCCAGTACGGACCCGACCTGATCGGCTGGGGCAACGGCGAGCTGCAGTGGTACCTGCCGGACAACGCCCAGCTGAGCGACGGCAAGCTCAAGATCACCGCGCGCCGCGAGACCGCCAACGGGTACAACTACACGTCGGCCCGGATCAATACCCGGGACCGCTTCGCGTTCCGCTACGGCCGCATCGAGGCCAGCATCAAGCTTCCGCCCGGCCAGGGCATCTGGCCGGCCTTCTGGCTGCTCGCGCAGGACAGCCCCTACGGTCGCTGGGCCGCAAGCGGCGAGATCGACATCGTCGAGGCCGTGAACCTGGACGCGTCCGGGGGCAACCAGATCTTCGGCACCATCCACTACGGCGGCGAATTCCCGGCGAATCAAAGCTCCGAGACGCGCTACAGGCCCTCCACCGACGTGACGGAGGAGTTCAACACCTATGCGGTCGAGTGGGATCCCACGGAGATCCGCTGGTACGTGAACGACACGCTGTACGCTGTCAAGAACTCGTGGTCCTCGACCGCGGCCCCGTTCCCGGCGCCGTTCGACCAGAACTTCTACATCATCTTCAACGTCGCGGTCGGCGGCCGGTTCCCAGGGCCGCCGAGCGGCGCCACCCCGCTGCCGGTGACTATGGAAGTCGACTGGGTACGAGTGTATTCGGGTGAAGCCGACGGCGGCGGCGGTGGTGGCGGGGCGGGCATCATTCCCGAGGCGGTGGTCTACGCGACCGATCCGGGCATCACCGAGGATCTTGCGCCGCCGGCGATCGACAACTTTGGCTCGGGGGCGGTGTTCGACGGCGCCTTTACGGGCGACGCCGACTACAGCCCGGCCTTCCAGGTGACGAGCGGCACGGGCTACGGCCCGAACGTAGGCTTCGTGGCCTTCAACAACTACGCCGCGGGCTTCGCGGCCGGCTACGAGACGTTCGAGTTCAAGGTGAAGGTCAACGCGCCGGGTGCGACGAACCAGTTCGAGGTCAAGTTCATCAACGGCGGCGACACCAGCCGGACCTACGACCTGGCGACCTACGCGGG